>CALUGX010000088.1 GCA_944320285.1 uncultured Prevotella sp.
GAGAAGTAACAGAAGGCCATTTCGTCGCCCTCGCGGATGATGTCGTACAGCTCGTCGAACACGCGGAAGTAGATGTCGTTGATTTGTTGCATCTGATGCTCCAGCACTTCGGGCTGCGTCACGGTGTCCATCAGCACCTTGTCGGTGCCCTTCATGGCTGCCAGGACGTCCATGCCTTCCATCAGGTCAGGCATTCCGACGTAGTAGTTGCCCTTCGCCTTCTGCTTGCAGGCCTTGAGCAAGGCCTTGTGTAACAGGTAATTGGGATGTTCGGGATTGAACGTTATGTCGTCGTTGAAGTCGGGGTTGGGATGTATCCAGATGGTGTCCTCACCTCCCTCGAACACTCCGCCGAGTATTGCCGCAAGCGAACCGGGGCCGAGCTGTGTGTTGGCAACGGGCAACATATCGGCCTTAAGGCAGCTGTGCGCCACGTACCAGTCTAAGTAATCGGCGCGCCATTCAGGGGCAAACCACTTCTGATTCAAGTCCTTCGGGGCCGGCGGAGCCGGCACGTCGGCGTGCGGCTCGACGCCCGTCTGGAAGTGTTCCCACATATTGAGCACTATGCCCTTGTGGTTCCACCAGTCTATGTAATGCTGTTTTGTCTGTTCAAGGTTCTGTTTCCACATAATGATATAATTTAAAAAACCACCCCAACCCTCCCAAAGGGAGGGAGTTTAGTATGCCGATAGGCTTGATAAATTGTTCGCCGAGACCGGCAAAAGCAAGTCAAGCTCCCTCCCTTTGGGAGGGTTGTGGTGGGTGTTTAATACTTACAATTCCATTCCCGCGAACGTCTCGTCTATCAAGAGGTCAACGGTCTTGGATAAATCCATCTCGTCAGTGCACTCTACGTGCTCCGGATAGACGGGTATTACCGCACCTTCGCGCACGTAGACGGGCATCAGCTCAAGGGGCACTTCAAGCCCGTAGAGCCAGCGGCCGCCGCTGATGCGCTCACCGGTGAAGAAGTTTACCCAGTTGCCTTCGGGCAAGTAGACGTCTCGCCTGCCCTCACTGTTCATCACGGGGGCCACGAGGAAGTCGTCGCCGAAGTAGTATTCATCGTCGATGTGCCAGCACTGACGGTCGTGCGGGTGGTGGAACACTAAGGCCTGGAGCACCGTCGAGCCGCCTTTCGTGGCCTTCTCACTCTCGCGGAGGATGTAAGGTATGAGCTTGTATCGCAAGTCCCACCACTTCTTAACTATCGGGGCTATGGCCGGATAATGCCAGGGCTCGCGCTTGTTGGTGCCGTGGTAGCGGATGTGCGACGAGAATACGCCGAACTGTGTCCAGCGGACATAAACGTCGTCGCTTACCACCGAGTTCATGAAATTGGGCAAGGTGTGGAAGCCGGGCACGTCGTGGCTCCAGAAGGCGAAGCCTGACAAGCCGAAGTGAAGCCCGCCCTTGAGCGAGCCGGCCATGCCGTCCCACGAGCTGCACGAGTCGCCTCCCCAGTGCAACGGGTAGCGTTGGCAGCCTGCCCAGGCAGCGCGTGCCCAGACGATGCCGTCGCCCGTCACTTCTTTGGTCACCTCATAAGCCGCCTTCTGGTAAAGCAGGGCGTAGAGGTTGTTGAGCAGTTCGGGGCTCATGTTCTTGTAAACGGCGTCCATGTGGATGTTCTCGCCGAAGTCGGTCTTTATCGCCACCACGCCCATGTTGAGCAAACGACGCAGCAAACCCTTGTACCACTCGGTGGCTTCAGGGTCGGTGAAGTCGATGGTTCCTGCGTAATCAAGCGCCGAGAAGTTAGAGCCCTCGCGCTTTTGCTGCTTCGTCAGGGTGCAGATGTAGTGGTGCTCACGGGCCTCGTCTATCTGTTCGGCGTCCTCGGCGACATAAGGCAGCTGCCAGAGCGTGACGCGGAAGCCCTTGTCCTTCAGTCCGCGGATGAACTTCTCAGGGTCGGGGAAGCGTTCCTCGTTAAACTTCCACTCGCAGAGCCAGTCGGTCTTGAACCATCCCGTGTCAAGGTGTATTACGTCGCAAGGGTAATGTTCGCGGCGCAGGCGGTCGCAAATCCCGTCCACCTCGTCGGCACTGAAATATGTCATGCGGCTCATCCACACGCCGAAACTCCACAGCGGGGGCATCGAGGGGTAGCCGGTAAGGTCGCGGTAGCCGCGTATTATCTCCTCCATCGAGTCACCGCCGATGAGGAATACATCGAGCAATGCCTGCTCGCTCATGAACTCGACGGAGCGCGTTGACACGCCGGCGAGTGACAGCTTGGCGTGGGCGCAGGTATGGTAGAAAGTGCCGTACATCCGGCTCGACACATAGAAGGGTATGTTCTTGTACGTGCGGCGGTTGTTGACGCCCTGTCCGTCCTGGTTTTTCAGGTAAAACGTCTGCCCGCTCAGGTCCATCTTCATGAACCGTTCGCCCGTCCCGGCGAAGCATTCGTCGGCCTTGCACTCGAACGAGAGCGTGGCGCGCTCCTTCCTTCCGTCAAGTTTGCAGAAGCCGAGTGGCAGCGCATCGTAGCGCGGCGGCGAGAAGTGGTCGTAGGCGGCGAGGCGTATTTCCTTGTCGCCGTCGGGATAGAGGCGCAGGTCGAGCGTCTCCTGCGGGTCAGGCTGAAGGCTGCTCCAGCGGTCGAGCACAGGCTGCTGTATGTTGATTACGGCGCACACCGTGCCCTGCGGGTCGGTGACGACCCATTGGTCGTCGGCGAAATCCACGCTCAGAGGCGTTTTCTTAATCCTCCCGCTGTATTGGAGCATCTCCGATGAATCCGTCATTTCTTCTTCGCCGAAACCGATGAAAAGGCGCAAAATCTTTGGCTCGTACCGGCGGATGACAAGCGTATATTCTTCTTTGGGCACGCTGAAGTCGGGTGCCATGTCGTTGTCAAGCACTTGTTTTTGGAACGGCACACTGATGAGGATGTCGCCATCTTTCTCGCGGACTGCGGTAGGCTTGTAGGCCTTCCACAGCGACTCGTCGCGCTTTAGGCCGGCATCGAAGTCCATGAAGTCGAACAGGTAGTAGTTGGTAGGTAGCATATATCTTATTTTTTTAATAGTTAAAAGGAGTTGTATCCGGTAGTTAAAGGAGTTAAGACATTTTTCTGTATTTCAATACATAGCTTCTTGCCTTGCAATTCGTGCCCTTTTGCCCTCCCGTTAGCGTCCTTTTGCAAGGTAAAAGGATGCTGATTGCTAAGTGTCCGGGTATCAGCCTGTTATCAATCAGCTTAAAGCCGGACACGGTTTTCTGCTCCTTTATCCCCTTGCATTCGGATTTTTCACTCTTCACTTTTAACTTTTCACTTTCAAATCCCCTGCATTTGAATTCTTCGTCCTTCACTTTTCGTCTTTCACTTTCAGCTCCGGGCCCGGCTTGTTGTAGCCGTACAGGGGCTTGGGCATATCGTTGTCCTCGACGGTGAAGCCGTCGGTGGCCTCGTCGAAGTAAATGCAGAAGGCGCGCGAGTTGGTGGCATAAGGCGCATCGGCGGGCAGACTGATGGTGTTTCCGCTTATCACCGAGCCCGGCTGGTTAGACAAAGTATAGATGCCTCCGGCGTCGTAGAGCATCTTGGCGTAGTCGTGCACGTGGTTGCCCGTGATGCGGTTGCCCTGCATACAGCTCTCCTTGGCCGTCCATCCCCAACCTACGCATATCCCCGAATAATTGACGTTCGAGACTTCGTTTTGTACTATGTCGATGTCGCTGACGTAGCCCGCACTTACCGCAGCGCAGCCCCAGTCTTCGTTGGTGGCGTCGTCTATGCGGCATTTGCTGATTACGAGCTCCCGGCAGAGGTCTGCCGGCACTGCGGGCGAATACGGTATGTGGGTCTCGAAACCTCCCTCACCGAACGAGCCGGCCATGACTGCCGTGCCGCCGATGTCGGTGAACGTGCAGGCGGTTACCTGCGAGGAGCTTACGGCATAGCGGAAGTCCAACGCCGAAGCCCCGACGTGGCTGAACCGGCAGCCGGTGAAGGCAATATTCGTGGCGAACTGTGCCGACACTGCAGCCTCCGGGCGGGCTATCCAGGCCTGGTTTTCAAGCTCGGCCTTGTGGAAGAGGCCGGGCGTGGCCAGCTTATAGGCGTCAATCAGGCGGAAACCGCCTTGCAGGGTGACATGGCCCTCACGCGAGGGGCGCGTCCATGCGGCGTGCATGAACGATATGCCGTCAAACCTTACGCTGCTAACCGGTCGCTCGCGCGTGCCGCCTATCTCTACGAGCTGCTCCAGCGCGGGCACGGTTATGTCCATCCCGTCGGGCGTCTTGCCGTCTTCGGGGTAATAATATATGCGCCCCGACGGGTAGTCTTGGTACCATTCGCCCGGCTCGTCAAGGAGTTCGATGGCGTTGGTGAGCGTGTAAGCCGAGTTGCCGCGCTCCCCTCCTATCACCGGCTGGGGCCAGGGGTGTGTGAACTCAAGCCGGCTTTCAGGCTGGTGAAACCACACTTTGGTAAGTCCGTTGCCAAGGTCTTTCATTTCCCTGACACGCAGTATGGCTATGGCCCACCGCTGGTGGACCGTCATTTCCAGCTGTCCGGCCTTGCTCAAATCCATCTTCGGCGTAGGTATTGTGATACTTTCGTCTTCGGGCGAGAAGGCCTCCATGCGCTCCATTGCATACGGGCCGCCGAACTGGGTGGCACGCACGGCCTTGCGCCCGTCGGCATAGAGCTGGCGCGCATACACTATTTTATTACCCAGCACGGGGGCGTCGGCCACCCACACCCTGCCCCGCGCCACGGCCGGCAGACGTGTCTCGCCGTCGGCTCTGCGCCATCCTGTGACGCTTACGCCGCCGCTGATGACCGTCCCGCCGTCCTCATCGCCGCGCAACACGGTCGGCGACGCGGGCGTGCCGCTGTCCTCCGGGCGTATGAACAGGGGCTTGTCAAGGCGGTAGACGCCGCCGCACAGGATGATGTCGATGCCGTGCGAGGCGTCGGGCGCGCCCAGTCGGCGTGCCTCGCGAGCCTGGCGCAGTGCGGCGTCAATGGTCTTCAGGGGCGCGGCGTCAGTGCCGGCGGCGCGGTCGTCGCCGTCGGTGGCTACGTATATTCTTAACGGTTGTTCTTGCGTGGTTAGTGAACGGCCGGCTATCGGGGCCAGCAATGCAATGATTAAGGTAAAGACTTGTTTGTTCATGGCTTTTCATTTAAGCCCCTCCCGACTTCCCCGGAGGGAGGGGCTTGGTTGGTTTCCGTATATTTCAGCCATGCGTTCCATCGGGGACATGGCCGCCCGGCTCGTATGTCAAGCATCCCCGCTCCTCCCCTTGGGGAGGCCAGGAGGGGCTTTTTTTATTTCTTCGGTCTTCTGCGCGCCCATCCTTCCTCGCTGAAGTCGGGCTCATCGCCCACGAGCTTCACGTCTTGCGGCCTGCGGCTGAAGTACTGCTGCCAGTCGTCCTTGCGCCCGCTCTCCTTGAAATCGGCGTCGGCCTTCTTGCGCTTGCGCTCCTTGCGCTCGCCGGCTTCGCTGTCGCGGCGGCGCTTCTTGTGGTCAACGCCGCCGAAGTCGTCGCCGCGGCGTCCGTGCTGCGGCTTCTGGTCACGGTCGGCGTCGTTGCAGCGCACCTGGCGTCCGCGGTACATAGTGCCGTCGAGTGCACGCATAACCTTGGCCGCGTCGCGCTCAGGCACCTCGAAGTAGGACATCTTCGCCATCAGGTCGATAGCCCCGATTTCCTGTCGCCCGCCGCGCATATTGCGGTTGACGAACTGCATCAGCTCGCCGGGATAGAAGCCGTCGGCCTTGCCCAGGTTGATGAACAGGCGGCGGTATCCGGCCTCCGGCTTGCGGTTGCGCTTGCGCTCGTCGCTGGGGCGTTCCTTCTTGCGCTCGCCCTTGGTGCTGGGCTTGCTGATTTCGGGGGCGTTGGCGTAGTAGGCAAGGAACTTGCCGAACTCGAGGCTGACTATCTTCTTGATGATGTCTTCTTTGTCGATGTACTCGAAATAGCGGTTGATGTCGCCCATGAAGGGGGCTATCTCGTCGTCGTTGACGTCGGTCTTGACTATCTGGTCCATCACCTTGTAGAGCTGCTTCTTGCATATCTCCTCGGCCGAAGGAATCTCTGCCTGTACAAAGTCCTTGCCTATGGTCTTCTCTATGGCGCGTATTTTCGACTTTTCGCGGCTGTGCACAATCGAGATTGACGTGCCCTTCTTGCCGGCGCGGCCCGTTCGGCCGCTGCGGTGGGTGTAGCTCTCGATGTCGTCGGGCAGTCCGTAGTTGATGACGTGCGTCAGGTCGTCAACGTCAAGGCCGCGCGCCGCCACGTCGGTGGCCACGAGCAGCTGGGTAAGATGCTGGCGAAATTTCTGCATGGTGAGGTCACGCTGTGCCTGGGAGAGGTCTCCGTGCAGCGACTCGGCGTTGTATCCGTCATGTATCAGCTTGTCGGCTATCTCCTGTGTCTCGCGCTTCGTGCGGCAGAATATTATCGCAAATATTTTCGGGTAGTAGTCAACTATGCGCTTTAGTGCGAGGTATTTGTCCTTGGCGTTCACCATATAATAAATGTGGTTGACGTGCTCGGCGCCCTCGTTGCGGCTGCCCACCACTATCTCTTTCGGGTCGGTGAGGTAGTTGCGGGCTATTTTCTCTATTTCCTTGCTCATCGTAGCCGAGAAGAGCAGCGTGTTGCGGTCTTTCGGCACGCCTGCGAGTATCTCGTCGATACTCTCGGAGAAGCCCATGTTGAGCAT
>CALUGX010000089.1 GCA_944320285.1 uncultured Prevotella sp.
CATTAAATGCTTAAAGACTTTCGGCACAACTGGATATGAAAAGAGGGTGTACCTGAATTTTGATACACCCTCTTTTGAAAGGCGTCTGCTGCCATAGTGGTTTTCGGTTGCAGGTCGCTTAGTTGTCCTGCGCGGCTTACTGCTCCGTCACGGGGCGTATTGAGCGGCCCATATAGCGGTTGCTCCACTGCACGGCGTGCAGCGTTTTGCCGAAGAAGTAGAGGTTGCCCGCCTGACTGTTGCTCGTGCTCGTGCCTACGGTGCCCGTCCAGTAGCCGCCGTATTGCCCTGCGTTGTTGACGCTTGAGCCGTCATTGTTGCCCGCCGCCGGCAGGAAGATGCTGTTATTATTCGTGCGGCTTGATACTTCGTAGCCCCACACTCCGTTTACCTGCGTCCAATTCCAATCGCACCCGTCGATAAGTTCCTGCATTTCGTCCCTTGTCGGCATACGCCATTCCGGACCGAGCGTGGCTGTCGCGGCGTCAAGTTCAGTGCCGCTGATGTCGCTGTTCGTCTGGCTGCCAACCCATGAGCCGTCTGCACCGTAAGGGTTGTCGAAATACGTGTCCCATGTATATGCGACCTTCGTTTCCGTCTCGCCCCATGCGTAGTAGTCGCCATAGTCTTCTGGCGTGGTAGCCCCCACGTTCCAGCCGCGCCACTTCACGCTGAGGCCGAGGTCAACGATTTCGTCTGAAGATTTTGTCTCGAACGATGATATGATACCGTATGTATATTCCCCATTGGCATAAAGGAATGTACAATAATAATATGTAGTGCCCGGTTTCAGTCCTGTGACATTGGCACTCATAGTCCCGTCAGTCCCCAATTCGCAATTAATCGTTATTCCTCCCATAGTTGGGTCGCTGGTGCCGCTGTACAAAAAGCCGTACCTGCTGTTTTCGTCCAGCAAGTCAACGAATCCGTCCAGCCGTCCGCTTAGCAACGCACTATTGGTCTTAATATTTCTTGCTGCTCCTGTTATAGGCTCGGCGGTAAGTGATATTTCTACCATCGGTATGGCCGGCAGTGTCTTGTCAGACCATTCAACCACAGGGTATGCCGTATATTTTTTGTTGGCTTTTATTATATCGAAGTCTATTTCGTATTCATTGAATGTTTCAGGATTTTCGTATTCGGTGGTGTACCATTTTGTTTCAATGGGTTGTTCATCCTCGTCTTCATATACGGCAAAGCCTACTTTAACGGGAAATAGCACTTCTTCGCTTGTCTGTGCTGACAATTTTACGTTGATGTCTTGTCCTGTTTTGTCAAACTTTACGTTGCTGAACGTCGGGACAAATTTTTTTGACAGTAGCGTGATGCTTCTTGTTCGTTGAAGGTTTAATGGATAGTTGAAGTCGAACACATCGAGGTCAAGTGATTTCCCTTCATATAGCGACAGTTCAAGGCCTTGCTCTTTCAATGCTTCATAGGCTATGGTGTTAAAGTCACCATTACTTGTTGGGAGCTTTGCGGAGTATTCTAAGTTAATTCCCCCCTCTTCGCGAAATTCGAGTTTGTCAATGATTTCATGGCCTATCGTAACTGCAAAGCCGTTAAATAGCCCGGTAGATAAACTTAGCGTGCCCTTAAATTCACTTTCTATCGTAGGCTTGTCCGCCTTTGCCGGTTTGATGGTAAATGTAGGCGGAATCTGGTTTTCCTTATATTTGCTGTCACCTTTGAAGTAGAAGTAGGTTTCAATGGCACCATTGTATATAAGGTTGAAGCTTGCATCGCCTGTTGCTCTCACGAAGAAGCCAGGGTCGATGAAAAAGAAAGTTCCGCCTCCGAGATATATTTTGGGCTTGGCATATTTTAATACAGGGAAGTCTTTTTGTAGTTCAATGCTTCCGCTTATGCCGGCGTGAATGTCGTAATCAAACCGCCCTTTAACGGAAAGCGTAAACGAGTTGCCTATGTCTTTAGAAAAAATCAAGCAATAATTTATGCGCAATGATGGGTCTACCGTGTATCCGATATTTCCTCCAACGGATATTGTCGCGTCTTTGGAGGGCTCGATTTCAAGTTTGGTGGCATTTAAGTCAACCGACCAAGAAGGCAGGTCTATTGTACCGTCAAAATATGAATTGGGGTTGATTATGGCACGTGTCTTGCTCTGTTCCTGAGCCAAATCTTTGGCATATAACGATGTTGTGTAGAAGTATTGTTCGTAGATCTCGCCCAGTCCGATGGAATCACAGTCAACGACAATATACCCTCCTTCTGTTGAAACGCTTTTTACGATACCGCCAAAACCGTTGGGAAATGTATCGTCAAAGCCTTCCCTGACGAGCTTTTGGCCGATTTTCGGTGTCATACTTTTTGGCAAATCGGATGAAAAGTTTATCGTTAGAGAGTCCACAGAGATAACGTAAGCGAACAAATCTTTATCTATCACCTCCACATTATCTTTGTAGATGGTGGGCAATGGTTTGAAGGCCACGCTGTCGATGGCGGCTGTCGGTATGCGGAAAACGCTGTCTTCAGTCCATACTTCCTGTGTTACATACTCCTCGCAAAGTACGCTGTCAACGTCTATCTTGGAGTAAGTGATGCTGTCAACGCTGCTGAAAAAGAACACGTTGAAGTCACCGTCGTTGCGGTAAACGAAGAATGCTTGCTGGCGGTCTTGGGCAAACAGTGATACAAGGTTTGAGAAGACGGCAAGTAGTAGGATAAATATCGTCTTTTTCATTGCTTCCTGATTTTAAGTGATTTGTTGCCGTATTTAATGATGTACACGCCTGAGGTGAGGGTCGAGGTGTCTATTGTTGCGCGGCCGTCGGGGGCGGTTGTGGGCGCGGATAGGGCCATGCCGTCTATTGAGTAGACGGTAACAGCCGTGCCGGCGGGCAGGTTGTCGAGAATGATTTGTCCGTCTGTCTGCGTTATTGAGGGCCGGTTGTCGGCGGTGGGTGACGTGATATGCGATGCCGGCACTTGTTTGAAGGTGTAGCGTTGCAGTCCGGCCAGGGGGTATTTGGTGGTGTATGTCGGCGATGTGATTACGAGGTTGCCGTCGGTGAAGGTTATTTTCGGCTGTTCGTCAAGCACGAACGTTGTCGTCTCGCCTGTCGTAAGTTGCAGCACGAGCCCCGTGGTTGTTGCGTCCTGGGCGTGCGTTGCCGTGGTGGTGATGACGGCCAGGAGGATGGATGTAATCAGTTTTCTCATGGTTCGGTGTTTTTATGTGTTACGTGAAACCACGACGGCGGACGGGGAAAGCCTCTTGGCCGCTCCCCGTCCGCCGTGTGGTGTTTGTCGGCAAGGCGTTTATTTTGCCTCCGAGCATTCGTAGTAGGTCATGATTTTGAGGCTCATGCCGTCCTCGCTTTCTTCAAGGTTGACCTCGTTCATCGTCAGTTTGCTGCCGTTGAACGCCACGTTGACGGTGTTGGAGTATTGCGGGTCGTTCATGTCGGCGTAGTCGTGTGAGTAGCGTATGATGCCGTTGCCCTCGTTCTCCCATTGCCACATCGACACGGAGAGATAGCTCTCCGTAGCTGTCACCATGTATGTACCGGACTTGGTGAACACTATGTCGGCCGGCGTGTACTCGGGAATGTCGAAGAAGTCGCCCTCTGACGGCTCGCCTGTTACCTGTTCCTCAAGGCGTGACATTGCCGAATTGAGGTCGCGCCACACCTGTGCGTACTCGCTTGTTGGGCGTGCTTTACTGTCAAAGTAAGTGTTGCCGTTAAACGTGAGCGTCATCCTTATGGTGTTGATGTCCCACGTGCGGCAGAGAGCGCCGGTCATTTCGCTGTCGGCTATGGTCGCGGCTTTCTCGGCGTTCATGGTGTACGTCTCGCCCGTTGACGGCGTAACTTGTATCGAGAAGGCATTGTCGGCGGCTCCGTCGATTACGATTGAGCCGAAGCCTTCAAGTATAAACTCCGTGTCGCTGATTTTTACGAACTTGCCGCTGATGTACTGTTCGCCCACGCGCGTGGCCGGTTTTGATGCCAGTAAGTTCTTTGCTGCGGGCTTGCCCTGCGCCGCCGCGCTTATGGTGTAGGCCTGGACTGTTGCTCCCTGCTCGTAGGTCACTATGTAGTTGCCGCTGGCTGTGAGCTCGATTGACTGTATGCCGTTGCCGCCTGACGTGATTTCATACTTTGCGCTTACGCTCTCGTAGGCAGGAGTCTCAAGGTTGGTGGGAGGCTGCACGCTGCCTTCGTTGTCGTCGCTGCACGATGACAGTACGCCGGCAGACAGCATCATCACAATACCAAGGCACACAGTGCCGGGCTTGAGCATTCTCGATAATAAGTTAATCTTGTTCATGACGTTTTGTTAGGTTAATTGTTTCCGGCCGGCTTTTCCCCGGATTGATGTTTACGATTGTTTAAGTAAGGCCGTGAAAGCCGGTCGTGCATTAGCACGCAAGGCCTTTCTGAGTTTAAAAATATTTATGCAAAGATATTTAATATCTGTAAATTACCCCCCCCGAAGCGTTAAATGGTGTTAATCTATGGTCTTTTTTATCAAGCGTTTTGTGGCTGTTTCGTAACTGCCTGAATACCAGTACCTTTGCGAAAGGTGCCTTTTTACGTGCTAAAAGGTGCCCTTTTGCGTGCCAATAGGTGTCCTTTTGCGTGCCGAAAGGCCATGTCTTGCAAAGCTGTCGGCGGCGTAGGCACTGACGTATGTTGAATTTATGGCATAAAGTTGTGTGCTGTCGTTTTTTTTCTTACCTTTGTTGCATGATACGGAATGTGCGCCCGGCTTCTCGTCGAGGCTTTGGCCGGCGTGCAGGGGCGTGCATTGCGGTTAACAAACAAGTTTGCTTAAATGGACAATAATATGATGGGTACGGCTGGATGGTGCGAGAACGTCATCGTGGCCGATGCCGACTATATAGATAAGGTGGCGTTTGACCTTACGGTGAACTTTGAGCGTATGCTTGAACGCCGTGTGCCGCGCGCCGACCTTGCACGGTGGATTGACTGCGTTGCGCTCGACGGCGGCGTGCGTGAGGGTGCCGGCAGGACGCAAGTAGTGCTAATCCACGACAAGCGTAACGCCGGGCTGGGGAACTTTGCGCCGTCAGACCACGCCGAGGAGCTTGACGGCAAGGCCTTCAGCGACAACCTCGGCGAGTTTGTCATCAGTTCGTTGCCCGTTGAAGACCTCGTGAGCAAGGAAGATTTCATTTGCGACGTGCTGACAGCCGTGTGCCGGCAGAAGGAGGTGAAGCGCGTGATGGTAGTGCCCGACGCCGAGCGGATGTATGACAGCGTGAGGCAGGCCCTGCGCTTTGTTGATGACGACAAGCGCGTCACCGTGTTCGCCATGCAGCCCATGCCGGGCGGCAACTTCCGTCAGGAAATCCTCGGCTACTCGCTCATGAGTGCCCTCGGCATACGCGCGGAGGAACTGAAATGAAGCCCCTCCCATCCTCCCCTGCGTGGAGGGGCGCAAATTTAGTATAACCAATGAATTACAGGTAGCCTGTTCCTCCCCACAGGGGAGGTGAGGAGGGGCTTCAAAAAAAACAACTACAATGGGAAAAGTATTGATGATTGGTGCAGGTGGCGTGGCCACCGTGGCTGCGTTCAAGATAGCAAAGAACGCCGACGTGTTTACCGAATTTATGATTGCAAGCCGCCGCAAGGAAAAGTGCGACCAGATAGTTGACGCCATCCATAAGGCCGGCATTGATATGCCCATACGCACGGCGCAGGTGGATGCCGACGACGTGGAGCAGCTCAAGGCCTTGTTTAACGACTACAAGCCGGAACTGGTTGTCAACCTCGCGTTGCCTTATCAGGACCTTACCATCATGGATGCCTGCCTCGCCTGTGGGTGCAACTACCTCGACACGGCCAACTATGAGCCGAAGGACGAGGCCCACTTTGAGTACTCATGGCAGTGGGCTTACAAAGAACGTTTCGAGCAGGCGGGGCTTACGGCCATACTTGGCTGCGGCTTCGACCCCGGAGTGAGCGGCATATATACGGCTTATGCGGCAAAACATCACTTCGACGAAATACAGTATCTCGACATCGTTGACTGCAACGCGGGCAACCACCACAAGGCTTTCGCCACCAACTTCAACCCCGAAATCAACATTCGTGAAATCACCCAGAAGGGCCTTTATTACAAGGATGGGCAATGGATTGAGACCGAACCGCTTGAGGTTCACAAGGCCTTGACTTACCCGAACATCGGCCCGCGCGAGAGCTACCTCATGCACCACGAGGAGCTTGAGAGCCTCGTGAAGAACTATCCGACGATTAAACAGGCACGTTTCTGGATGACTTTCGGGCAGCAATATCTCACTTACCTTGATGTTATACAGAACATCGGGATGTCGCGCATCGACGAAATGGAGTACGAAGCACCGCTCGCCGACGGGTCCGGAAAGACCGCACGGGTGAAAATCGTGCCCCTGCAGTTCCTTAAAGCCGTGCTGCCAAACCCGCAAGACCTCGGCGAGAACTATGACGGAGAGACCAGTATTGGCTGCCGCATACGCGGACTGAAGGACGGCAAGGAGCGCACCTATTATATATATAACAACTGCAAGCACCAGGAAGCGTACAAGGAAACGGGTATGCAGGGCGTAAGCTACACCACGGGTGTGCCCGCGATGATAGGCGCGATGATGTTCTTCAAGGGCCTGTGGCGCAAGCCGGGCGTGTGGAACGTCGAGGAGTTCGACCCGGACCCGTTCATGGAGCAGCT
>CALUGX010000090.1 GCA_944320285.1 uncultured Prevotella sp.
CTTGCGTATGACTATGTGATGGTGAACGGCACGGAAAGCGCCGTCCGCCTGACGGTCAGCATCATCGGCCCTGACGGTTCGGTGGTGAGTCGCAGCAGCGGCATTAACGTGCCATACCGCCGGGGAAGGTTGACCACCGTGAGCGGAAACTTCCTCACCGCAGGGCACGGCAGCGGCGGGGTTGACATAGACACGAGCTGGGACGACGACACGTATGAGGTGGAGTTTTGAGAGGATAAGGAACTGAAACCCACCCCAACCCTCCCGAAGGGAGGGGGCTTGATATGCTTTGTGGGTTTGGGCGCATTGGGCCTTATCAGCCTTATATGCCCATTCAGCCAACAAAGGCAACGCCATACGTAACCGATTGATAATCAAGGCCTCCGCGAAAGGGCACCTTTCATGATGCAAAAATGACACCTTTTACGAGGTAAAAGGGCATGAACGCGGCACAGAACCATAAACAACAAGGAAACAATAAAATAAGAATAATAACGAAAACAAACCAAAAAACAATTAACAAACCACGCCCTGCACCATCATTCATGAGGGGTTTGGGTATAGCTAAAAATCACCAGACAATGAAACAGAAACGATTATTCCTGATGCTGGGCATGGCAGTCATGCTGGCATCATGCAGCCAAGACGAACTTGGAGGGGCACGCACCGACGGTGCGCTGACAATCACCGCGACCGTAGACAACGGCATCGGAACGCGCGCATCGACGTATGACAGCGACGACGTGGACATAGACGAATGTCTCCTTGAGGTGTACGACGCCGAGGGAAGTCTCGTAGGCTCGCAGCTCACGGGCACGCCCGGCGGCACGGAGGGCACGTTCACATTCACCGTAAGCGGTCTTGACCCTGACGCGCAGTATGACTTTGTGTTCTGGGCCGACAGCAAGGCGGCTGCCACTTATGGCGGAAGCCTGAAAGAGCGCAAGCTGACCGACGCGGCCGACCTTACCAAGGCTCTTGCCTTCCAGGGCAGAATAGACGATTGTAAGCCTGCCGACGCCACGGCGGTGACGCTGACGCACGCCGTGGCAAAGGTTACCCTGAAGACCACCGGGGCAATGACTACGGGCGACAACGTGACGCTCGCCATGACTGGCATAGCCGACACGTGGAACGTGCTGACAGGAACGGCCACGGGAACTGCGGCCAAGACCTACACATACGCCCTCACGACGGACATCGCCCAGCCGCAAACCGACGCCGAGGTGACGACGTTCTACGTGCCTGCACCTGCACTCGGCTCGACAAGCGACATCACCCTAAGCTACGCCAACGCATCCGGCTCGAAACAGGGAAGCACGAGCGTCACCAACGTTCCGCTCCAGGCAAACTACCGCACGGTGCTCAAGGGTGACGTGGCGGCATTGTTCGGCGGCGCAACGGCAACCATAACGGCATCGCTCGACGGCGACTGGAACGACCAAAGCGGCGAGTCTGTATTCCCGCAGACCAACACCATCGAGACGACGGGCGTAGGCCAAGTCACAGCCGAGGCCGTTAAGACCGCAGCGGCCATAGGCAACGGAACGGTAATAATCAATGGACAAATCAACGAGGCCGACCTACAGACCATTGCGGCAATAACCGACACGAAAATAAATCTTGACCTCTCACAGGCCACGTTGAAGAATAGCGACGGGACTGTAGACCTTACGGAGTTCCCGGCCGCGTTCCTGTATAACGCTAACACACAAAGCACAAGCGTACTGACAGGCATAATACTGCCGTCTGGAATAGAGAGCTTGGCTGATAACTGCTTCCAACGTTGCGTGAACTTAACATCCGTAACGCTGTCAGAAGGACTTAAGACAATAGGCTCAGGCGCATTCCAAAATACGGGAATTACGTCAATAGACTTCCCCGCAAGCCTCGAAACAATCAACGGATACGCATTTTCCGGTTCAAAACTTGAAGGCGAATTGGTCATACCGGAACACGTTACGTTCCCTTCAAATTCACCGTCTCCATACGCAACTACAACCTCCGTATTCAGCGAAACTAACATAACATCGGTAGTATGGAACTCACCCAGCCCCCTGCAAAACCACACATTCTCGTCTTGCAAGCAACTGAAGACCGTAACAATCAACGACTGTGACGGCATACACTACAACGCTTTCGGTATGGGTTGCACCGTAAGTGAACTTATTATTAACATGACTACGCCTCCGACAATAGATAGCCATAAAAATGCAGGCTTTAATTCTGCCGTAATTACGTCAATAAAAGTACCTGCGGAAGCCGTAAACGCATACAAGGCTGCCAACGGTTGGAGCTATTATGCCGACGTTATTACGGCAATATAGTAAGCAAATGGGGAATGGACGCATAACGTATTGATATTCAATATGTTACCAATCATAATGCAAAGGGCATCTTTCGCGACGTGAAAGATGCCCTTTTACCGTTTTAATATGTGTCTTTTTGCAATACGTTTTGGTACGTATCGCAAATTTGTTGACAGCCATGCAGTTGTGTATTAGTAGCGGTGCGTGGTGAAATTGGCCGTGGCGCACTGTCATTTATGTCGTTATTTTTCGCTATCTTGAAATAAGATAGTCTTCGTCTCGGAAATGAAAATAAAAGTTCGTTCCACTTACTTTTATTTTGCATTTCACTCAACTTGCACTATCTT
Organism: uncultured Prevotella sp.; assembly: GCA_944320285.1. Taxonomy (GTDB): domain Bacteria; phylum Bacteroidota; class Bacteroidia; order Bacteroidales; family Bacteroidaceae; genus Prevotella. The sequence continues at coordinate 2,657 of CALUGX010000090.1, forward strand.
TGCACTTGGGTAAGCTGCAATCATTTTTCACAATAACGCTGCAACAGATATGGACAAATTGGTATCATTATACGGGATATTGAAGAAACTGCGCACGGCCGGCGTCAAGATGAAGGACATAGCCGAGGCTTCAGGTATGTCGCCGAGCACGCTCTCGTCACTTTATACGTCAGTGTTGCCGTCATACGCTGCTTTGCTGGCACAGGGTAAGCGGGCCGAAGATGCATTGGACGAGGCAATGAAGCAGGTGAATAACATATCAGTGCGCCGCCTTGCCGAGAGTATCGACAGCTTATATGCCTGTGCTTGCGACATGGAAGGGAAATTGCTTGCCGAGCGACTTGGCGGCGGAACGCTGTCAGGCGACATAGAACGGGCGTTTTACAAGTGGCTGCCCGATGCCCGTGTGTACGCAGGTGTGTACACAGGCTACAGCGCGTCGTTCCATTCGGGCGGCTTGAAGGCAGAGCCTTATATGATAACGTCAGTGCCTTGCAGCGACGGTTCGTTCAATGTTTATAGCCGTGATATAAGCGGCAACCTTGTGGCCGGTATGGGCCTGTTTTCACATTACCAGGCGGGGTATATGCTGTTCAATGAGCGTAAGGGCGCACAGCTTGCCCTGAAAATGGCCTGCTTGCGGCTGCCCGTGATGAGCTTTCCGCATTACATCAAGGGCATATATGTCAACCATGACTATAATCGCAACCCGGTGGCGCGCCGCTTGCTCCTCGTGCGTGATGGCGACGAGGTGCCGTTGGAGGATTTTTGCAAGCTAAAGGCTGCGGATATACCCAAGTAACAGCTCGAGGGAGACCTGCTTGCGTATTACGACTACACGTGTGGCAATGGAGACGTGATAAGAAGTATGGCGTTTAATTCGCCCGGAAAAGACATTAACGACCTTACGCGCGAGAAGGAAATGCTCGGCCTGGCGTAGTCAGGGTGTGGCCAGGCGGTGGCTGTGTGAAATTATTTCGGCAGTTTTCTTGCCTGTACCGATAAAAATAACTATCTTCGCAGAAACAACGGTTGGGTTGTGTCGGTTTATGTTTCTTGAGGTTGTCCGGATGGTTTGTAGGTATCTACATTGGCGGCTTAAGTTGCGTAAAGACCGGTGGGCGCATCCGTAACACATTAAAAAAGCAAGCTATGGTAGATTATTTTGCAGCAAACCTGTGGCAGCTATGGGCCTTGGTCATGGTTGTTTGCCTGATACTCGAACTGACATCGGGTGATTTCTTCATAATGTGCTTTGCCATCGGCGCGCTTCTTACCGCCGTGGCCGCAGCCCTGGGACTTGGTTTTTACGGCCAGCTGGTAGTGTTCGCCGTGGTTTCGGTGCTGTCGATATTCTTCATAAGGCCGCGCTTGGTTAAGGCTCTTCACGGCAAGCGGCGCGAGCGTTTGAGCAATGCCGACGCCTTACAAGGACGCATCGGACGTGTCAGCGAGGCCATAGAACAGGGCGGTTACGGCCGTGTGGCCATTGACGGCGACGACTGGAAGGCCGTGTCTGCCGACGGCTCTTACATCCCATTAGGGCAGAATGTGCGCGTGGTGGGCCGCGAGAGCATAATAATAACGGTGGAAAAGGAGTGAACAGGCAGACAGGCAGACAAGTGACAAGCATTCGCTCCGGTTTGCTTTTGCCGCGTATCTGTTTGTCACTTGTTAATTTTCAGCTTTCCACTTGTTTGTTTGTCAGCGGTAAACTTGTCAACTTAAAATGAAATAATATGAACACATTTGTAATCGTCCTTATCGCGCTGGTGATTTGCGCGCTGGTAATTGTCAAGAAAAGTCTTGTCATAATTCCACAATCAGAGACTAAAATAATAGAACGTCTCGGTAAATATTACGCTACGTTGAGGCCCGGCATCAATATCATCATCCCCTTCATCGACCGTGCGAAGGAGATTGTGGCCGTGCGCCGGGGCAGATATATCTATACCGACTCAATCGACTTGCGTGAGCAGGTGTATGACTTCGACAAGCAGAACGTCATAACCAAGGACAATGTACAGACGCAAATCAATGCTTTGCTGTATTTCCAAATCGTAGATCCGTTCAAGGCCGTGTATGAAATCAATAACTTGCCGAACGCCATAGAGAAACTTACGCAGACGACGCTGCGTAACATAATCGGCGAACTTGAGCTTGACCAGACGCTCACTTCGCGCGACACCATAAACACAAAGCTGCGCGCCGTGCTCGACGATGCCACCAACAAATGGGGCATCAAGGTAAACCGTGTGGAGCTGCAAGACATCACTCCGCCCGAAAGCGTGCTGCAAGCCATGGAGAAGCAGATGCAGGCCGAGCGCAATAAGCGTGCCACAATATTGACAAGCGAAGGCGAGAAGGCGGCTGCCATATTGAAGTCGGAGGGCGAGAAGACGGCCATAATAAACAAAGCCGAGGCCGACAAACAGATGGCAATACTTAATGCTGAGGGAGAGGCACAGGCCCGCATACGCAAGGCTGAAGCCGAGGCTATAGCCATAGAGAAGATAACCGAGGCTGTAGGCAAGAGCACCAATCCGGCAAATTATCTCTTGGCACAGAAGTATATACAAATGCTTGAGGATGTGGCGACGGGTGACAAGACAAAGACCGTCTACCTGCCATACGAGGCGACCAACCTTATGGGCAGCATAGGCGGCATCAAGGATTTGTTTAAGTCAGAGTGATTTTAAATAAAAATTGACAATGGGGAATGGAAAATTATGATTACCTTTGCCCGATTAAATTTTAAAGGGGCTGGGTAATCATAATTTTCCATTTCCCATTAACGATTTTCAATTAAATGAATAATAAGATATGTTGAATATATGTATTGTTGCCGGAGCCAGGCCTAACTTCATAAAGGTAGCTCCATTGGTACGCGCTGTGGCAAATGCGAAGGCCGGCGGCAAGGATGTTAATTATCGCTTGGTCTATACAGGGACGGAAAATGACCCTACGATAGAGCCTGCCTTGTTTGATGATTTAGGCATACAGGCTCCCGATGTGTGGCTCGGTGTTGACTGCGTAAACCTTAACGAATTAACAGGGCGTGTAATGTCGGAGTTTGAAAAATACCTTGAAGCAAACTTGACTGACGTGGTTATTGTCGTGGATGACCTTGCCTCGACGATGGCTGTTGCCATTGTAACGAAGAAACATGGGCTAACGTTGGCCCATCTTGTAGCCGGGACGCGCTCGTTTGACATCAAGATGCCCAAGGAAATCAACCGCCTTGTAATCGACGGGCTTTCCGACTTGCTTTTCACTGCGGGCATGGGGAGCAACAGCATAGTAAGCCGCGAGGGTGCGGAGCTGTCCCATGTATATATGGTAGGCAACATTCTGATGGACACTTTGCGGTTCAATCGTTCACGTCTTGTGCGTCCATCTGTGTTTGAAACGCTGTCGGTAAAAGAGAAAGAGTACATCGTTTTCACGCTTAACCGTAAGGCCTTGCTTGCCGACAAGGACAATCTCAGACTGATGTTGACGTCCATGTGCCGTGCGGCCGGCGAGGTAAAGATTGTCGCCCCGTTGCGTCCGTCAGCTAAGGAAGTGGTCGCCTCAATGGTGGAAGGTTATGCCAACTTCTCTATTATCGCCCCTCTATCGTATTTGGAGTTCGGTTATCTTACTGCCAACGCTAAGGGAATAGTGACAGATTCAGGTAATGTTGCCGAGGAAGCCACGTTCAACGGCGTGCCGTGTGTCACGCTTAACAGTTACACAGAGCACATTGAGACCGTGAAGTGCGGCTCAAATGTGTTGGTAGGCGAGGACGCCGGTAAGTTGGGTGACGCTGTGACGGACATCGTTAAGGGACAATGGAAGAAGTGTTCGCTGCCCGACCGTTGGGACGGACGAACCGCCGAGCGCATATTGCAGATATTGTTTGAACTTAAATAGGAGTGAAGGTGTCTTGTCCTGGCAAAAGTTGACACATTTATTAACGATAAAAAATGTGTAGAACAATGCGAAAGAGTCCAACAAA
>CALUGX010000091.1 GCA_944320285.1 uncultured Prevotella sp.
TACAGTCAATTTTTAAACATGATTCCGGAAGCCACGCTGATGGCTATCCTCATAATCGTCTTCATTGCCGATTTCGCCTCATCGCGTAAGAGTGAGCGCAGGTGGTTTAATCCGCTGGTTTGTCTCTTGATGCTCGTACAGGTCGTGGTATCTGTCGTTCCTCAGGATCCAACGTCTGCTTTTGGCGGAATGTATGTCACCACGTCGGCCGTCAATGTAATGAAAGTCATTTTGGCGGCAGGTACACTTATTGTGCTCATACAGAGCCGTAAATGGCTAAGCCGTCCTGACACTTGTTTCAAGGAGGGTGAATTCTATATGCTTGTTATATCCACGTTGTTGGGTATGAACATGATGATGAGTTCCGGCCACTTCCTTATGTTTTATCTTGGTCTTGAGATGGCTTCAGTACCCATGGCCTGCCTTGTGGCCCTCGATAAATATCGTCATAATTCAGCCGAGGGTGCGGCTAAGTTCATCCTTACCGCCACATTTTCGAGCGGAGTGATGCTTTATGGCATATCATTCCTTTACGGGGCTGCCGGTACGCTTTATTTTGACGATGTAGCCGCAGTGTTCATGGCCAGGCAGAATCTCACGATGATAGTCATGGGTATGGTGTTCTTCTTCAGCGGTCTCGGCTTCAAAATCAGCCTCGTGCCTTTCCACTTCTGGACGGCCGACGCTTACCAGGGCGCGCCCACCACGGTTACGGGTTATCTTAGCGTTGTGTCCAAAGGTGCCGCAGCCTTCACCCTCATGGTTATCCTGATGAAGGTGTTTGCGCCGATTACCGAATATTGGACTTACGTACTCTACATCCTTGTAGTCCTCACCATCACCGTCGGCAACCTTTTTGCCATCCGTCAGAAGGATCTCAAGCGTTTTATGGCCTTCAGTTCTATTTCGCAGGCCGGTTACATCATGCTTGCCGTCATCGGTGACAGTTCTTTGGGTGTGGCAGCCTTGTCTTATTACGTGCTCGTTTACGTTGTTGCCAACCTTGCCGTTTTCGCCGTTATCGGCGTGGTGGAGGAGAACAATGGCGGCACAACAGATATGGACTCATATAACGGTCTTTATTCTACCAACCCGAAGCTCTCGCTCATTATGACGTTTGCACTGTTCTCCCTGGCAGGTATTCCGCCGTTCGCCGGTATGTTCAGTAAGTTTTTCGTCTTCATGGCAGCAGCCCAGCAGGGGTCTCCCCTTACTTATTTCGTCGTGTTCATAGCCTTGGTCAACACCGTGGTGAGCCTTTACTATTATCTGCTCATTGTTAAGGCCATGTACATCAAGAAGTCCGATGCTCCCCTGCCTGCGTTCAAGAGTGATGCTAACACCAAGCTGGCACTTGCCATCTGCACTGCGGGCATACTCCTGTTTGGTGTTTGCAGTTTCTTCTATGATTGGATAGAATGCGCAGCATGACGCTGATATTTATATTTAAGGTATAGTATAAATAATTTAAGGTAAAGTAGAAAAGGCCGGCAGGGTTCTCCCTTGCCGGCCTTTTTCTTGTGTTTTTTTATCGTGTTGTAGGCGTGAATCCTATATTGCAAAAGTCATTGCCTGTCTTAGCAATGGCAGGTTTCTTATACCTAATTCACGCCCGAATTGTAATTGCAGCCCAAATAGGTTCTGAAAGGTGTCCTTTTATGACGTAAAAGGGCACCTTTTGCCTCCTAAAAGGTGCCCTTTTGCACGCGAACGCTATTGTGCTGATTTTCAATCAGTTAACTGCATACTTTAGTATTGTCTTAATGACTGTCCGAAATTATCCTAATCATGTCAAATGCGCATGGACACACTCATGACGGCGTTACAGTTGAATGCTTTATGTGTCATTGTTGTTTCATGCAGATTTCCCGTGTTAATTTTTATTTAAAAATGACCGATTATGTTGTTTGTGTAAATATTTTACCGTATATTTGTCTCGAAAATTTTATCAATTCTTAGATAAGAACTAAAACAAATGCAAATCCTTTCTTGATATGGTGGATTTAAACCACCAGAGATAGGTATATTGGAGTGGTCGGTAATGCGGGCATTGTCACAGAATGAAGTTGTGACGTCGTTCTATGTTACCGTGAAATGAAGAACTATAAAACGACTAAAACAACTAAAACGACTAAAACGACTAAAACTACTAAAACGACTAAAACTACTAAAACTACTAAAACAATTATTCAGGTACTGTCAGTGACTTGTTGGTTTGCTGCGGTTCCTGTAAGTGATAATGAAAAACTAAAATGATAAAATCAGAGACTTATGATTAGGAAGTTAGCTATTGGCGCGCTTCTGTTCTTTTCGTCGCTAACGGCGTGTTTCGGACAGGATGTTGCGCTGAAGACAAATGCCCTATACTGGGCTACCACGACACCCAACTTAGGTGTTGAAGTATCCTTGGGCAAGAAACATTCCGTACAGCTGTTTTACGGTCTCAATCCGTGGAAACAGTCAGGTGGCGACCAGTCGAGTCTGCGTCATTGGTTGCTCATGCCCGAATTTCGCCATTGGTTCTGCCAGAGTTTCAATGGCTGGTTCGTCGGCGTTCATCTCATGGGCGGACAGTTCAATGCCGGCAGTGTAGATCTGCCGTTCGGTTTGTTTGACGAACTTGAGACGCGCCGTTATGAGGGATGGTTTGCCGGTGGAGGTGTCACTGCGGGTTATCAGTGGCCTCTCTCTAAGCATTGGAGCCTTGAGGCAGCCCTTGGCATCGGTTACGATTATATCAAGTACGACAAATTCCGTTGTGGTGAGTGTGGTGAGAAGCTGAAGTCTGACCATACTAACTATTTCGGCCCTACCAAGCTCGCCCTCAGCGTGATGTACGTATTTTAAGAGTGAAGAACGAAGAGTGAATAGTTAAGAATTTGGTTACTTCGGCTTATCAGCCCTGTCAGGCTTATTGCCTCATTACTCCGGTTTCTCCCGGTTCTCACATAACTAAAAATAAAAACAACAATGAAACGTTCAAGATACCTATCTGCCATGTTCTGTTTGGCCTTCTGTGTTCCGGCGTGCGTTCAGGCACAGACGATGATGGCCAACCGGGGCATTGCTGTCGAGGATGTCGATGTCACTCGCGACGGCGAGTATGTCATGCTCAACATGAAGTTGAACCTTGATTCCCTCGACCTTCCTACAAACACGCGACTGGTCTACACTCCGGTGCTCAAACTCAAAGGCGACACCGTGGCCATGCCGGAAATCGTCATCAATGGCCGCCGCCAACAAATCATGTATGAGCGTGGAGAGATGAAAGGCGACCTCGACCCGCAGGCTGTTGTCGTGCGCCGCTGCAACGGTAAGGAGCAGACTGTCAGCTACCAGGCTGCCGCCCCACTGCCCGTTGGTGTCACTGACTATGACGTAGCCATTAACGAAGACCTTTGCGGCTGCGGCGACCGTCTCGACGGCACTGACTACACCATTAAGCGCGCCCGTAAGCCTCTCATGGCCTTTGTGCGCCCTGCGGCCGAAGCGCGGAAGGAGCGCCATATCGACAAAACGGCTTACATCGACTTCCCGGTCGACCGCACGGAACTCCATGCCGATTACCGCCGGAACTCATCGGAAATTGACAGCATTGTCAATACCATAAACCTTGTTAAGAACGACCGCAACCTCAGCATACGCAGCATCGATATCCACGGTTACGCCTCGCCCGAAAGTCCTTACTCTCATAATGAGTACCTGGCTCGCGAGCGTGCCAAGACGCTGAAGGATTATGTGCGCCGCATAGTCAACCTTGACGACCGCCTCTTCACCGTATCTCACACGGCTGAAGACTGGGATGGCCTCACGGCATACATCCGCGAGAGCAACCTCGACAACAAGGATGCCATTCTCGGCATCATTGCCGACAAGAGCCTGACGCCCGATGCCCGTGAGTGGAAAATCAAGAGCAGCTACCCGAAAGATTACCGCTTCATGCTTGACACATGGTATCCCGCCCTGCGCCGTTCTGACTATCGTGTTAACTATACCGTGCGCCCGTTCGACGTGGAGGAGGCCAAGCAGGTTATCCGTACCAAGCCGCAGCAGCTTTCGCTTGAAGAAATGTTCCTTGTTGCCCAGACCTACGAGCCGGGCAGCGCTGATTTCAACGAGGTTATGGAGGTTGCTGTCAGGATGTATCCCGGCGACGAAACAGCTAACCTCAACGCCGCTTGCACACGCCTCAACATGGGCGATGCCGACGGGGCAAAGCCTTATCTCGACAAGGCAGGCACGTCGCCACAGGCCGTCAACGCACGCGCGGCATACGCTTACTTGAAAGGTGACTATGATGAGGCGGCCCGCCTCTATAAGCAGGCTGCCGATGCCGGGGTTGCCGAGGCCAAGACCAACTTAGAGAATATAAAATAAGAGAATAATGAAGAGTTGCGAGCTAATGCTTTGATAGCAGGCATATTGGCCTTATCAGCCATAATGCTCATATTCGGCTGCGTACTCCATCCTCTTAAAAAATATTTTTTTTCAACAATCAATATCAACCAACCCCCGCTCAATCCGATTAAAGGGTGTATTTTTACCCCCCCCTATGGGGCGGGCGGGGCTAAAACTAAAACAAACAAAATGAAAAAGTACAAGTTTTTTGCTCTCGCTTTTGCGGCCATGACACTTGCGGCCTGCTCAAGCGATGACGTCGTTGACGACGGCGGAAAGGGAAATCTTGTCGGTGGAGAGACTGGTTATGTAAGCCTTAATCTCAACCTTCCGACACAGCCCAGCACACGTGCCGCAAATGACAATTTTGCAGAAGGCACGTCTGACGAGTATGCCGTAAAAGACGGTGTGCTGTTGCTCTTCAAGGGAGCGAGCGAAAGTGCAGCCACATTAGCCAGTGCATATAATCTTGATGTCGCTACAGCAGGGTTTGCCGCCGATGGTAGTGATCAGATTGACAGCAAAGGGACAATTGTCCAACAGATAACAGTGCCGTCAACCAGTGCTGGCGATAAAATTTACGCACTTGCTGTTCTCAACGCCAATGGGCTGATCACTGTTAGCAATGACAACAAGATTGCTTCTATAGGCTCTACTTCGTTAGCTGGCAAGACGTTGAGCGATATAACCTCTCTTGCAGTTTCTGCTGACGGGGCTAAACTTACAGCTAATGGTTTCTTCATGAGCAACGCTCCGTTGTTCAGCGGTACATTAACAGGTGCGGCTGCTCCAGCAGGTTCTGCTGTCACCCTTGCAGAAGTTGACCCTGAAAAGATTTACTCTTCACAGTCGGAGGCAAGTATGAATGGCAATGCTGCCGCAGACATCTATGTTGAGCGTGCCGTGGCAAAAGTTACTGTCAAGAGCAATGCTACTACTCCTGAAAATAGCAAAATCACAGCCTTGACTGTCGATGGATGGACGCTTAATGTCACCAACAACAAGACTTATCTCGTGCGCAACGTCGCTCCTGCAACTTCCTGGTGGGGATATGCAAGTGCCAGTACAAAAGAGACAGACAAGTATCGTTTTGTTGGCACGAACGCTGTAAAGACCGGATATTACCGCACTTACTGGGGCATCGACCCGAACTATAATCAATATGTGGCTGCTGATTTCACAAATAATTCACTGAAGGAACTTGATAATAAGGCACTTACCGCTTGTGACGGAACAACTCCGCTTTATTGTGCAGAGAACACATTTGATGTGGATAATATGAATGAGAACCAGACGACAGCGGTTATTGTAAAGGCTAAACTTACCGTGACCGGCGCAGATACTGACGGCTCGTTCTACACCATCAATGGCAACAACTCGACCATATACCAGAAGACAGACATTGAAAATTATGTCAAGAGCCTTGTACAGGCTTGGATAGAGACAAATAAGGCTACGTATATTAAAAATGGAACGGTCGATGGTACGGATTTAACAGTTACCCTTTCTAACAGCACGACAGACGGTAACAAGGGCGGTATGGTAACTGTTACTAAGGTTGAATATACAGGCGATGGCATAACTGATTGGGCAGATGGACAGAGAGCAGAGACTTTGAATGAAGGAATTGCAGCTGCTCTTGAAAGCATAATGGCAAATACAAATATTGCTTATTACAAAGGCGGAGAGTCTTATTACGCAATCAGGATTAAACACTTCGGCGACGACCTCACCCCTTGGGGTAATAATGTAACCTATACAGATTCAGAGGCCGACTTGCTGGGACGTTACGGCGTGCTGCGTAATAACTGGTATGGCATTACCGTAAACAGCATCACAAACATTGGCAGTCCTTCTGTTCCTGAAGTTACAGAAGAGCAAGACGACCCGACGGCATCTTACATCTCTGCCACAATCAACGTTCTCTCTTGGGCTAAGCGTGAACAAAGCGTGAACCTTTAATCATACTTTAGGCTCGTTGGGCTTTATAATCCCGGCGGGATAAAGTTCTTTGAATATTTAATCATAATAACGAACCAAAAGATTTGCAGTCCGCTTGCAACGTGGACTTAAGCCCTGTTGGGGCGGGCTGCAAATCTTGATAAAAGAAAATCACGAAATATCCGAAAACTCACATTGCGCCAAGCCTCGAAAAGCTGTATGGCGTTCGGCCTCGCCGTATGCGGGGGCACTTCCGTTCCGGTGCAAAGA
>CALUGX010000092.1 GCA_944320285.1 uncultured Prevotella sp.
GCAACAGTGCGGCATAGTTGTCGCTGACGCTACGCGGCACGTCCATCTGCACCTGGGGCACACGGCGGCCGGCCGACGTAACGGCGTCGGCGTCCGCTTCGCCCACGACGTGCAGCACCACGTTGTCGTAAGCGGCGTCGCGGTCATGTCCGTGGGCAGTCCACAGCGACGACTTATCGTGTATTTCGACGTTCCCGACCCACATCGTGCCGCCTATCTTCACCTTCGCATTGAAGAAGTCAGGGCCCGCGTCGGTGTTCTGTAGCCCCGTGTCGATAACCTCTACGGCCAGCCCGTCAGTGGTAACCAATGGCTTCAGGGGGAACATCTTGTGTTTCCATGCGTATTGGAGGAGTGCTTCCATATCTTCATTCAGGAGTTAAAGTAGTTAAAGAAGTTTTTTCGCTTTGCTCAAAGAAATTTCGTTCACCTTGCTCATTAAGTAGTTAAAGACGAATGCTTCGTTGTCTGATTTATGGCGGGAGGTAAGGCTTATCCCATGCCAATGCAAAGCTACAAAAAAATCCCGGACGGCATACCGCCTCCGGGATTTTTGTCATACAATGTATTTGAAATATTTACATATCATTATTTCTTGAGCACCTTAACGATCGTGCCGTCAGCCTTGCGCACGATGTTGATGCCCTTCTGCATCTCGTTCAGTTTCTTGCCACTGAGGTCGTAGATGGCTTCTACACCGTTGTCGGTGGTTGTAGTTACTTTGTTGATGCCGCTTGTAATGTCTTTTCCGAATGTTACACTGATGTTCATTTCTCCCAAGCTGATGGTTATGACAGTGTAAAGTTCCTTGTCTGTCATCTTACCAGTCATCTCGATTGGTACGGTAGTTCCAGCCATAGCCCATTCAATGTCGGCGTCGTCACCTTCTTTGATTGTGACAGGAGCGTTGAACGTAAAGTTTTTGATGCCTTCCACATCAGTCATTTCTACGTCGTTGATTTCGATAGTCCCGACGTTCATAGTTCCAATAGCACCCATTGCGAACGCGAAGTTCTTTAGTGCGATGGTATATTTGCCATCCTTTTGGTCGGTTACGTAAATGCTTTGTTTGCCCTCAGTCAAGGGGTTCCCGTTCATGCTTACGCTCAAATTGTCGTCGTATATGGCAACTCCGTAAATGGCACTGATGTCCATTCCTAATGCGGAGATTGACATTTCAAGATACAGTTTGTCGCCTTTCATGTAGCCGTTGTTTTTCAATGTAACGTCGGCAGAACCGATAAATGGAACCTTTATTGAGGTTTTTGCCTCTTCAAAGTATGTGTACCCTTCAGTGTCGTCATTGCCTTTTACATTTTCAAGGTTGATGTCTCCGATATTAAGAGAACCGAACTTAAAGTCTTTAAGTGTTAAGTTATACAGTCCGTCGGAGTTTTCCACTTCATCTACAATCATCTTTGTAGCAGGTGTGTTGGTGCTTGAACCTGCCAATGTCACAACAAGATTGTCTGTGAAATTTTTTGCGTTAGCCGTCAATGCCATCACGGCTGCAGCCATAAGTGTAAAAATTTTCTTCATCTTTTTCCTTTTTTAGTTGTTGATTATTTAATTCTATATGAAATACCTATTGTTGCGTAAATCGGATAAAGGTTTTGCTCGATAGTGTCGAAGTCTTCATCGAAAATATCGGTGAAGCCCCACGAGAGGTCGGCAAAGCAGCCCCAGTGCTTATGGAAATACCAATCTACACCGAGCAACATACCGAACTGCCATGAGCGCATGGAGTCGGAGAAGTCGTATGTGCCGCGACTGCCCTCGTCGGAGCCTATCTCCACTTTCTGCCCTGTAGGGTCTCCGACGCGGATGTAGCCGCCGTAAGCGTAGCCGGTGAACTTGTGCGAGCGCACGTAAGAGAGGTAGGGGCCGAGCCTTAGGTGCACGTTCTTGTTGAAGGCGTAGGTGGCTTGTATGGGCAGGGTGAGCATCCACTGCTCCACGTCCATGCTTACGCCGCCCGTGAAGTTGCCCTCAAGCCGCTGGCCTCCGCGCACGAAGGCCATGTGGTAGTTCTTAACCGTGGCCTCTACGTCCATACCCTTGTTCTCAAGGAACAGGCCGGTGCTGAGGCCCCAGTGTTCGGTGATGTCACGGTAGACGCCGAGGCCGAGGTTGAAGTTAGGTGTTAGGGTGTACTTGTCCATGCTCCTTATCGTGGCGGGCATCCCCATCGGGGCGGTGCCTCCTATGCTGTAGCCGAAGCGCAGGTTGTACGTAAGGTTGTCGAGCAGGCCGGCGGCCTGTGTTTGAACCGCTGCTAAGGCGGCCAGTATTATGGTGAATATCGCTTTTCTCATGGCTGTTCTGTTTGTTCGGCGCATATTACTTTCAGTTCGTCTATGTAGAGTGTGCTGCCGATTGCGCCCCTGAACCTGGCGCCCTCGGTGCTCGACGTGGCAACAACGGCGAGGCTGTAGCCTCGGTTGGCAAGCAGTTCGCGGTCAATGTTGCCGTTGTACTCGAAGTTGACGGTGAACTCCGTCCAGTCGTCGGTGTCCTTGATGTCGGGCACTTGGGCTATGGCCACGATGTATTTGCTGGTCTTCACGTCGTCGCCGTGCAGCACGAAGGCGTTGCCGGCGTCGTCGTGGTTGCGGTAAAGCACGGCGTAGATGTCGCCGCTGTCATGCGTGCCGGCTATCGGCCGGCGTTTGCCGTCAACGCACTGGCCTGCCGACTTGTACTTGTACCAGCCCGTGAATTGCAGCGGCTCTTGCGAGAACGGGCGTCCGAACATTGTGGCCTGCATCGCGCCATCGGTTCCGGAGAGGGCTTTCTGGGCATCAAACTCGCCTATGAAAAGGTTTCCTGCGGCTATGCCCATGCTGACAATGCTGCCGAAGTCGCCCGTGCTCTTGGTCTCCAGCTTGACGCCTTTGCCTATGTAACCGTCGCTTACGGACACCGAGGGATAGTCCTCTGGAGGCGTCGTGCCGCCCAAAAACTGCGCGCTAAGGTTAAAGCCGGGATTGCCCGTGGCCCAGTTGCCCATCCACTCGCCAGACGACGAGAGGTCGCTCCACTCGTAATACTGCCCTCCGGCAGCACCGTCAACGAGGCGTGTGTTCTCGAAGCTGTATTCGCTGACGTTGTAGGCCACGCGGAACGACACGTTGTAACTCTTCTGCCACGAGCCGTCTTGAGACGTTACGGTGTAGACTACGGTGCGGCCGCCGCTGAAGTCGTGCACCGTTCCGCTCGCCGGGCTTACCGTGGCGCCCTCGGTCAGGCGAAACTGCGGCGCAACGGCCGAAACGTCGGCGCCCTCCTTCATCTCGAACGTTATCTCGGTGGCGTCAGAGAGCACGTTGACAAGCGTGTCGCTGGCAGAGAAGAATATCTCGGTAGGATTGTCGATATGCACGTAAGCCTGTTCTATGTCGCACTCGGCGTTGAGCGGCTCGTCCTTGAAACAAGACGTGAGCGAGCCGCACAAGGCCGCAACGAGCATCAGGTTGTAGGTCTTCATATTTATATATAATAGGTGAAATTGGCTGCAAAGTTAAGTTAAAATGCGTTCTTTTCCAAATTTTTTGATGAATACTGCGTGTTTTTCGTTAAAAATTTTTACTCATGACAACCATTTAACGACAAACGTGTGTTGCGCAGGATTTGCTAATCTGCGCAACCGGCCGGGAGAATTTGCGAACCGCCTCCGATGTGCAAAACTATCGGTTCACGGCATCTTGTCACCCACCCGGATTGCGGACAGATTGCAATACGTGGCCTTTCGGCGTGCAATTTGCGGCAAATGGCAATGCAAGAGGCCACCTTTTGCCCTGCAAAAGGTGGCCTCTTGTAAATGGTTGTGCGCCAGCGCATTACGCGCCCGGTTACGGCTGTGCCTTACTTAGACTTCCACTGGCCGTGGAGATTGCAGTATTCGCGGGCGTAGACGTTCTCGGCGTCGGTCATGAAGACGGCTTCGGGCTTGTCGCCGGGCTTGAGGTAACGGCGCTGTGTCTTGTCGCCCTCTACCAGCTCAATCCACTCGATGTAGTGGTTGTCGAGCATCGGGTGGTCTACCTCGCCCACCTTGACGCGGTAACCGCCGTCGATTTTCTCGATTACGGGCACGTGCTTCTCCGTTGCGGCGTCAACGCTGTTCTCGGCCAGCAGCTTCATGGGCTTGCCGCAGCATACCAGCTCACCGGCACCGGCGTGCAATACTTCAACGATGTTGCCGCACACTGTGCAGCGGTAAACTTCCTTACGGTTTGTCATAATCTTGTTCCTTTCTTTCTGAAGCCTTCTCATGCTCCCACATGAGAGGAGCTTTGGTTGGCTTTTTTATTTAAGTAATGTGCAATATTGCCATGCTTGGCGTGTATCCTACCCACCGTGGATGACGGGAGGGGCTGTCGTCATTCCGCAGTTTTGCCCTCCGGCTTGTAAGAGCCGTCGAGTATGCCGTCATACTTGGCCCGGTCGTTAATCAGGCGGAACGCCTCCTGCACCTGCTTGTCGTGCTTCAGGCTGTTCTCAACGCCGCCGGCCTGGAAGTAGTAGGCCGTCACGATGTCGTTGGAGATTATGTCCTTGAGCACGTCGCGGTGCATATCGAGGTCGCGCGCGATGTCATGCTTGAGCTTCTTCTCAAGCGCGTCAAACTCGCCCTTGGCGTCGTCATAATAGCCCTCGAACTTTACTATCTCCTTCAGCTGTTTAAGAGCGCGCTCGCTCTCCGGGTCGTAGGTGAAGCCGCTGGCTATGACGCGCTGTTTGAAGTCTTCGTAGTCGGCGTCGGAAATCTCGAACTCGCCCGGCGCGGCGATGGTGGGATGGGAGGCTATGTAGTCAATCTCATAGTTGAGCAGCACCTCGGTGGAGTCCAAGCCGCTGACCGTCAGGTAGTAGGCGATGTTGGGCAGCGAGTCGGGGCGTACCTCCAGGTCGGGCTTTATGCCGCCGCCGTCGCGCACCTCGCGGCCCCCCGCCGTGTGGAACGCGTGCGTCAGGCTGTCAGGAATGTGCTCGGTGTATCCGCCGCGGGCGTGACGGTAGTTGATGGCTTGTATGCACCGGCCGCTGGGTATGTAGTATTTGCCCGTGGTGAGCTTCAGCTGCCCGTTGTAGGATATGTCAACCGGCACTTGCACGAGACCTTTGCCGTAGGTGCGCGTGCCGATGATGACGGCGCGGTCGAGGTCCTGCAGGCTGCCGCAGGTTATCTCGCTCGCGCTCGCACTCTCACCGTTTACTATGACGACGACGGGCATTACGGAGTCAATCGGGTCGACTGTCGTAACGTAGTCGTTGTTGGCGCGCTTCAGCTTCCCGCGCGTCTTGACGAGCGTCAGACCCTTGGGCACGAACAGGTTGACGATGTTCACCGCCTCGGAAAGCGAGCCGCCGCCGTTGTTGCGCAGGTCGAGCACGAAGCCGCGCATACCCTTGTGCTTCATCTCGACGAACGCCCGGCGCACGTCCTTGGAGCAATCCTCGGTGAAGCTCGTTAGGCTGAGATAGCCGATTTTGTCCTTCGTAAGCCCGTAATAAGGCACGGCCGGCATATCGACAGAGCGGCGTGTTATGCGGAACTCCATCGTCTTGCCCGTCGAGGGGCGCTTTATCTTTAGCACGAACGTCGTGCCGGCGTCGCCACGCAGCCGCGAACTGACTTCGCTGACGGTCTTGTCGGTCATCGTGGAGTCGTCAATGCTCAGTATGATGTCGCCCTTCTTCAGCCCCACCTCCGCGGCAGGGTTGCCGGCATAAGGCTCGTCGATGACCACGCGCTTGAGCTGCTGGTTGTAGCGTATCACCGCACCCACGCCCACGTAGCGCCCGGTTATCATCATGCGCAGGTTCTTTACCTCCTCTTCGGGGTAATACACGGTGTAAGGGTCGAGTGAGCGCAACATCGAGTTTATCGCCGTGCCCACTACTTCGTCGGCGTCGAGCGTGTCAACGTACATGAGGTCTAAGTAACCGTAAATCTCGTTGAACACCTGCATATTTTTGCCTACGTCGAACGTGTGATCCTTGTCTCCCTGGGCTGCGGCCGGCGTGAAGCACTGCGCAAGCAGGGCGGCAAGCAGCAAAATCCTTGTCCTCATCTTTGCGAAAGGTTTTCCCATATCATGTGATATATAGTAATATGTTATGCAAAGATACGGTTTTATGCACGTAAAACACCGCCTTTTGCCGTTTTTTTATCTTATTTTAGCCGAAAAACTAAAATTTTAGCCGAAAAGTTTGGAAGTTTCAAAAAAACGTGTTACCTTTGCATCGCATTTGAGACATAATGCTTCACTGCTTCAATAGCTCAGTTGGTTAGAGCACCTGACTGTTAATCAGGGGGTCGTTGGTTCAAGCCCATCTTGAAGCGCTGAATGAAAGGAGTGCTAATTACTTACAACATGAGTAGTTGGCACTTTTTTTATGCGCCTTTTTGAGCCCTGATAACGGTTCAGTAGATTTTTAGTGGGGATATGCATATAGTTTTGCAATACGGAATAAGAAGAACTTCTTATCAGCAACTC
>CALUGX010000093.1 GCA_944320285.1 uncultured Prevotella sp.
GACTACGTCCTGTCAATACAATATTTCAACCAAGTAATCCTTGTCAAGCCTTACCTTTACGAGCCGTGGTTCCTGCGCGCCGTCGCCAAGTTTTACCTTGACGACTTCGTTGGCGCCGAGAAAGACTGCACAGAGGCTATCAGGCTCAACCCATACGTGCCTGACACATACGAACTACGGGCATTATGTTTCATCAAGCAGAACAAGTTTGATGAGGCCATCGCTGATTATGACAAGACCATAGAGTTCAGCCCCTACAACAAGGGACTGTGGTTCAACCGCGTGCTGTGCCGCATCGAGAACAAGGATTACGACAAGGCAAATGCCGAACTCGACTCGATGCTCACCATGTGGAAGACCTACGCTAAGGCCTATTCACTGAAAGCGGAAGTCTGTATGCAGCAGAAAGACACAATTGAAGGTGCCAAATATCTTGACAAGAGCCTCGAAATAGACCCTTACGACGGCGACACATGGGCGGTAAGGGCTATGATTAGCCTGTCACAACAAAAATGGAAAGACGCCGACGCACAACTGTCAAAAGCAATACACCTGAAACCTACAACGGTCTCATTTTACGTAAACCGTGCCTTGGCGCGTTATAACACGAACAACCTGAACGGTGCCCTCGCCGACTATGACAAGGCCTTAGAGTTAGATCCTAACAACTTCCTCGCCCACTACAACCGAGGCCAGCTGCGCGTGCAGGTCGGCGACGACAACCGCGCGATAGAGGATTTCAATTACATAATCAATCTTGAGCCTGAAAACGTCATGGCCATCTACAACCGGGCAATACTCCTTGAACGCACGGGCGACATCTACGGCGCAATAAGGGACTACACCAAGCTTATCGACAAGTTCCCCAACTTCTGGGTGGGACTGAACAACCGCGCCCGCTGCTACCGTAAAGTGGGCCTCACGGCAAAGGCCGAACTTGACGAATTCAAGATATTCAAGGCACAGATGGAGAAATCATACGGCCACCAGCAACGCTGGAGCAAGAGCAAGCGGCACGAGGTAAGGAAGATGAGCGAAATAGACTTCGACAAGTACAACCAGCTCGTAGTGGCCGACGAGAACACCGTGGAGCACGAGTATTCAACCGTCTACCGCGGGCACGTGCAGAACAGGAAAATCGACGTGGTGTTCCTGCCGATGTTCCAGCTGTCGTTCAGCCAGTACGACAACGGCGTGAAGTCGTACCAAGCCTTCGACAAGGACGTCGAGAAATTCAACTTCGACCAGAAACCGCTGCATAAATTATATATAAGGTGTGGGGCAAAGACCCTCACCGAGCAGGAAAGCAAGGCCGCGTTTACGCTCATCGACACGCTTACGGCAGCCATCGACGCCTCGCGCGACCTGCGCAAAGACAAGGGCCTCATCCTGCAACGTGCCGTAGCCAACAGCGTGGTGCAGAACTATGCCGACGCCATAAGCGACCTGACGGCCTACATCCAGACCGACAGCACGTCGTCAATAGCCTACTGGCAACGGGCCGTCTGCCAGGCCAGGATGAACGAATACGAAGCCTCGCGCGGCGAGGACGTAAGACTGAAGACGGCCGGAGCAATTGCCGACCTCGACAAAGCCATCAGCCTGAACACAGGCAACGCCTATCTTTACTTCGACCGCGGCAACATACACGCCGAAAGCAAAGAATACCAACAAGCCATAGACGACTACGACAAGGCCATCAGTCTGGACCCGAAACTCGCCGAGGCATACTATAACCGCGGCATCGCCTACATCAACATCGGCAAGACCGACGTAGGCATCAGCGACCTCAGCAAGGCCGGCGAGTTAGGCCTCTACGACGCTTACAGCGCAATAAAGAAATACAGCAAGAAGTAAGCGGCAACCGCCTACAACACACCAACACAAAAGACTCATCCACAATACAGTCCAAAAGGCCATGTTTTGCGATGCAAAATATGGCCTTTTACATTCCCGTTCGTGTCCTTTTGCAATACGAAAGGGCTTCTTTTACAATTACACTGTAATCCAACGAAACTTTAAAGAAAGACAGGGCTGAAACTCAACGTAATTATTTGTAATGAAAAATCGTGGTATAATGATTGCCGTTCAACAAAAAATCGCATCTTTGTGGCATGAACAATAAAATGAATTGCAAATGAAATAAAAGTTTAACCAAGACATATTAGAAAAAGAAGTGTTTGCTTCTTGCTTGATGTATTCTGAAAATCGCCAATTAGAAGAATTATCCATCAACAGCAAGAAAGTGAATGCTTGCACCTAAGGTATGGCCTTCCTTGTTGTATAGTTATAGGTGTTTGGACATAATCAAGACAATCTTATCACCCGTTGTGCCAGATTTGCAATCTGGCACAACTAACTTGGCGGATTTGCAATCCGCCTTAACATCGAAAGTTCAAGCGGTTCACAGAACCTTATAGCTTACTGCGGCCGATTACAAATCGGTCGCAACGATGGTACTCAGGAAAATGCAAACAGCAATAAAAATACATGGGGCATAAAAACTCATATCTAATAGGTTGTTTCTTCAGCAAAAAGTCTTATCTTTGCAATAAGATAAACTGCACTCGGAAAATTGAAAGTAATTCCCTTTCAGCTCAGTTGCATCATCTTTGTGGCTAAAATAATAAATTGTATAGCTTAACCTTTTCTCGTTGAAAACCACGGTGTTATTGATTTCAAGAATTATAAGATTACGTGATTATAGTTGCTGGGCAACCAAGCAAATGAAGAAAAGCGTGGTTGCAATATCGTCGGCACGGGAATAAAACCTTTAGACAGGATTATCGGAGGCTTCCGGTTAGGTGAGTTGGTGACAATCGCCGGCAGACCACTGATGGGCAAGACGGAATTATGCCTACATTTAATTCATAAATGGGCCGTGGAGGACAAAATGCCCGTAGCCGTTTACGACATGAAGGACAATGACGATACTTTTGCCCAACAGCTGTTGGCAAATTCAGCCAAATTGTCTTGCCATAAATTAAGGCTCGGCACAGAATTGTCACAGGAAGAAAAGCGTAGGAAAGAAATTGCCATCAAGCAATTATCCGACTCTCCTCTGTATTTTAACAGCTCATACAGGGAAGAACTGGTGGGCAGGCTCTGACAATGGAAAGCCTGCAAAAAAGCATAAGGGACGTTGCAATGCGGCATGGCGTGAAAGCGATTTTTGTAATGGGACTTCAATATTTAGACGAAGGCTGCAGCACAAACAACATCTACAGGAAACAGGCTTTGGCTCTGAAGAACCTTGCACGCGAACTGAACGTAGTCATCATAGTAACTTCATTCCTGAACTGGTGCATCGAAAACAGGGACGGCATCGCCGGAAAGTTCCCCTATTTAAGCGACTTACGGTATGTCGGGGATTTGGATGAGATAAGCGATATTGTGCTGGGATTGTTCAGACCTGTAATTTACGATGTCACCGTAGACTGTATGGGCAACGACATTTCAAGAACGCTGTACCTCTCGCTGCTAAAGACAAGCGTCGGCGTGGACGGTTGCGTTATGGACTTGGAGATTGACCGGGACACGATGTCAATATGCTGCAAGGACGAGAATTGCTACAACATGAGAACTTGGCACGACAGGCCGAATAAGCCCAAGGACAAAATAGTTCTTGAATAATAACGATAACTGACAATAAAGTAAAAATAAAAAATATGTCATTTGAAGTAAGCGGAAAAATCATTGCCGTATTGGATAAAAAGAGTGGCGTGTCGAATACGACAGGCTCCCAATGGAGCGCACAACAGTATGTCATTGAAACGAAAGAGCAATATCCCAAAAGACTTTGCTTTGAAGTATTTGGTGAAGACAGGATTACATCTTTCAACATACAGAACGGTGAGGAGGTAACGGTGTCTTTTGACATTGACGCAAGGGAATACCAAGGCCGATGGTACAATTCGTTCAGGGCGTGGAAGGTAGAACGGGTTAATCCTGTACAAGAGACACAAGTACAAAATGAAACAAGCGAGAACACTCCATTTGACGACCCGTTTGGTTCAAAAGACGACCTCCCTCCATTCTAAACACATTGTCTTATGCCAAACGTTTCTCTTTAAAAGGTTCTCGCCCACGAACATTATTTACGATAAAAACGTATCTTGATGCGCCGTAATTCAAAAGAAAACTGTAATTTTGCAGCCAGAAGGTTAAAAACTAAAATGTCATGATAAAAATTACATTTCCCGACGGCTCGGTACGCGAATACGAACAGGGCGTGACGGGACTACAGATTGCCGAAAGCATATCGCCGGCGCTGGCACGCAACGTGCTGGCTTGCGGCGTTAACGGCGAGACGGTGGAGCTGAACCGCCCCATCAACGAGGATGCAAGGATAGCTCTCTATAAGTGGGAAGACGACGAGGGCAAGCACGCCTTCTGGCACACGTCGGCACACTTGCTGGCCGAGGCTCTGCAAGAGCTTTATCCCGGCATACAGTTCGGCTTCGGCCCGGCTGTTGAAAACGGCTTCTTCTATGACGTGATGCCGAAAGAAGGCGACGTAATAAAAGAGAGCGACTTCGAGAAGATTGAGAAGAAGATGAAAGAACTGGCGGCCAAGGACGAGCCGCTGGTGCGCAAGGAAATATCAAAGGCCGACGCCTTGGCGGAGTTCAAGGCAGACGGACAGGAGTATAAGTGCGAGCACATCGACCAAGACTTGGCCGACGGCGAAATCACGACTTATACGCAAGGCAACTTCACCGACCTCTGCAAGGGTCCGCACTTGGTAAGCACTGGCGCAATAAAGGCCATCAAGATTACCAGCGTGGCAGGTGCCTTCTGGCGCGGCGACGCCAAGCGCGAGCAGATGACACGTATCTACGGCATCACGTTCCCGAAGAAGAAGATGCTCGACGAATACCTCGTTATGCTTGAGGAAGCCAAAAAGCGCGACCACCGCAAGATTGGCAAGGAGATGGAGCTGTTCATGTTCTCGGAGCGCGTTGGCAAGGGTTTGCCCATCTGGTTGCCCGCCGGCACGGAACTGCGCCTGCGCTTGCAGGATATGCTGCGCCACATACAGAAACGCTACGGTTATAAAGAAGTCATCACACCGCACATCGGCAGCAAGAACCTCTACGTAACGTCCGGCCACTACGCACACTACGGCAAAGACTCTTTCCAGCCCATCCACACTCCGGAGGAGGACGAGGAATATATGCTGAAGCCGATGAACTGCCCTCACCACTGCGAGGTGTTCGCCTGGAAGCCACGTTCTTACCGCGACCTGCCGCTGCGCATAGCCGAGTTCGGCACGGTTTACCGTTACGAGAAGAGCGGCGAGCTGCACGGACTGACGCGTGTGCGCTCGTTTACACAAGACGACGCACACATCTTCTGCCGTCCCGACCAGGTAAAGGCTGAGTTCCTCAACGTAATGGACATTATCCATACAGTGTTCTCAATATTCAACTTCACCGACTTCGAAGCACAGATTTCGCTGCGCGACCCTAACGACCACGAGAAGTACATCGGCTCCGACGAAGTTTGGGCAGAGTCTGAGCAGGCCATCATCGATGCTTGCAAGGAGAAGGGACTCAATGCAAAAATCGAATACGGTGAAGCAGCCTTCTATGGGCCGAAACTCGACTTCATGGTAAAAGACGCCATCGGTCGCCGCTGGCAGCTGGGCACAATCCAGGTAGACTACAATCTGCCGGAACGTTTCAAGCTGGAATATACTGCCGACGACAACACGAAGAAAACGCCCGTAATGATTCACCGCGCACCGTTCGGTTCACTTGAACGCTTTACGGCCGTACTCATTGAGCACACGTCAGGCCACTTCCCATTGTGGCTCACGCCCAACCAGGTAGCAATACTACCCATCAGCGAGAAGTACAACGCCTACGCTGCAAAGGTTGCAAAATACCTTGACACCGTAGGCGTGCGCGCCACAATCGACGACCGTAACGAGAAAATCGGCCGTAAAATACGTGACAATGAGATGAAACGCATACCGTATATGATTGTCGTAGGCGAGAAAGAACAGGCTGACGGCTCGGTTGCAGTAAGGAAACAAGGCCAGGGCGACCAAGGCTCTATGAGCATGGAAGACTTCGCGAAAAAAATCAACGACGAAGTAGCCGAACAGCTGAAAGCAATAAACTAATTAAGAATTAAGAGTTAAGAATTAAGAAAATATGCTGTCCTTTTGTTTAAGATAGATCAGAATGGCATATTTTCTTAATTCTTAACTCTTAATTCTTAATTTTCCCAAGAATAAATTTTGTTAATTGCCTGATTTATGGTAACTTTGCACCCGATTTTCTAAACATTCGTAAAGACAGTTAATGAAGCACGAAAAAACCAATCATTACCGCGTGAATGAACAAATTCGCGTAAAGGAAGTCCGCATCGTTAGCGATAACGGCTCTACAGTAATACCAACGCGCCAAGCGCTGGAAATGGCAAGGAACGAAGGCGTAGACCTCGTCGAGATTTCGCCTAACGCCCAACCACCGGTTTGCCGCCTCAT
>CALUGX010000094.1 GCA_944320285.1 uncultured Prevotella sp.
CAGTACCTCTATCCGGAGTGTGTAAACTAATGTAGTTTATTTAAACAAAAACTGTCAACCTATTTCAGGAAAAGACAGTACGGCGATTGTTACAGTTTTAAACGGTGCCCCTTCAATCTGCAAAAGACGGTCTTTCGTCTTTTAAAAGACCATCTTTTACACGGTAAAAGGGTGCCTGTTGCAGGCCCGTCGAAAGCGTGTGAAAACCGTAAATAAAAGCCATTAAAATATAACAAACCGTAAGCAGTTGTCACAATGAGTGCAAATAATTCCGCCAACGGGTATTTTTATAATTAAGAATTAAGAGTTTAGAATTAAGAAAATATGCTTTGTTTATAATAGCAAAAAGTATTTTTCTTAATTCTAAACTCTTAATTCTTAATTCATTCACACGTAAGTTTCAAGGAATTTAATGTTTCCCTCAACATATAAAGTCTTCGTCGTGGCCGGCACGAGCATCGTTTCGCCGCCCCGCAACGATGTTGTGTTACCCTCGTTATCCGTAAACGCCGCCTCTCCTTTTACCGCTATGATGGCCACGAAGCTGTCAAGCTCGCTGTAATCAAGCGTCATAGGCTCGTCAAGGTCGTACACGGCAGTGTTGAAATACTTGCATTGAGTCAACACAACGCCCCTGTTTTTCTCTGCCACATAGTTCGTCCGGTAGTCCTTGTGCACGTTGTAGTCGATGCACTCGGCCGCCAATTCGGTATGCAACTCACGCAGGTTGCCGTCCTTGTCACGGCGGTTGAAGTCGTATATGCGGTAAGTCACATCCGACGTTTGCTGTATTTCAACAAGAAAACACCCCTTCCCGATGCTGTGAATCATGCCCGACGGTATGAAAAAACAGTCGTCGGCTTTCACGGGGAACTCGGCTATCGCATCGCAGATGGTGTTGTCTGCCACCATATTCTTATACTGTTCAGGCGTTATCTTGTCTTTAAGTCCGCAACGGAGGAAGGCTTCCGGGGCTGAATCCATTATGAACCACATCTCCGTCTTGCCGTTTTTCAGTCCGCGTTTACGGGCTGTCTCGTCATTCGGATGCACCTGTATCGATAGATCTTGGCTTGCATCGATGAACTTTATGAGCAGCGGGAACGAGACTCCAAAGTGCTTATAATTGTCCGCTCCCATAAGTTTTTCTTTCATTTCGGCGACGATTTCCGTAAGGTTTTTACCCTCATAAGGGCCGTTCTGGGCTACGCTTTCGCTGCCTTCCACGCCGGATATT
Organism: uncultured Prevotella sp.; assembly: GCA_944320285.1. Taxonomy (GTDB): domain Bacteria; phylum Bacteroidota; class Bacteroidia; order Bacteroidales; family Bacteroidaceae; genus Prevotella. Next base: position 1,238 of record CALUGX010000094.1, read on the forward strand.
TCCCAGCTTTCCCCTATTTGTTCTCCGTTGTGGCCGTCAATATGCTTGAAGTCGGCAATCTTGCTGCCTCCCCAAATAGTTTGTCTAAGTATCGGTTTGAATTTTATAGGTTCCATATTTTTATTTTCTTATGTCAAAGTTATGTGTTGGACAGATTGTAACTTAATTAGTTTTCTTTCCAGAAAGCCCTTGTGAAAAGCACGAAAACACTTAAGAACTCCAGACGCCCCATGAGCATCAGCCCTGAACATATCCACTTGGCGGCGTCAGGCAGACTGCTCCAAGACATCGTGGGGCCTATCGCCCCGCCCAATGCCGGCCCCACGTTGCTGGCACTACTGATGGCAATGGTTATCGCGTTGGTGCTCTCTATGCCCATCATCTGAAAACAGAAGAACGCCGCCAGGCATGAAATGCCGTAAAGCGAAAGGAACACCAGGAGCGTGGCTTGTGCCGATGAAGGGATGTTTGTGCCGTTCAACTTGACTGGGATAACCGCCCTTGGATGGAGAATGTGCTTAAACTCGTTCCTTATTATGCGCAGAAGCATCGCCCCCCTGATACACTTTATACCGCCGCTCGTGCTCCCGGCGCACGACCCGAACACCATGCAGACCGTAAGAACCACCCACGTTATGTGCGGCCAAAGCCCCGCATCGGTGTTGAAAAGGCCTGTGGTAGATATGAATGAAGATACCTGAAAAAGGGCGTACCTGAACGAATCGGCCACGGCTATGCCGCTCCTCGTTGTGAGAAAGTAAGTGATGAAGAGCGTGGAAATTGATATTACGGCAAGATAAAAGCGCAGTTCCGTGTCTTTGAAGAACGCTTTTAGCTTACCCTTAAACATCAACAGGTACAGCAAAGAGAAGTTGATGCCAGACAAAATCATGAACACCGCCGCCGTGTAATCAATCGCTACAGAGTCAAAATAGGCAATACTTGCATTACGGGTGGAGAAGCCTCCCGTGGCGGTTATCGACATCGAATAGTTCACACTGTCAAAAAATCCCATGCCAAAGACGCAGAACAGCCCTGCGCACGCAGCCGTCAGGATGAGGTAAATGGCCCAAATCCACTTGGCCGTAGTGCTCAATCGCGGGTGCATCTTGCTCTTTATGGGCCCCGTGGCCTCGGCGGAGAACACCTTGACGCTACCGCCAACGAGCGACGGAAGTATGGCAATGGTGAAGAACATTATGCCGAGACCGCCTATCCAGTGGGTTAGCGAACGCCAAAACAACAGTCCGTGAGGCAATGCCTCAACGTCGTCGATTATAGTGGCGCCGGTGGTCGTGAAGCCCGACATTGTTTCAAAGAAGGCGTCGGTGAAACTCGGAATGTATCCGCTTATCACCAACGGCAAGGCGCCCAGCGCACTGAAAATAACCCAAGTAAGCGTAACCAAGAGGTAAGCCTCGCGCCTTCCCATCAGGTTCTCTGCCTTATAGCCTTTGTATTTCATGCCTATGGCGGCAAGCACGGTAACGGCTATGGCTACAAGGAATGCCGGAATGTCGTCTTCGCGGTAATAAACCGACACAAGCAGACACGAGAACATCATTATTGCCTCTATGAAAAGCAACGAGCCGATAACCTTGTAAACGAGTTTGAAGTTGATCATGCCCAGACTTAATTGAAGAATTTTTCTATCTTCGACATATTCACGTTGTGGCAGAACACCACAACGATGTCGCCGGCCTCAATCTGCGAACCTCCCGAAACGAGATGTCCTTCGCCATTGCGCACGAGTCCACCGATTGTGGTGCCATGCGGGAAGTCGAGCTCGTAAACTTTCTTTTTCGTAACCTTCGAACCTTGTTGCGCTGTAAACTCGGCCACGTCCGCATTGGCAGTCATAAGGAAACGGGTGTTTTTAACGTCGGCGTCGAGCATCATTTGGTAAATGTGGCTGGCCGCAATAGCTTTCTTATTGATTATGGTGCCTATGTCGAGGCTCTCGGCCATCTTCACATAGTCGATGTTTTCAACCATTGCGATGGTCTTGCGCACGCCGAGCCGTTTAGCCGTGAGGCACGCCAGGATATTTGTCTCGGCGTTGCCCGTCAGTGCTACGAAGGCCTGCGTGTTCTTTACTCCTTCTTCGATGAGCAGCGATATGTCGCGCCCGTCGCCGTTAATCACCATAGCGCGGTCGGTGTCTATCAGTTCGTTGATGTGCTCACAACGTTTCTCGTCGGCCTCGAATATCTTTATGCTCATGTATTCGGGCATCATCTGCACGGCTCTTATGGCCGTGTTGCCGCCGCCCATCACCATTACGTTCTTTACGTCAACGTAATGTTCCTTGCCTACTATTTTCCTAATATAAGGTATGTAATTGCGTGTTGTCATGAAATAAGCCATATCATACACCTTTAGCACGTCATCGCCGCGCGGTATGATGGTGTCTTCGCCACGCCTCACGGCTACGATATGGTAAGGCGATTCAGGCTTGCAGAGGTCTTTCAGCGGCTCGTTCAAAATCTCGCAAGTCTCCCTCAATTTTATGCCGAGCATTATCAGCGCGCCTCCGTGCACATCCCACCGCTGACGCACCCAGCTCATTTTCAGGCCGTTCACTATGTCGTAAGCTGCAAGATTTTCGGGATATACGATAGAGTCGATGCCCACTTTTTTGAAGAAACCGTCCAAGTCTGGACTTACAAACTCGTAGTTGTTCACCTTGGCCACGGTCTTTTTCACACCGAGTGCTTTTGCCAGTATGCAACTGTTCATATTCATGTTCTCGTCCGGCGTCACACCGATGTACAAGTCGGCATGAGCTGCGCCGGCGTCTTTGAGCGTCTTTATACTCGTGGGCGAGGCGTGCATTGTCATCAGGTCATAGTCGCTGCTGATGTTGCCGAGCCGTTCTTCGTCCTCGTCTATCAACACTACGTCCTGGTCGTTGCGCGAGAGCAGCATGGCTAAGTGCGTACCTATGGCGTAAGCCCCTGCTATTATGATTTTCATATTCTTGTCATCCTTGAGTTATATATCAGTCATTCTGTGCCGAGGCGGGCTGCGGCCCGGTTTATGGCATCGGCTATCGCGTCGGCGTCGATGCCTGCGATATGCCGCAGTTCGTCCGCCGTGCCGTGTTCTATGAAATTGTCAGGCAGGCCGAGTCGTGTCACGCGGACGGCGCAACCGTGGTCTGAGAGCCATTCGAGCACTGCCGAACCGAAACCTCCGGCGCGCACTCCGTCTTCCACGGTTATTAACTCGCCACACGTCGCAGCGGCTTCTGCGAGCAGGTCTTTGTCCAACGGTTTTATGAAGCGCATATCGTAATGTGCCACATTGAGGCCCGGAAGCAGCTGTTCAACGGCTGCAATGGCCTTCGCCACGGCATTGCCCACCGGGCCTACCGACATCACGGCCACGCCCGCGCCGGTCTTTAACCTGCGGCCAGTGCCTACCTTAACCGTCTGCAGCTCGTTGCGCCAGTCTACGAGTACGCCGCGGCCGCGCGGATAACGTATCACGAACGGGCCCATACCTTCCTGCTGGGCAGTGTACATGAGGTTGCGCAACTCGTGCTCGTCCATCGGCGATGCGATGGTAAGGTTGGGCACGGAACGCAGGGCGGCGATGTCGAATGCCCCGTGGTGCGTGGCTCCGTCTTCGCCTACGAGTCCGGCGCGGTCTAAGCATAGCACCACGTTCAGGCGGAGTATGGCTACGTCGTGTATGATATTATCGTAAGCGCGCTGGGCGAACGAACTGTAAATATTGCAGAACGGCGTGAGCCCCTCCTTGGCCATGCCTGCCGCGAAGGTTACGGCGTGGCCCTCGGCTATGCCGACGTCAAACACCCTGTCGGGCATTGCCTTCATCATTATGTTCATCGAGCAACCCGTAGGCATTGCCGGCGTCACCCCTACTATGCGCGGGTTGGTCTTGGCGAGTTCGAGAAGAGTCTCGCCGAACACCGTCTGGAACTTCGGCGGCGTGTCTGTCTCGTCGGTAATGAGGCGTTCCTCTGTGTCGATGTCGAAACGTCCCGGCTGATGCCACACTGTCGGGTCCGCCTCGGCCGGGGCATACCCGTGGCCTTTTACCGTGTGCAGATGCAGCAGTTTGGGGCCTTTCATATCTTTCAGCTGCCGCAGTATGCGCACAAGCTCTGTGACGTTGTGCCCGTCGAAAGGCCCGAAATATCTGATGTTGAGCCCCTCAAAGATGTTTTGCTGGTGGCTGATGGCCGACTTCAGCGCGTTGTTCAGGCGTATGATGCCCTTGCGTCGGTCGTCGTTGAGGTATCCTTTAGAGTTGAGCCAGCGTGAGGCCTTGAACCTTATGCGGTTGTAGGTCTCGTTGGTGTTCAGCTTCAACAAAGCCTGCTTCATCCCGCCCACGCTGCGGTCAATGCTCATGTTGTTGTCGTTGAGCACTATGAGCATATCGTTAGGCGTCGTCGAGACGTTGTTAAGTCCCTCAAACGCCAATCCGCCGCTCATCGCGCCGTCGCCGATTATCGCCACGACGCGGCGCTCGTTGTGCCCCGTCTTCTTGTCGGCCACGGCCATTCCGAGTGCCGCCGAGATGGAGTTAGAGGCGTGGCCACACACGAACGAGTCATATTCGCTCTCCAGCGGCGAGGGGAACGGCATCAGTCCGTGCAGCTTGCGGTTGGTGCAGAAGCGGTCTTTCCGTCCTGTGAGTATCTTGTGCCCGTAAGCCTGATGCCCCACGTCCCACACCAAGCGGTCGTCAGGCGTGTTATATACGTAGTGCAATGCCACGGTAAGCTCTACCGCCCCCAAGCTCGAAGCGAGGTGTCCGGGGTTCACCGAGAGCTCTTTCAGTATGTCGGCACGCAGCTCCCGGCAAAGTTGCGGCAGCTGCTCCACCTTCAGTTTCCTTAGGTCAGTGGGATAATTTATACTGTTTAGGATATTGAAATCACGTTTAGATGCTTCCATTACATATTCTTATATTAAATGCAAAGGTAATGTAAAAATTCGATTAAGCGAAGTAAAAAGAAAACTGTTTTTGCTTTTATGAGCGAGTGGAACTGGGGTCTCAAGCACACCGGTTGGTAACCACCTGACAGTCAGAGACTTCTGCATTTGTCACAAATCGCCATGCAAAAGGTGTCCTTTTACAACCTGAAAGGATACCTCTTACAGTCTGAAAGGGCACCTTTTACGGTTCATCCGCAGTTCAGGTGTATGTGTAGAAATAAAAAGCGGAAGTTGCCGTAAAAGTCGTATATTTGTGGTTG
>CALUGX010000095.1 GCA_944320285.1 uncultured Prevotella sp.
TCGTTTTCCATACTGCAAAATAATGGATTGTTCTGTAAGCTAACAAATTTATCCCCACTAAAAATCTACTGAACCCCGTTTTGCCCCAAATCGCATCATAAAAGGACGCTAACGGCACGATAAACGGGCACATTTTGCGCTGCAAAATGTGCCCGTTTAGTACGTCTCTGATTATCAGCGTGTTACATACGCGGCAAAAGTCAGCCTGCGATGCCGTTCAGATAGTCGTCCATATTGGCCATAACCTTGGCTGCAAGCCTGTGGTATGACTGCTTGGTAAGTCCCGACGAAACCCTTACGCAGCGCATATTGGGGTGGTCGAGGAAACGCTCCCCACCTGCCGCGCCCACGGTGTCGCAGAAGCAAAGGTTGTCACCGTCGAGCCAACGGGCGAACGGCTCGTCGTCCCAAGCGGGCGACAGGCCAGTGTTGAACAGCAGCTTATGGTTGCCGAGGCGTGCAAACTCGGCCTCGTGCAGCAACACTGTGTTGCGGTTGAGGCAGCAAAATACGGCGTCGCTGCGCTCAAGCAGGTCGCCCAGCGGCGTGAAACGGTAACCCTTCTCCTCGGCCCACGGCTTTGCGCTACGGGCGAAATAGGCCACGTCCGCACCAAAGAACTTCATTGCGTCGGCTATCATTCCGCCCGACTTTCCAAGCCCCACGACGCCTACTTTCAGGCCTGTTATCTCGCTTGGCGCGCCGAACCACGCCTTCTGGCCGAAGCCGTGGAGACAGCGCACGAGCTCGCTGACGACGTATTCGATGACGCCCTCGTCGCCATAGTCGCGTATGCCTTTCACGCAGATGCCGCGGCTTTCGGCGTAACGGATGTCAACGTTCGCGCTTTCTGGCGAATAGAGCGAGCAGCACATACCAACGTACCTCAGTCCGGTGCATTGCTCCATCGTTTCTTTCGTGAGCCTCGAAGTGAAGCTGAGCAGCACGGCGTCGGCGTCGCCGATGCGCCTTACAATCTCGTCGGGGCATGATGGTACGTCGCGGTACACCTCCACCTTGTCGGCGTATGCCTGAAGGCGCGACTCGTCGGCAGGCACCATGTTGATTGGCTCGATGGCCACAAGTTTCTTGAATTTATCCATATCTGTCGCTATTTGCTTTTACGTCCGTGCTTCTTCGCCTCCTGCACCAGCCTCACACAGTCGTCGCCGATGGTTATCAGGCGGCGTTTATAGAGGTCGCCAAGGGCCTTCTTATAATTCTTCTTGCTGACGTTGAACTCCTGGTAGATGTTTTCCGCCGGGCTTTTGTCGGTTAGGTAGCACACGCCTCCGTTCGCGTAAAGGTACTCCATGATGACGTCGCCCAGTCCCTTTGTCATGCGCCGCCCTGTAGGTTGCAGCATCACGTCTATCTTGCCGTCCTCGCGCACGGCGTCGATGTAGCCCTCCAAGCGGTCGCCCATACGTATGTCGCGGAACACCTGGTTGGCATAAACAAGACCGGAAAAACGGTTGTCGATGATTACTTTGAAGCCGAGCTCGGTCTTCTGCCATACCAACAGCTCCACCTCGTCGCCGTGCTTGTAGGGCGGGAACGACGTGTCGAAGTAGTGCTCTACCTTAGCCGAGGCAACAATCCGATAGCTCTCGTCGTCGAGGTGCACGTGGACGATGTAGCGGCGGCCTTTCTCCATTCTCATCTTTTGCTCGCGAAACGGGCAGAACAGGTCTTTCATCAAACCCCAGTTGAGAAAAGCACCGTACTCGTTAACCCACGCAACTTCGAGACAGGCAAAGTCGCCAACCTTGGCCAGCGGCGTCTGTGTCGTGGCAACAAGCCGCTCTTCGTTGTCAAGATACACGAAAACGTCAAGTTCGTCGCCTTCCTTAACACCGTCGGGCACGTATCTTGCGGGCAACAGCACCTCACCTTCGTCGCCGCCGTCTAAGTAAATGCCGAAATCTACCGACCTGACAACAGTCATGCGGTTATAGTCGCCTAATCTTATAAAGCTCATGACATAATTCTTTAACCCACCCCAACCCTCCCGAAGGAAGGGAGCCTGAAGACTCTTGCCGTATGCTTTTGGGGAAGGTGTGATTGTTTAATAAATAAAAAAAGATTTTCTTTTATAATGACGTTGCACCATTATCGCCGGCATCTTCGGCGTCCAAGCTCCCTCCCTTCGGGAGGGTTGGGGTAGGTGTCTGCACCGTTTCGTCTCCCGTTTCCAGCATCCCGTCTTTCATCTTGATGGTCCTGTCGGTGATGCTTGCCAGGCTCTCGTCGTGCGTCACGATGACAAACGTCTGTCCGGTCTTATCGCGAAGGTCGAAAAAGAGCTGGTGCAGCTCGGCCTTATTCTTAGAGTCGAGACTGCCTGAAGGCTCGTCTGCAAGTATCACCGCCGGCCTGTTGACAAGCGCGCGGGCCACAGCCACGCGCTGTTTCTCGCCTCCTGACAGTTCGGCAGGCTTATGTCCGGCGCGGTCGGCAAGCCCCATGAAGTCGAGAAGTTCCATTGCGCGCTTCTTCGCCTCGGCCCTGCCCTCGCCGGCTATGAACGCCGGTATCATGACATTCTCCAGCGCTGTGAACTCAGGCAGCAGCTGGTGGAACTGGAAAACGAAGCCGATGCGCCTGTTGCGAAACTCTGACAGTTTCTTTGCTCCGAGCGTCCTGACATCGGTTCCGTCAATCATGATGTCGCCACTGTCGGGCTTGTCGAGCGTGCCTATGATCTGCAACAGCGTGGTTTTGCCGGCTCCGCTTGGACCTACGATGCTCACCACTTCGCCTTTGCCGATGTGCAGGTCGATGCCTTTGAGCACTTGCAGCGGGCCGAAGCTCTTTGTTATGCCTTTGATGTCTATCATTTCTTACGGTTATATTGTTACGCGGTCATGCGGTCTTACGGTCTTTGGGGCTAAAATTCCCTATTCTTAAATTAAGGGAACAGCATAACCAGACAACCGGAAAACCTCAAAACCCTATTTAAACTTCTTCCTAATCCATGTAATGAGCACGTCGTATGCGCTGCGCTGCTCGTGGTGTTGAGGTTCGGCAAGCGTCATCGTGCCGACAGGTTCGCCGTATTGGTCGGGGAAGATTATCATCAGACTCTTGCCTGAGAAGTGGCGCGTGAGCTCTTCGGGCAGGCGGTCAAGCGCAGGCTTGTATGACACCGTACCCTTACGAGCAGTCACAACTACAAACAGGTGGTCGTCGTTCACCTCGCCGGCTAGCCCCGGCATATCTATCCAATGCGCCATGAAAGCGTATTCGGCGCGGACTCCCGGATGGCGTCTTTGCACGTAATCGTTGATGAGCGAGAGCGTTTCGCGCTTGGCGTGGAAACGTATGCGGCACTCAAGGTTTTCCGCGACGCGCGACAGACGCTCCAACCAGCGGTAGAAACCGGGCTCAAACTCGGCGCGCGACGGCACAGCCACGTGTATCAGGCGCATCGTGTTGAGCGGCTGGAGGCAGCGCACGATTGATATTTGGCGGTTGAGTCCGGAGAAAAGTCCCGATATAAACTCGCCCCAGAACCTGCCGGCATCCTCGTCGCCGGCGTGCATACCCATGACTATTTCTGAAGCGTTGAACTCTTGGAAGGCGTGTTTTATGCCGTTTATGATGTTCGTTGCAATCCTCACCTGCGTCTGCGCCATCACTCCCGAATGGCCGGCCATCTTGGTGACGTGCTCAAGCAGGCGGCGACCTCGCTCTTGGTATTCAAGACGGTTGGCGTCATCGTAAACCACGTTAAGGGCGACGAAGCCTCGGTTAAGCTCCCTGTTACGCATCATCATGGCAAGGCAGACAAGGTTGTCGGCAGTAGAAGCGTGTCTCAACGGCACCAAAATCTTCTCGTCGTCGCCGGCGTCATTCTCCGGCACGGCGGCTTTTTTCTCAAGCGCGATGCGCTTAGACGCACGCTCGGTGGTGAACGAACTGAAGACGCACGTCACGAGGATAAGTATCACCGTGCCGTTGAGCACGTCGTCGTTGAGCAGCCGCTGTCCGTCAGGCATTATGAGGTTGTAGCCCACCATGACTGCGGCGAGCGTGGCCCCGGCCTGGGCATTGCTAAGCCCGTAGATGAGTTCGCGCTCCACGGCGCGCATACCGAAGAGTTTTTGCGTGCACAACGACGCCACCCACTTGCTCACGAGGGCGACCAATATCATGACGGCCGCCACCTGGAGCGTGTCCCATCCGCCGAACAGCAGCCTGACGTTGACGAGCATACCCACGCCGATGAGGAAATACGGGATGAAGATGGCGTTGCCGACAAACTCAAGATGGGTCATCAGCGGCGATACGTTTGGCACGTAGCGGTTGAGCACCAGGCCCGTGAGGAACGCCCCAAGCAGGCCTTCCATGCCGATAAGCTCCATGAGGCCGGCGCCGAGGAACGTCATGGCGAGCACGAAGATGAACTGTGTAACGTTGTCGTCGTAGCGGTGGAAGAAGTAGCGTGCTATGCGCGGAAAGAAGTATATTATGACGAAGAACACTGCGGTTATCTTCAGCAGCAGCAGCAGCCAGAAGCCGCCCGTTATATCGCCCTTGAACATACCGCCCACGATGGCCAGCACGAGGAGCGTCAGCGTGTCGGTGATGGCCGTGGCACCTACGGCTATCGTGACGCTGCGCTGGCGGGAAAGGCCGTAACGCATGACGATGGGATAGGTGATGATGGTGTGCGAGGCGTACATACTGGCGAGCAGCATCGATGTCAGCACGCCGTACTCAAGCAGCCCGCGGTTGACGAAAAAGCCCAGTGCCATAGGTATGACGAAAGCCATTATGCCGTGGGTGAACGTACGCACGCGGTTTTTCATGAAGTTGGCCATGTTCATCTCAAGGCCGGCCAGCAGCATGATGTAATACAGCCCCACGTGGCCGAAGAGGTCGAACGAGGCGTCGTTGGCCAGGATGTTGAAACCGTGGGGACCTACAGCCACGCCGGCGAGCACCATGCCCACGATGTGGGGGATGCGCAGCTTGCCCATGATGATGGGCGCGAACAATATGATACATAGCACGACGAAGAATATCACCGTGGGGGATGTTATCGGGAAAAATTGTGACAAGTCGTGCATAAAAATTCAACAAATAACGTTTTTGTATGCAAAATTGCAAAAAAAAATCATGATTTTAGAACATTTAGCTTAAAAGTTGTACTTTTGCAGGTAAAAAATGACAACCTACCCCAACCCTCCCGAAGGGAGGGGCTTGAATAGCTGTTGCGGCACAGGCGTAACATTTGTGTACTTGGGATAATTTGCATTGGCTTATATAAACCTCGGACATATCAAACGTCCTCCATTCGGGAGGGCTGGGGTGGTTTTTTAATTAATACATAATAATATGAACGTAGCAATCGTAGGAGCAAGCGGAGCCGTGGGACAAGAGTTTCTCAGAGTGCTCGCAGAGAGAGATTTTCCGATGGATAACTTAGTGTTGTTCGGTTCAAAACGGTCGGCCGGCACCAAATACACATTCAAGGGCAAGGAGTACGAGGTGAAACTGCTGCAACATAACGACGACTTCAAGGGCATCGACATAGCCTTCACATCGGCCGGGGCGGGCACGTCGAAGGAGTTTGCCGCCGACATCACCAAGTACGGCGCCGTGATGATAGACAACTCAAGCGCCTTCCGCATGGACGACGACGTGCCACTCGTAGTGCCGGAGTGCAACGCCGAGGACGCCCTCAACCGTCCGCGCGGCATAATAGCCAACCCTAATTGCACGACAATCATGATGGTAGTAGTGCTGCAACCGCTTGAACGCCTCAGCCACATACGCCGCATACACATCGCAAGCTACCAGAGCGCAAGCGGCGCAGGAGCCGCTGCGATGGCCGAACTGCAAGAGCAGTACCGCCAGTTGGTCAACGGTGAGGCCGTCACCGTCAGCAAATTCCCCTACCAGCTGGCTTACAACGTGATACCGCAGATTGACGTATTCCAGCCGAACGGCTACACGAAAGAAGAGATGAAGATGTTTAACGAGACGCGCAAGATAATGCACAGCGACGTGAAATGCTCGGCGATGTGCGTGCGCGTGTCGTCGCTCAGGGCGCATTCAGAGTCGGTATGGATTGAGACGGAGCGCCCGATAAGCGTCGAAGAAGCCCGCGAAGCGATAGCCGCCGCCCCCGGAGTGACGCTCGAAGACGACCCGGCCAACCTCGTTTACCCCATGCCGCTCGACACTGCGGGCAAGGACGACGTGTTCGTAGGCCGCATACGCAAGGACCTGGCCGACGAGAACGGCCTGACATTCTGGCTCAGCGGCGACCAGATACGCAAGGGCGCGGCTCTCAACGCCGTGCAGATAGCCGAGTATCTTGTCAAGGTCGGCAACGTGAAATAACGCCATCCGTAAACGGCTGATAATCAGCCCATTCTAAAAGAGGGTGTATCAAAATTCAGGTACACCCTCTTTTCATATCCAGTTGTGCCGAAAGTCTTTAAGCATTTAATG
>CALUGX010000096.1 GCA_944320285.1 uncultured Prevotella sp.
TGCTTGATTTTTTTATACCAGACAAAATGAAAAAGAGAGTGAATCAAATATTTCTCAATTTGATACACTCTCTTTTAGCGTGTAAAAGGGCATCTTTTACCGAGCAAAAGACGGCAGATTAATAACATACTGACAATCAACAAGTTACGACACGGTTAAAAAGCAAGTCGCAGGGGAACGTAAAACAAGGGCACAATGAGCGTGATAAAAAGGACATTGAAAATAACTTTCCAGACTGCACAATGTCAAAAAACAAAGTTTTAGTATCAAATTACAATGCTACAAACCGCAAAATTCTTGTAAATTTGCAAAGTCAAAAATCTGATAACTTATGAAAAGTATTCTCGACGGACGTCCGGCATTGAAAAAAGAAGTAGACAAAGTAGCCGAAGTAGCAGGCTATTTGTGGCAGAAAGGATGGGCCGAACGCAACGGTGGCAATATCACCGTTAACGTAACCGAACTGGTAGACGATGAAATCAGGCAAATGCCTGCCATCAGCGAAGTAAAGCAAATCGGCGTGACACTGCCCCATCTGAAAGGTGCCTACTTCTTCTGCAAAGGCACTAACCGGCGTATGCGCGACCTGGCCCGGTGGCCGATGGAGAACGGCAGCATAATAAGAATACTTGATGACTGTGCAAGCTATGTCATTATAGCCGACAACCCGGTGAACCCGACGAGCGAACTGCCGTCGCACCTGATGGTGCACGACCACCTCATCGAGAAAGGTTCGCCCTACCGTGCATCGTTGCACACCCATCCCATTGAGCTTGTGGCAATGACGCACATACGTAAATTCCTCGGCAAGGACGTGCTGACAAAGCTGCTCTGGAGCATGATACCGGAGACAAAGGCGTTCTGCCCGCGCGGACTTGGGATAATTCCCTACGAACTGCCGAGTAGCGTAAAACTGGCCGAGGAGACTGTCCGCCAGCTTGACGACTATGACGTGGCCATGTGGGAAAAGCACGGCGTATTCGCCATAGACACTGATATAATGCAAGCCTTCGACCAGGTTGACGTCTTAAACAAGAGCGCGCTAATCTACATCGCGGCCAAGAATATGGGTGAAGAGCCCGAAGGCATGAGCGACGAGCAGATGGCGGAGATGACAAAGGCCTTCAACCTGCCGAAATAAGACAGGTAGTGCATAAAACAAAGTATAAAAGCAAAAATCTTATCATTCTCAGATAATATTAGTTTAAGAGTCTATAGACACGAAAATCCGATGTTGTGAAACATCGGATTTTTGCGTTATACGGGGCCGTGCGCCAATGCCGAAACCGTAAAAACGGTAGTTTTTAACGTAATACGGTTATGGACAAAAGACACGAAAAACCGTATCTTTGCATAAGATAAGCTGCACTCGGGAATTTGCAAACAAGCTTTCATTCCGCTCATTTGCATTATCTTCGCACCAACAACTAAGAAATCAAAGACATGACAGACAACAGACAAAGCAACAGGCCTTACATCGTGTGCCACATGATGTCGTCGGTTGACGGGCGGATAGACTGCGCGATGACCGAACAAATAGGCGACACGGAGGCTTATTACAATGCTCTCGACGAGCTAAAGTGCGACGCCAACCTCTCCGGGCGCGTCACTATGCAGATGCACACGGCACTGCCCGGCACGTTCAGGCTGCCGACCCTGCGCCGATAGGCCGCGAGGCATGGCACAAGGCGGGCATAGGCGGTAAACATGAAGTGGCCGTTGACACCCACGGCACACTGCTCTGGGGCGACAACATGGCCGAGGAAAACCTCATTGTGATAACTAGCGAGTCGTGCCCCGGCGAATATCACAATCGCCTTACGTCGCAGGGTATATCGTGGATAGCCTGCGGCAGAAACGGCATCGACCTGCCACGGGCCATGCAGCTGCTGCATTCGGAGTTCGGCGTGGAACGCCTTGCCATCGTAGGAGGCGGCAGCATCAACGCCGCTTTCATGCAAGCCGGTCTGCTCAACGAGGTAAGCCTCGTCATAGGCGGCGGCATAGACGGGCGCGCCGGACAGCCCGCCGTGTTCGACGGGATACAAGACGCGGCACATCCAGTTACTCCGCTCACGCTCGAAAGCGTACAGCGAGTGGGCGAAAACTCTGTTTGGATTAGATACAAGACTAAGGTAAAGGTGAAAGACTGAAAAGGTGAAAGGGTGAAAAAGCAAGTTGAACGAACTCAAACATTTGCATTTTTCACCCTTTCACCTTTTCAGTCTTTCACCTTTACCTTAGTAGTTGCGGCAGGAACGACGACACTATTAGTATCACCAAACCGAGTAGCAGCACGGCGATGGTCTGTCGCGAACAGCCCTTCCACTCTTTCAGGATAATACCCCAGACGTTGCTGAACGTGACGTTCAACGCCATCAGTATGCACCAAGAGAATGTCATGAGCACAGCCGAGCCAGTTAAGAAGCCCTTGCCGAGGCTCAATCCGAAGAACTGGCTGTACCATAACAAACCCGCCAAGGCGCAAAAAACGATATTGTTGGCGTAAAGGCGCGTCTCCGAATAATCGCCCCAAGTGTGGTTTTTGCTGTTCTGATAAAAGCAATACACGGCGTTCGTGACGAAACCTCCTAACGTAACGAGCAGCGTTGCGGGCAGCGTCATGAACATGGGGTCGGTATCCGCCCCGAAGTTCAGGTCCTTTCCGAACCCCAGCCCGATGTTAAAGCACGCACTCATGAAGCCTGCAAGCAAGGCGACGATTATGCCCTTGGTGAAATTGAAATCCTTTACAGCCTTCTTTTTTTCCTCCTCGCTAAGCGTCTTCGACTTCATGTTACCGGCCACTCCGATAACGGCGATGCCCGCAAGCGTGACGACAACACCTACCACCACAGGCGTGGTAAGGTCTTGGGTGTTGCCCGTGAATACAGGCGTGAGTATCGTTCCAAGCCCCGCACACGTACCGAGGGCGATGCTCTGGCCGAGAGCTACGCCGAGATAGCGCATCGACAAGCCGAACGTAAGCCCGCCTACGCCCCATAATACGCCGAAGAACATTGTCCACAACGATGCTTCCGGGTCGGCCGCATACAGCTCCATAAGCCCCCTGCCCTCCGGAACGGCGAGCATTGCTCCCATCAGAGGGAACACAATCCAGGCGAAAACGCCCTGCACAAGCCAATAAGACTCCCAGCTCCAAGACTTTATCTTATTGATTGGCACATAGCAGCTCGACTGGCAGAAAGCGCCAACGGCGATAATTATCAGTCCTATCAGTATTTCCATAACTTATCAGTTGACAAGCGAACAAGCGACAAACAAGCAAGACAACCACCTTGTTTGCTTGTCTGCCGCTTGCTTGCCTGTTGGTTTATCGTTTCGACGTTACTTCTTTCTCATACTGCTCCACGTCGGCGATGAAGTCCTGTCCTACGGGAACATCATTGCGCAGACAGAACTCATCGTAAACAGCCTGCCACGGAAGAGCTTTCTCCTCTTCGAGCAGAGCGAGCCTCTCAAAGCCCTTTCCCTCCGCTTCGTACCTGCGGAGCGTGGCCAGCGGTTCGAGCAAAGCGCGCAACATACACTTCTGGGCGGCGCGACTGCCGACCACGTAAGCACCGATACGGTTGATTGAAGCGTCGAAATAGTCGAGTCCGTAATGCACGCGGTCGAGTGCTCCGGCACGTACAATCTCGTGGAAGAGGTCGAGCGTCGGGTCGTCCATTATGGTTACGTGGTCTGAGTCCCATCGAATCGGGCGGCTGACGTGCAGCATCAGCTCCGGCACGAACAGCAACATGGCCGACACCTTGTCTGCCACGCTCTCCGTCGGGTGGAAGTGACCGGTGTCAAGAGTGATGATTTTGTTGTTCTTTGCGGCGTAAGCGGTGTAGAAGTCGTTTGAACCTACGGTGTAACTCTCAAGCCCTATGCCGAAGACTTTGCTTTCAAGACAGTCTTTCATGTTGTCATATTTAGTCTCGAAAATCTCGTCGAGCGAGGCCTTCAACAGTTCGCGGTACTTCAATTTGCACACTGTCATGTCCTTGCTGCCGTCGTGCACCCAGATGTTCATTATGCAAGGGTCGCCCTGGGCCTTGCCCATCGCCTCGGCTATGGCGCGACAACGCTTGGTGTGCTCTATCCAGAAGCGGCGTATGCCTTCGTCGGGACTGGCAAGGGAGAGGTTGCCGCTCTTCGGATGCGAGAATGAAGTAGAGTTGAAGTCGAGCTTCATGTTGTGCTCCTTTGCCCAGTCAATCCAGCTCTGAAAGTGCTCCGGGAGACACTCGTCGCGGTCAACGGCCTTGCCATTGAAGTCTCCGTAGATTTCGTGAAGGTTCAGACGGTGGGTGCCGGGTATCAGGCTCTTGGCCTTTTCTATGTCCATGCGCACCTCGTCGATGTTGCGTGCGCGCCCCGGATAGTTGCCCGTGGTGGCTATGCCGCCGCTGAGCGAGCCTTCAAGGTTCTCGAAACCTATCACGTCATCGGTCTGCCAGCAGTGCAGACTCAGGTGAAAGTCCTGCATCTGAGCTATCACTTTCTCCGTGTCAACACCTATTTCGGCATAACGGGCCTTGGCTGTCTCGTATGCCTTGGTTATCAATTCTTCTTTCATTTGATTAGTTTTTAGATATATGTTATTTGATTTTCATGCTCTTATCATGCCTCACTGTGCCGTCACTTCCAAATACTTGGCGTAGGCTTCGTCCCACACAGCCTTGTCTTGCGACTCGTAACGCTTCATGCTTACGCTCCCGGCAATGATGCGGCGCATATCGAATATGCCGTCCACGGCGCCCGCTGCCTTGGCCTGCAACATGATGTTACCCAGGGCGGTGCACTCCTGCGGGCCGGCAAGGACGGTAAGTCCCGTGGCGTTGGCGGTAAACTGGTTAAGGTATTCGTTCAAAGAGCCGCCGCCGATGATGTGCAGCGTGTCGATGTGGAAGGCCGCCATCTCCTTCAGATAGCCTGCCACCTGGCGGTAACGCAGGGCCAGGCTCTCGAAGATGCAGCGGCAAATCTCGGCATAACCTTCAGGAACGTGCTGGCCCGTTGCGCGGCAATAATCCCTGATTGCGCCCTGCATATCAGCAGGGTTGGCGAAGACGGGGTCATCTGGGTTGATAAGGCTCCGGAAGGCGGGCATCTTCATGGCCTCGGAGAGCAGCACGCCGTAGTCTGCCGGGGCGTCGTCGCCCCATTCCTTGCGGCACCGCTCAAGCAGCCACATACCGCAGATGTTTTTAAGGAAGCGCGTGGTTCCCTCCACGCCACCTTCGTTGGTAAAGTTGCGCTCGTAGCTCACCTTATTTATAATAGGCTCTTTCGTTTCTATGCCCATCAGACTCCAGGTGCCGCTGCTGAGGTAAGCGAAGTGCTCGTCCTTGGCCGGAACTGCAGCCACGGCGCTCGCCGTGTCGTGACCCGCGACAGCTATCACGGGCACGGGGCCGAGCCCCGTCATCTTCTGCACTTCTTCGGTGAGCGTGCCAATCTGTGTGCCCGGCATCACCATGCGCCCGAACAGGCTGCGGTCAAGGCCGAGACTTGCCAGCAGACGGGCGTCAAGCTCCTTAGTCACAGGGTTGAGCATCTGGCTGGTGGAGGCGATGGTATACTCGCAGACGGCCTCGCCCGTGAGCATCCAGCTCAGCGCGTCGGGCACGAAGAGTATCTTCTTGGCATGACGCAGAGCAGTGTTGCCGTCGCGCTTCATGACATAAAGCTGGAACAGCGAGTTGAAATTCATGAACTGTATGCCCGTGGCTTGGTAGACGTCTTCCTTCGGGACGGCTGTCTCGAAATACTCTTCCATCGCGCCGAACGTATGCGGGTCGCGGTAAGACAGCGGGTTGCGCAGCAGCGCGCCGTCGTCGCCCACGCATACGAAATCCACACCCCACGTGTCGATGCCGATGCTCTCAATCTGCAACCCGCGGCGAGCGGCCGTCTTCAAGCCCTTGATAATCTCGAAATACAGTGCGTAGATATCCCAATAAAAGTGGCCCCCCGTCTCAATAAGATTGTTCGGAAAGCGCGTCAACTCCTCAAGCCTAACCTTGCCTCCGGCAAGCGTCCCTGCAATAGTCCTGCCGCTCGTAGCCCCTAAGTCTACAGCGAAAAAACAACGTGTATTTTCCATCTGTTATGTTTTTACGTATTAAATTGTAGTGTTGCAAAGATAAATAATAATTTACAAAACGCCGTATTATATTTTGATTTTTAGACAATAAGATTTGAGAAAACGCCAAATCGTAACACGGAGGATGCCGCCCCGCAGACAGGCGCGGACAGGAGTCTCGCAAAAGAGGTTCATCCGCAGTTCAGGTGTATGCCTTTTAATTATAATCAAAATCGTATCATGGTTCATCCGCAGTTCAGGTGTATGTTAGAATCATGCAGTGCAAACAGCCTTAGTTTGAAATACTTGTCGTCCCT
>CALUGX010000097.1 GCA_944320285.1 uncultured Prevotella sp.
GCGCGGAACTCGTAGCTCGGCGTGGTCTGTTCGTAGCCCAGAGTGGTGCGCTCTATGATGCCTCCTCCGTAATAGATGATGTCGCCGTCGGTGAAGTGCAGCCCGGCGGAACCTTCGTTGCCCAGCTGTCCGAGGTCGTCATACACGATGTTCTGCTTTACTCTCAGCGTGTTCACCGAGGGCTCGCCGGCTATCGAGAACTTGCCTTCGGCCACGCCGTTGGCGTCGAGCGTCACGTATGGGTTGGCCGTGTGGGTCTTTCCTTTGTTTACGTAGACTATGGGTTCTTTCTGCGGTGTTGATGCGTTAGGGTCGGTGAAGCTGAACGCCGCGCTTTCTGATGCTAATTGCTGCATGGTGCTCGTTGACTCGCGGCCGTTGTAGATGTCAACGTACACGCCGCCGTCCTTGTAGTAAGCCGCCGTCAGTACAACGCCCGGAGCAGCGTCAGCATCGCCCGCCGGTTGGCGTACTACGATTTGCGTTGAGTCTGCCGAAGCCCTTGACGTCGGTGCCTGGCCGAAGCTGATGTATCCCGTGCGCTCCTTGCCGGTAAGGTTTTTCGCCGCAATCACCTGCACGCTCTCGCCTCCTTTGCCGCCCATCTGCGACAGTTGCAGCCAGTCGGCAGACGATGTGGCCTCCCACGCTTCGGTGATGGGTATAGTAACGGCTTTCTGTTCGCCGTCAGACGACAGCTGGAACACGTCTTCGCCCACAACGGGCGGAGTTGGGTCGTCGCCGGTACCGCCGTTGTCGTCGTCGCTGCACGCTGTCAAGGTCATTGCGGCAAATAGCGTGGCGAGCACAGAGTGCCAATTAATAAACTTCTTCATAATGGTTTATACTTTATTTGGTTAATAATTCTTTGCAAATAAAGTAAATTCCACTTATAAATCAATAACGGTTTTCCGTTATTTCCAGCGTTCCTGCGTGTGTCTTGTTGCCTTCCGCTCTGTAAAAGGAGGCAAAACGCCTTGCAAAACGTGGCCTATTGCACGCTAAAAGGGCACATATCGCAGCGCGATATGTGCCCTTTTGTAAAGTAGTATGTTTACGCTCGTGTTTGTGTTACCGGTTGCTTGGTTATCAACGAGCGTTTTGTCGTTTGCTTACTTTTCGGGTATTTCCTCTAGAGTTTTCGTCAGCAGTGCCCAGAACTTGGCTGTTGAAGGCCAGTGGGCGCGTTCGCTCGGTGTGTGTGGAGAGAGGAGCGTCGGGCCGAACGAGCAGATGTCGAGGCCCGGATACTTTGAGAGGATGATGCTGCATTCCAGTCCTGCGTGCACCACTTGCACCTTAGGCTCGTTGCCGAACAGGTCGTTGTAAATCTTGCGCATACGCTTTATCAGCTCGCTGTCTGTGTTCGGGTCCCATCCGCCGTAAGCTCCGCTGAACTCAACCTTCATTCCGGCCATGCTGAAGCAGCTTTCGAGCGATGTTGCCAGCTCGTCTTTCTTTGTCTCGCTTGAGCTGCGTGCAAGGATTTTCACTGCCGCCTTGCCGCCCTCGATGTCAACTATTGCGAGGTTTGATGATGTTTCGACGATGTTGGGTATCGACGGGATGTAGCGCCATACTCCGTTGTGCGCCGCATAGATGGCGTCAACGAGGTTGTCTTGTATCTCTTGCGGAACCACTTTTGCCGGCAGTTCCACTTCCTCTACGGTTACCTCGATTTCGCCTTCGATGCCCTTGTATTCGTCGTTGAACGTCTCCCGGTAGTCAGCTACCAACTCTTTCAGGTCGTCAATGTTCTCCTTCGGCAGTGTGAGCACGGCCTCTGCTTCGCGCGGAATGGCGTTGCGCATATTGCCTCCGTGCCATGAAGCGAGCTGTGCTTCGTCGTCGGCGATGGCCTCGCGGACGATGCGCACGAGCATCTTGTTGGCGTTGCCGCGGCCAACTCCGATTTCAAGTCCGGAGTGCCCGCCCTTGAGTCCCTTTATGGTTACGCGCACTGCTGCGTCTTCCTTGTCGCTGTCGGCCTCCTGGTAGTCCATCGTTGCGGTGATGTCCACGCCGCCTGCGCTGCCTATGATGAGCTCGCCCTCCTCCTCGGTGTCAAGGTTGAGCAGTATCTCTCCTTCCAGTTCGCCTGCCGGCAGGTCATTTGCACCGTACATTCCGGTTTCTTCGTCGGCAGTGATTAACGCCTCTACGGGGCCGTGTTTCAGATCTTTCGCCTCCATTACGGCCATGATTGCAGCCACTCCGAGGCCGTCATCCGCACCGAGGGTGGTGCCCTTCGCCTTCACCCAGTCGCCGTCGATGTATGTCTCTATGGGGTCGGTCTCAAAGTTGTGTGCGCTGTCTTTCTCTTTCTGCGGCACCATGTCCATGTGCGCTTGCAATATGGTTGTCTTGCGGTTTTCCATACCCGGCGTGGCGGGTTTGCGCATGACGATGTTCCCGGCCTCGTCTTGGAAGGCCTCTACGCCGATGTTCTTGGCGAAGTCGAGCAAGAACTTCTGCACTTTCTCGCGGTGTCCCGACGGACGTGGAACTTGTGTCAGCGCATAGAAGTTGCGCCAGATACATTCAGGTTTCAGATTTTTGATTTCACTCATAGCATTTAATATTTTAATTAAAGGTTATTCTTTCATTAAGAATCAAGGGCTGAAAATTAAGTAAAACACCTTTGCCGCTCGTCTGTCGTGTAAAGCTGTATGGCGTGTTTGCCTATCTCTCAGTTTTCAATCCTTGATTTTCTTTCTCGTGAACGTCAGCGCTCCCCAGCTGTAGATGCCGAGCACGATGACGAGCAACGTCTGCACCGCGTGTACTATCAGCACGAAGTAGAGTGCGTTGTTGTCGGCTACGCCGTATAGTATGAGCATCGTCTTGACGGCGAAATGCCACGGCCCGGCGCCGTTGGGGGTCGGCACTATGACGGCTATGCTGCCTACGACGAATGTCACAAGGGCGCAGTCGAGCCCTAATCCGGCGGTGAAGTCGAAGCAGAAGAACGTCAGGTAATAGTGCAGGAAGTAGCACACCCAGATGCCGACGGTGTAAAATATGAACAGGGGGATGTTCTTCACGCTTTTGAGCGACATCACTCCTTGCCATATTCCGCCAAAAGTGGCTTTCACCTTATTATATATCGACAGCTTCTTCAGCAGTATGTGCAGCAGGGACACCACGGCCACGGCGCACGCCGCAGTGACGATGTAGCCCGTGGATGAGAACTTGCCGAGGATTGAATCGACGCTTGTGCCAGTGCGGTTGAAGAACGTTGAGAACACTCTCATTTGCAGAAAGAGCGTCAGCACGCACACGGCAGCCATCAGCAGCATATCGATGGCGCGTTCCGTAACCACCGTGCCGAGGGCTTTGGAGAATGAAACGCCGTCGTATCTCTTCAGCACTCCGCAGCGCGTGAACTCCCCGATGCGGGGAACTACGAGGCTTGCCGCGTAAGAGAGGAATATCGAATGTACGGCGGTGCCCGTCCTTGCGTGTTCGCCTATGGGCTCAAGCGTCTGCCGCCAGCGCCACCCGCGGAACATCTGCGCCAGTATGCCGAAAGGGAAGGAGAGGAGCATCCACGTCCAGTCCATCCCGTGCAGCAGGATGTCGTCAACTGTGTTGAGGTCGAAGTCGCGGTACATCCAATAGAGAATTGCGCCGCCGAAGGTTATCGGAAGCAGTATCTTTGCCGTGTAGTTGACGAATGTCCTTGTTTTCACACTTGGTAAATGTATTCCGTGCAAACTTACAACAAAATTTTGAAACAACGCAATCTGCAAGGGATTTTTTAATTGATAGTTGAGAATTGAGAAGTGAAAATTATGATTACCTTTCACCCTTTGTATGTTGATAACCAATGAAGCAAATCATAATTTTCAACTCTCAACTCTCCATTCTCAATTAAAGCTAATCATAATTCTCCATTTTCAATTATCAACTCTCAGTTCAAACACATAGTCGTCCATGACGAAGCCCCGGCCGATATCGGTGGTCTGGCTGCGTATGTTGCGGTATCCGTTCTTCTCGTATGCGGCTATGGCCCGTGCGTTGTGCTTGTTTACGGTGAGCCAGATTGAGCTGAGGCCTTCGCTGCGGCACATCTCTGTGAGGAAAGCCGTCATTTCGGCGAAAAGTCCGTGGCCGCGGTATTCCTTTTTCAGGTATATCTTACTGAGGTAGAGAGAACCGTCTCCGCACGGTTGCACGCCGCAGTAGCCCGCGTCGCTATCATTTTCAGAGACTATGAAATATCGGTATCCGTGGTTGTTAACCTGGTCCTTCACGGCGTGGTATGACTGGAACTTGTCAACCATATAGCTCACCTGTTCGCTCGTTATCATACCCGTGAACACCTCGTGCCATATCGGTTCGGCCATTTCCGCTATCTTGCGCAGGTCATTGTCGTTGTCGGCTTTGCGTATCATTGTCGTTTTTCGTTTTATTCCAAATCTGCAATCAGGCTTCGGCCGGGTAGCCGCGCTATAAAGCTGAAAGCTCCTTTCTGCTGCCTGATGGCCGATTTGGGCTTATGGTGAATGATGTTTGTCTTTGCAAAAATAATCAAAAATTCAGACATACGGAAACTGTCTTGCAACTTATTGACTATCAGCACGTTCCCCGTTCGGCATCTTTTAGCCTGCAAAAGAGCTCCTTTTGCAGGCTAAAAGATGCCCTTTCACAATGCAAAAGGGCATCTTTGGGAAAATATAATATGAATGTCTGCAAAACTCCCATTTATCAGTAGTTAAAGGAGTTAAAGTAGTTAATCGCTCCCTGCGTTCGCTAAGTAGTTAAAGACACTTGTCTTGTTGATAAAGTCCGCTAAAAAGAGGATTGGGGGATTGCGGACATTCATAAAGCATAATGGCAAACACCCTCCGTCAGGAAGCCACGGCAGACTGCAACGTTTTATCAAAAACATCACGTTTCCCTTTGGCTTATACGTGATTTTTAGTAACTTTGCCATGATTAAGACATGGGCTGTAAATACGAAATCAGCCATATCATACCGACGAAACAATAAAATCATACGACACATTATGAACGGAAACACTGAACAAGGAACATCTAAAGTATTCTTCACCGACTTCCGTTGCCGCCCCGACGAGGGACGCACTGACAAGCTGAAACGCCTCATCAAGGCGGCCGGCATAGACCAGATAGATATGGAAGGAAAGTTCGTGGCCATCAAAATGCACTTCGGCGAACTGGGCAACATGAGCTTCCTGCGGCCCAACTATGCGCGCGCCGTGGTTGACATGGTTAAGGAAAGGGGAGGCAAGCCGTTCCTGACAGACTGCAACACGCTGTATCCGGGCAGTCGCAAGAACGCCATCGAGCACCTATATTGTGCCTGGGAGAACGGCTTTACGCCGATGACCGTTGGCTGTCCCGTCATCATCGGCGACGGACTGAAGGGCACTGACGACATCGCCGTGCCAGTGTGCGGGGGCGAATATGTACGGGAGGCTAAGATAGGGCGCGCTGTGATGGACGCCGACGTGTTCATTTCGCTGACGCATTTCAAGGGACACGAGATGGCAGGCTTCGGCGGAACGATTAAGAACATCGGTATGGGATGCGGCTCAAGGGCAGGAAAGAAAGACCAACACTGTAACGGCAAACCGCGCATCGACGCTGACAAATGCCGCGGATGCCGCCGTTGTCTGTCCGAATGCGCCAACAACGGCCTTGAGTTTGACGCCGAGCGGAAGAAAATGTCAATAAATCTCGACAACTGTGTGGGCTGCGGACGCTGTGTGGGGGCGTGCAACTTCGACGCCATCAGCTTCCGCAACGATGCCGCAGTGAAGGAATTGAACTGCCGAATGGCTGAATATACAAAGGCTGTGGTCTGCGGACGTCCCAACTTCCACGTCTCCGTGGTGTGTGACGTGTCGCCGACGTGTGACTGTCATTCAGGCAACGATGTGGCGATAATACCCGACGTGGGTATGTTCGCTTCGTTCGATCCTTTGGCAATCGACCAGGCTTGCGTTGACGCCTGTCTCAGGCAAACGCCTCTGCCGGGAACTCAGCTCACCGAGGAGATGGCCCGTCCCGGCTTCTGCGACCATCACGACCACTTCGACAACGTAAACCCGAACACTGAATACAAGTCGTGCCTCGCCCACGCCGAGAAGATAGGACTGGGCAACAGGCGGTATGAAATGGTTATTGTGAAGTAATTTTAAAGGTAAAACGGTAAAAAAGTAAAAAGGTAAAACACGTTAAATAAAGTATGGCTGAGTTATAAAGCCGTTACGTGTTTTACCTTTTTACTTTTTTACCGTTTTACCTTTACTCAAAGAGTTCTTCCATCTCCTTAAACCTCAGCAGC
>CALUGX010000098.1 GCA_944320285.1 uncultured Prevotella sp.
GCTTGATTTTTTTATACCAGACAAAATGAAAAAGAGAGTGAATCAAATATTTCTCAATTTGATACACTCTCTTTTGCAAGGCGAAACGTGGCTTATTGGTAAGTTGCTGGTTGTCAGGACGTTGACGGACGATGATGGTTAGTCGTCAGTGAACAGCTCTTTCAGCACGGGGAGCGACCTCATTTCGGGGAAGCCCGGTATGTGTATCTGGTAATACCGCAGGATGACGTCGGCCATGCGGTTGCGCTCTGCGCGCGCCATTTTATATAGGTGCATCGTGGGGTAGTTCATCCTCAGCAGCAGTGTGATGCGTTCGGCGTCGGCAGGCGGCAGGTAGTCGCCGTGCAGCGGAGCGTCCTGTCGGAAGCAGCTGGCCCTGAGGTCGAAGCGGCATCCGGGCGTGTAGCCGTCGAGGTTGGGGTAGAAACCGAGGAATTTGGCCATGCGCATCATGAAGACAAGGTGGAAGTTTGCGAAGTGGCCGGCGCATCCGTCGAGCCAGCGGATGCTGTTCTCCACATAGGCGAAGGCCGCCGGGTCGAGCGGTTCGCGGCGCGTGGCGTTGCGGAGAAACTCCGCCGTGAACAGCGTGATGGCTGTCTTGGCCGGACTGAAGGGTATAGACGTCAGCGGCACGGCCACGCCCGCATCCCTGAGGCGTTGCAGGTTGGCGCGCGGGCGCACATCGGCCACCACTTCGAGGATGTACAGCGGCTGGAAGTATTGCTTCTTCAGCTTGGCCCGCGGCGACTTAGGCAGTGTGGCGATGCACGCCATGCGCGAGCCGTCGGCCGTGAGCAGATCGATGATGAGCTTCGCCTCACCGTATCGGAAGGCGTGCAGCACTATGGCTTTCGTTGTTGTCAGCATTGCAGTAAGGAGCGGTTTTAGCGGCTTCACGTTCCGCGCGGCGCGACGCACGAAAATCGTCTGCCGTGCGGCTTTTCAGGCCTTGTTTCATGCAAAAATACGCATTTTTGCCCTATTGTTAAGAAAAATCCTCGAAAAAGTTTGGCTGTTTGGAATAAAACTCCTACCTTTGCACCGCAAAATGTAACCGCGGTCCCTTCGTCTATCGGTTAGGACGAGAGATTTTCATTCTCTAAAGAGGAGTTCGACTCTCCTAGGGACTACAATAAAAACAACAAGGAAAAGGAAGTAAATTAAGATGGCTAATCACAAATCGTCAATTAAGAGAATCCGTCAGGACAAGAAACGTACATTGCACAATAAATATTATGCAAAAACTATGCGTAACGCCGTACGCAAATTGCGCGCCATTACCGACAAGGAAGAGGCTCTGAAGCTCTATCCTTCGGTTCAGAAGATGCTTGACAAGCTGGCTAAGACCAATATAATCCACAAGAACAAGGCCGCCAACTTGAAGTCAAGCCTGGCTTGCCACGTGAACAAGTTGTAAGAACGCGAATTGTAAATAAGAGATAAACAGCAGTTCGGCTGCAATCCTGCAATCAGGGTTGCAGCCTTTTTCGTGTGCGGCCGGGTGTTGGTGGGAGGCTGATTGTTTTGCAAGATATGCTTTCTCGCAGGTCGGAACGGCATATCCTGCAAGTCGGGAAGGCTCTTTTTATACCGCAGAATGACGCCTTTTGTAAAAGCCCCGACCGTGTGTTGGCGGGAGGTCTGTGTGTAAATGGTTTTTAAGGGTTAAAATTTCGCCGTGTCGTTTTTTTTTACTACTTTTGCAAGTCAATATACACTAACTTGAAAATGGCAGAAAATCAGATTAACGAAAGCAATTATTCAGCCAGTAACATCCAAGTGCTTGAAGGCTTGGAGGCGGTGCGCAAACGCCCGGCAATGTACATCGGCGACATCAGCGAGAAAGGTCTTCACCATTTGGTTAACGAGACCGTGGACAACTCCATCGACGAGGCGATGGCCGGATATTGCACTCATATAGAAGTGACAATCAACGAGGATAACTCGATAACCGTGCAGGACAACGGCCGAGGCATACCCGTTGACGAGCATAAGAAGCTGCACAAGTCGGCCCTTGAGGTCGTTATGACGGTGCTCCACGCCGGAGGTAAGTTCGACAAAGGCTCTTACAAGGTTTCCGGCGGTCTTCACGGAGTCGGCGTCTCGTGCGTCAACGCCCTGTCAACGAAGATGTTGTCGCAGGTGTTCCGTGACGGCAAGATTTACCAGCAGGAGTATGAGAAGGGAAGGCCCTTGTACCCCGTGAAGGTGGTGGGCGAGACGGAGCTTCGCGGAACGCGCCAGCAGTTCTGGCCGGACCCCACGATATTCACTACCACCGTCTACAAATACGACATCATAGCCAAGCGTATGCGTGAGCTGGCTTATCTCAACGCCGGCATAAAGATTACTCTTACTGACCTGCGTCCGGAC
This sequence comes from uncultured Prevotella sp., assembly GCA_944320285.1. GTDB lineage: Bacteria > Bacteroidota > Bacteroidia > Bacteroidales > Bacteroidaceae > Prevotella. Next base: position 2,377 of record CALUGX010000098.1, read on the forward strand.
GAAGAAGGCAAGACGCGGCAGGAGGTGTTCCACGCCGTTGACGGTCTCAAAGAGTTCGTCCGCTATATCGACCGCCACCGCACGCACCTCTTCGACGACGTAATCTATCTCAAGACCGAGAAGCAGGGCATACCAATCGAAGTGGCCGTGATGTACAACACCGATTACAGCGAGAACATCCACTCTTACGTCAACAACATCAACACCATAGAGGGCGGCACGCACCTCATAGGTTTCCGTATGGCCCTGACGTCAACTCTTAAGAAGTACGCCGACAATGACCCCTCGATTTCCAAGCAGATAGAGAAGGCCAAGATAGAAATAGCCGGCGAAGACTTCCGCGAAGGCCTGACAGCCGTAATATCGATAAAGGTGGCCGAGCCGCAGTTTGAGGGCCAGACGAAGACCAAGCTGGGCAACAGCGAGGTGACGGGAGCCGTGCGCCAGGCCGTGTCAGAAGCCCTTTCATACTACCTTGAGGAACATCCCAAGGAGGCGAAGATGATATGCGACAAGGTAATCCTTGCTGCCACGGCGCGCATCGCGGCGCGAAAGGCCCGTGAAAGCGTGCAGCGCAAGAACCCCATGAGCGGCGGCGGACTGCCCGGAAAACTGGCCGATTGTTCAAACAAAGACCCCAAGGAGTGTGAGATTTTCCTTGTCGAGGGAGACTCGGCGGGTGGCTCCGCCAAGCAGGGGCGCAACCGTTTCACGCAGGCCATACTGCCGTTGAGGGGCAAGATATTGAACGTTGAGAAGGTGATGTGGCACAAGGTGTTCGAGAGCGAGTCTGTAATGAACATCATCCAGAGCATCGGCGTGCGCTTCGGCGTTGACGGCGAGGACGACAAGGAAGCCAATGTAGACAAGCTGCGCTATGACAAAATCATCATAATGACCGACGCCGATGTCGATGGCTCGCACATCGACACGCTGATAATGACACTCTTCTACCGCTTCATGCCTAAGGTGATACAGGAGGGACACTTGTATATTGCAACCCCGCCGCTTTACCTCTGCACGTATAAGAACAAGGTCAAAGAGTACTGTTATACAGACCAGCAGCGCCAGGCCTTCCTCGATAAGTACGGAAACGGCGAGGAAGACGGCAAGAACATACACACCCAACGCTATAAAGGTCTTGGAGAGATGAACCCGGAACAGCTCTGGGAGACCACCATGAACCCTGAAACGCGCCTTCTGAAGCAGGTTACGATAGAGAACGCGGCCGAGGCCGACGAGGTGTTCTCAATGCTCATGGGCGACGACGTGGAGCCGCGCCGCCTGTTCATAGAGCAAAACGCAACCTACGCTAATATCGACGCATAGCGTGAAATGTAAAAAAGTAAAAAGGTAAAACGGTAAGACTTCGCAGTCTGCGGACAAATTATAAAAAGGCGGAAACGTTTGATTAAATTCAACGTTCCCGCCTTTTTTGTTGCTTATAGCTGTGTTTTTACTTTTTTACTGTTTTACCTTTTTACTTTTTTGATGTCTTTGTCGCCTTTATGAAGTATGTTATCAGCAGCACGTAAGCCACGAGAGCGCAGACCTGAGAGAGCGGGTTGGCGAGCCATTCGCTGTTAACGAGGTTCACGCCGCCGAAGCGCAACAGCGCGCTTACTACTCCCATGAGCGCTCCGCCGGCAATGAAGCCGCTGGCGATGAGCGTTCCTTTCTCGCCGCGTGCCTTATTAACTTCGGGGTCTTTGGAGCGTGAAGTGACATACCAGTTGACGGCTCCGCCCACGAGCAGCGGTATGTTAAGCTCTATTGGAATGAACATTCCGAGGGCGAAGGCCAATGCCGGCACCTTGCAGAGCGTCAGTATGATGGCTATCACTGCGCCGATGGCGTAGAGAACCCACGGCGCGCCGACACCGTTCATCAGCGGATCTATCACCGCCGCCATAGCGTTGGCCTGTGGTGCGGCCAGCTGTCCGCTGGCAAATCCGTAAGTTTTATCCAGCAATATCATAACTCCGCCCACGGTTGCAGCCGACACCAGCGTGCCGAGGAACTTCCATGTCTCCTGCTTCTTGGGCGTGGTGCCGAGCCAGTAACCAATCTTCAGGTCGGTGACGAACGCCCCGGCCATCGAGAGCGCGGTGCATACCACGCCGCCCATGATGAGCGCAGCCACCATGCCTCCTGTGCCCTTGAGCCCTACGGCGACCATGACCACGGAGGCGAGGATGAGCGTCATGAGCGTCATGCCCGACACGGGATTGCTGCCCACGATAGCTATCGCGTTGGCGGCCACGGTGGTGAAGAGGAACGCTATTACCGCAACGAGCAGTATGCCGACAACGGCGAAGAGCAGGTTGCCCTTCATCACGCCGGCCCAGAAGAACACGAAGGTTATCAATATCGTGGCTATCGCGCCCACGGCGATGATTTTGAAGGGGATGTCGCGCTGCGTGCGGGCCACTTGTTTGCCTGCGTTCTTGCCTCCACGCATCTCGCGAGCCGCCAAGCTGACGGCGTTCTTGATGATGCCCCACGAGTTGATGATGCCAATGATGCCGGCCATTGCAATGCCGCCGATGCCGATATATTTACCGTAAGAGGTGAAAATCTGTTCGGGCGACATATCGCCAACGGCCGTGGCGATGGCGGGGTCCCACTGGTTGAGCACGTCGCCGTGGAACAGTACGGCCATGAGCGGCACTATGAGCCACCACACCGACAGTGAGCCGAGGCAGATGATGAGGGCGTATTTCAGGCCGACAATGAAGCCGAGACCGAGCACCGCCGCGCCGGTGTTAACCTTGAAGACGAGCTTTGCTTTGTCGGCCAGCTGTTCGCCGAGGCCGATGACGCGCGTGGTGAAGTTCTCGTTCCACCATCCGAAGGTGGCCACGATGAAGTCATACAGTCCGCCCACGAGCCCGGCCAGCAGCAAAGGCTTGGCCTGCTTGCCGCCCTTGGCCCCGCTGACGAGCACCTGCGTGGTGGCCGTGGCTTCCGGGAAGGGGTATTTCCCGTGCATATCGCTGACGAAATATTTACGGAACGGGATGAGGAACAGGATGCCGAGGACGCCTCCGAGGAGCGAGCTCAGGAACACTTCGAGGAACGACGCGCCCATGCCGGGATACTTGTCTTCGAGGATGTAGATGGCGGGCAGGGTGAATATCGCGCCTGCGACCACGGCGCCTGAGCACGCTCCGATGCTCTGTATGATGACGTTTTCGCCGAGAGGGTTGCGCCGTTTGGCCGCCGTCGACACTCCCACGGCGATTATGGCGATGGGTATGGCCGCCTCGAACACCTGGCCCACGCGCAGTCCGAGGTAGGCCGCGGCTGCCGAGAAGAGCACGGCCATGAGCACACCCCACGTCACCGACCATCCGTTAACCTCCGGATAAGCCTTCTGCGGGTCCATTACGGGGCGGTACTGTTCGCCCTCTTTCAATTCGCGGAATGCGTTGTCAGGCAGCCGCACGCCGTCTTTTTCCAAGTTTTCCATAGTTATGTTTGTTTTTATTGTTTGTCAGTTGTGCGGCATGGCTTTTCGCCATGCTTTTTTACATTGGCGCAAAATTAAGAAAAATATTGTTTATCAGGAAAATATAACGTGGATTTTTCAGGTTGGCGGGATATTTGTTTTGGAAGTTAAGGGATGGGAGAAATGAGAGTCCTGGGAGAAATGGGAAGGTTGGGAGAGTGAGCGAATATGGCTGATGTTAGTGATGCGCCATTGAAAGGCATATTAAGCTCCCTCCCTTCGGGAGGGTTGGGGTGGGTGTCAAGTGTTTGTTGTTCGGGTACTTAGGTCTTATTGCAATGCAAAAGGGGTTCATCCGCAGTTCAGGTGTATGTGTAGAAATAAAAAGCGGAAGTTGCCGTAAAAGTCGTATATTTGTGGTTGCA
>CALUGX010000099.1 GCA_944320285.1 uncultured Prevotella sp.
CGCCCTTACCGGCCTCGGCGTGCCCGCCGGCGATGGTTACGCCATCAACCACGGTGGCCCAGTTGTTGACGTTCGTCCCGTCGGGCTTCATTTCAAGCGTCAGCACGTGCACGGCGTTGTCGTCACGGGTGTCATTTCCGGGAAAGATGAGGCTTGTGGCGTCTCTGGCGTCGTCTCTATCTTTATCGCCGGAAATCACCGTTCGGTATTGCATACGGTAGGCCTTGCCGTCAACGACTTCGCGCTGGTCTGTTGATGTCTCATCGCCCTTAAAACCTCCGTAAAGTCTCACGCCGGACTTGAGGGTGTAGCCTGACTTATCAGACACGTAATATATTTTTTCGTATGCGTCAGGCTCGGCATAGCCTTTCAACCATATTTCGTCGTTCGCCACGGCCTTGGTCAAGGCGGCGGCCAGCGTCGTGGCCTTGTCCCACGACAAGCCGTCAAGGGTTCCGTCGGCTTCAAGGGTTACGTAATATCTGCTGCCCTGCGCCGCAACTGGCAACATGAGCAAAACCGCCAATAGATATAATATATGTAAAGATTTCATCGTATTATTATTTTATCAGGAGTAAAGGGAATAAAGGTGACTTTCCTTTCTCCTGCTTTTCATCCTTTTATCGCCTTGCTGCTGAAAGGGCACCTTTCGGGCCTTGAAAGGGCACGTCTTGCACGGTGAAACGTGCCCTTTGACCTCGCAAAAGGCCATGTATTGCAGCCGCCGTGATTTCAAGCCGGGCGGAGGCCTCGGCACTGCCATGACACAGGCACGGCAAAGCCGCGCATCGTCAAGGCCATAGTTCAGTCAGTAACGGCCTGGCCCGAAGTGCCTTCGGGTGTTACGGTTATATCAGTGACGTCATCTTCAAGACCGTTGATGCGCGTCTTTATGTAATACCACGTTGACTGTTGCAGCTTTAATGGCTGCCCGTCATTATCCTTGAAGGTGAACGTGTAATTTCTATTCACGTCGTCAGTGGCGTCACCATCGCCGTCGTCAGTCGTGATGTTGAACGTTACCTTGGGCGTGCTTGCCCCGTCGGGGTAGACGTAATGGTAGACGCGGCCGTTGCGCTGGCTTATCTCCGTCTGGTTGATGAACGTCTTTGAGCCCGAAAGCGCGTCATTGCCGGTATAGAGCGACGGGAACAGCCGTCCGCTGCCGCTCTCGTTTTCGCCAGAGCCAGGTTTATAGTCGCCCGAGAACTTGAAGCTGCCGACTTTCACGTCAACATATCCTTGCCCTGACTCGTATGCTCCCTTGGCATCCCACTGTATGTCGATTTTGGCGGCAAGGCGCGTAAGCGTAATCGTGGGGATGGATGCCCCGACCCCGGCATCGCCAACGGGCTTGATTTCGAAAACGTCGGGCTGTCCTGACGTATTATCTTTGTCCTTATAGAAGCCTGTGGCCACGCTGAGAAACTGCTCGGTGTTGACATTGATGCCGTCGGCGGCTGAATAAACGTTGGATATTGTCATGGCGGCCACATCGGTGGCGGTGTCTTCCTTCCAGCCTGTAAGTTGGCCGGCGATGCCGTTGGCTGCATCCTTGGTGTAGGTTACGCCGTAGATTTTGACCTTGCCTTCGGGCACGTCGAGCGACAGGCGCTTTATTTTACCTTCGCTATCGTATGACGGCAGACTGTTGAACTGTTCATCGGTGAACGTCATCATCATTCTCCGCTGTGGCGTGTTGCCATCTTCTTCGGTATATTCAAGCAATATGGCCAGCGCATCCCAGGCTTCGCCTTCGCCCGTATCAGTGCCGGGGTCGCCTATGCGTGTACCATCGCCGGTAGGCAATGCCGGCACGCTGACATACAGCTGCACCGTCGTGAGGTTGTCGACAGCGCTTCCGCCATCGTCGTCGGAAGAACAGGAAGCCATGAACAACGGGAACAACAAAAAAGCGCACCAGCCCCATGCCGGGCAGTCCGGGCGTCGCCTTGCAGATATAACGGTCAATAGCTTTATCATCTTAACATCCCAAAAAAGCATTTGTCTTTAACTACTTTAACTCCTAAGAAGAAAAGCATTTGTCTTAACTCCTTAACTTCATAACTCCTTAACTCCTAAGAAGAAAAGCATTTGACTTTAACTACTTTGACTACTCTAACTACTTTAACTACTTAAAAAAATTACATTTCCACGTCGTGACTGCCGCCGGGCTTCCAGTCGAGCGTCACACTAACGCCAACCTCAGGCTCGTCTGTCGAGATGCTGCCGTCGGGGTTGAGCTTGGCCTTGATTATCTTCACGTCGCCGGCACGCAAAGGTTCGCCGACGGTTAATATGCTCTCGGTCACCTTGCCATCCATCGTAACGTACACTTTCATGCGCCAAATGTTGCCGTCAGGCGAATAGTCGCGCGAGGGCATCGCCGTGGCGTAAAGGCAATGATGGCCGCTCTCGGTGAAGCTGCGCGTGCGCACTACGGGCGAACGGTCGAACGAGTAAGTGCTGTCGTTTACGGCAAAGCCGGCTGCCATGTCGCAGACATAAGCCTTGACGTCGGTAGGCATGAGGCCTTGGTCGTTGATGACTATGGCCGCCGTGCTGTTCAGCATATAGAGGTCGGCACGGAACGTCTGGTTGGTGTTGTCCACAGCCATATCCATACGTGCCGAGAACAGGCCAGTGACGTGACTGTCGATAGTGTCTGCCGGCAGATTGTTGACGGCCATTCCCGTGTCTGACGATGCGCCGTCAAGCGTAACCGTAGGTTCCTGGGCAAGGTTGGCCAATGCGAGGTTGCGGTAGTCGGCACGCTGCATATACACAGTAAGCCTGGCCGAGCTTGCGTCAACGATGACGTTCTGGTGTAAGGACAGCTGATGGTTGTCGAAGAACGACAGGTCAAGGTCGTGGGCGATGTCTGAATAGACGCCGGACAACTCCTCATCCAACCGCGCACCGACAAGCTGCTCGGCGGACGACGTAAGCTCGCGGTCAATCTCGTCTTGCAGCACGGCGTGCATATCCTGCCTGACGACGTACTCCACGGAGTAGTTCACGCCGCAGCGGGAAAGGTCCTCGTCGATACATGAGGCAAACATAAGGCAGGCAAACATGAGGCAGACAAACAACCGACACCCTCTCCACACCCATCGCGAAGAGGCGGACTTAATGTGCTTTGCTAATATGCAGGTTAATAGTTTCATCATATTCTTTAAATAACAAGACAGACAGGACGAACGAGAGAAACGGTGCTGACAAAACAAATAGGACTAATCGCCTATCGCTTGGCCATTGGATTTTTCACTGTTTACTTTTCACTTAGTTTTTTCATCCATCGTTCTTCACCCTTCAATTCTTAGGCTCTCATTCCCGAAGATTAACGGTTATCGGGCTTACGAACCTACTGGTGAGTGCCGGGCCTACGAAAGCCCGACACCCTCTTATTGCTTTTTGTTGCGCCGCAATGTAGATGTTTTTTTAAGTTAACGCCCGGTCTGTCGGTATTAATCCAATATAAAATATCGTCAAGACAAAAACTACCGACATACAACCATGCCATACCCGTCACCCATCTGTATGGACGCTCGGTCTGAGCGCCCGACATTTTTTCGTGCGATACGTATGCATACGTGCGTTACCATATCAAACATTAATCTTTTATCACGAACACAGCAAAACATTATTCGATTACTCTATTACAACTTCATCAACCAAACCTTTTTCCCAATCAAGGTCTACGCTGAGACCAAGTTCGAGTTTCGGAGAACGAAGGTCGGGAATACAGTTGTAAGCATGTGCCAAACTATTAATCGAAACTTTAGCAGTTGTCGTATAATCTTGCTTGAACACTTTGTGTTCCATAGCATCGTAAGCACTATCAAAAGACGGTTCTAATTCACCAACCAAATAGAAACGTCCACCTGCCGGCACTGTCCCGTCATGTCCTACAAAAGGGGCTCCTGTATTGTTTTGAAGCTCCAATGCAAAACGGACATTACCTTCTCCTGCAGTTGCTGCCGCAGCTGTTTCCAGAACTAAAGTCTGAGCCAATACCTTTTCATCCTTTGAAGTACTTAGTTTTGCCTCTTTAATAGACCTATCATAAATCGACCGTTCTGTAGCAGTTACAGGAGTAGAGAAATCATAAGTTACATCCTTCTGGCCTCCAACCAATATGCCCACAAGTGAAATACCATTCGATGCGCTTACATTAATGTCTTCGCTTACATTGTCTTTCAGTGATGAGCCATTTAGGTATGCAGACAAGTCTAAACGCGCGACTCCATAATTGATTTGGTCGTTCATTGCAACAGAACGAGTACTTGAGCTCACACTCGTTCCGTCAGTGTACAAAGCGAGAATACCGATCCAATTTTTTCCTGCATAATTACCGCTTTGAGTTTCGTTGGATACTTTAATGGTTGAATTAGTCCAATAATAAAGGGCGGCAGGATAGACATAATCTGTAATTTGCGCCTGAGACGCCCAAACATTATCAGAAGTTTTTGCGTACTCAAAGGCTGTTTTGTTCCAGCTTACTTGAACCGCACCATCAGGCAGCCCCAAATCGCGAGGATATGTCAGGGCACCAATATTACCAGAAGTTCCGTTTTCACCAATTTCTGTCTCTATGGCTGAAATGATAGATTCTTTCAAAGCCGCCACATCACTTTCCGTAACATTGCCTACACCTTCTTTAAGATAAGCCAAAGCCTCACGAATCGAGTTTGCCGAACCTGCTTTTAGCGTGATGTAGCTTGAATAAAGCGATTTTAATGTCGCATTGTCAGTTGTACTCCAACCTGAGACATTGGCAACATTATTCAACGCCGCCAAAAGTGTTGCTTCTGTCGTAAGATTTGCTCCGTTAGCAATAGACTTCAACTCAAATTTGATGTCTGCAACAGTTCCTACCGGTGACTCCAGATAAGATGCCGTTAATACACCATTATTCTCATCTGTTGCTCCTCCACTACGAGTTGCTTCGCCATAAAAAAGGAAACGGTTAACGCCTGCAGGTATTGTTATATCATAATATACCTTTGCATTATTAGTTTCCAGCAATTCATTGTTCAAGATTGAGCCCATATTATCGTACACGGCAGCAGGATTTGTGGATGTAGTTATATCTGCAACATCACCTCCGCTCGTTTCATCAAAGGCAAACATATAAATGTTTTCCATACCACGAAATACCGGGTCTTCCTGTCCCTGCACAATATCCTCAGACAAACGAGTCGATGCACCTCCAGCAGGTACATTGATTGTGAACTGCGTCTTGACGGTCTCTCCGTCGAACGTTGGGTTCTGCCCGCTTGTTATGTCGTCGTCAGACGAACAGGCGGTGAAGCCCATTGCCCCCGCGAGTGCTATCGCACCCGCGAAAGCGAACTTGTTTAAATTCATCATAATCAATTAAGTTTAAGAAAATTATAGGTTAATTTCATTTGCTCGCCTTTGCCGCCATCTGTGCTTCAGCCTGGCTAAGGTTTTCCTTGGCCTGCCGGTTGCCAACGCCTGCCGACTTACGGAAATAAGACACGGCAGCATCCTCGTTGCCGGTCATGTAGAGGGCTACGCCGAGAGCGTTCCATGAACGCGGGTCGGCCTTGACTGTCAGCAGCATACGCTTGGCTTCATCATAACGCTCCTGGCGCAGCAGGGCTGTGGCGGCGTTGATGGTGCGCGCGGCGGTGTCAGGCACGTAGTCGTAGTAGATGCGCAGGTAGCCGGAGTTGCGCTGGTCTTTCAAGACATTTTCCTTCAAGTAGTCGTATGCCTTGCCGCCATCGAGGGCCTTGATGCGACGCTCGCGCCGGTCGGCATCCGGCTCGTTGTCGATGATATCGAGCAGCCGGTCGCGCCATTCTGACTGTTCGTCGGCTATCTGGTCGCGCAGCTCGGTCCATGCCTCGCCCCCGTTGACACACTCATAGAGGGAGTCAGGCGTGGGTACCCGGCCTTGGACGTACCGTCTTAGGGCCTCGGCACGCCGGCCGGCAAGCGCGCGGTTACGCTTTACCGGGCCTTCGACCGAAGCCAAGCCGATAATCTGGATGACTTTCACCGTGGACGTGGTATCGGCCATGATGTCTCGCGTGATTGAGACTATGCGGTCAAGCGTAGGCCCGTTGTTGCGGAAGTCATGGCGAAGCTCCGA
>CALUGX010000100.1 GCA_944320285.1 uncultured Prevotella sp.
CTGGAAATGGCAAGGAACGAAGGCGTAGACCTCGTCGAGATTTCGCCTAACGCCCAACCACCGGTTTGCCGCCTCATTGACTACAGCAAATTCCTGTACCAGCAGAAGAAGCGCGCAAAAGAGCTGAAAGCCAAACAGGTGAAGCAAGAAGTAAAGGAAATCAGGTTCGGACCGCAGACCGACGAGCACGACTACAACTTCAAATTGAAGCACGCCAAGGAATTTCTCGAAGAAGGCAATAAAGTGCGTGCATTTGTATTTTTCCGTGGCCGTTCAATCCTTTTCAAGGAACAAGGCGAGGTATTATTGCTGCGCTTTGCCAACGACCTTGAGGAATATGGCAAAGTTGAACAAATGCCGGCTCTCGAAGGCAAAAGGATGTTCATCTACCTAAGCCCTAAAAAGGCAGGAGTGGCGAAAAAAAGCCAGCAGAAGATGGATCGTGAACGTCGCGAAGCCGAGGCTAAGGCACAGAACGAGCAAGCCAAGACTGAAACAGGAGAGACAGAAATGCCTGTAGGCGGTGGGCTGTTCGCCAACGCAAAGAACGGAGCAGACGCATTGAAAAAGCTCAACGAAGGCAACGACAAATAACGAAAACAAAAAGATAATATGTGCGTAACGTCCTGGTATATACGTTGCCACAGCTAATAAATAACAACAATTAAATTCAAAAAAAATGCCAAAACAGAAGACAAACTCCGGCGCAAAGAAAAGATTTGCTTTCACCGGTACAGGTAAGATTAAGAGACACCACGCTTACCACAGTCACATCCTGACTAAGAAAACTAAGAAACAAAAGCGTAACTTGCTTGGTTCTACAATGGTAGACCATGACAACATGAAGCAGGTGAGAGACTTGCTGCGTCTCCGTTAATCTATTGTCTAACAAAATTCAAAGGAAAAAACTATGCCAAGATCAGTTAATCACGTTGCTTCAAGAGCAAGAAGGAAGAGAATCCTAAAACTTACCCGTGGATACTACGGAGCAAGGAAAAACGTTTGGACGGTAGCCAAGAATACATGGGAGAAAGGTCTTACATACGCTTACCGTGACCGCCGTAATAAGAAACGCACGTTCCGCTCACTGTGGATACAGCGTATCAACGCAGCTGCACGTCTTGAGAACATGAGCTACTCAACCCTGATGGGTGCACTGCACAAGGCCGGCATCGAAATCAACCGCAAGGTGCTTGCTGACCTCGCAATGAATAACCCAGAAGCTTTCAAGGCCATCGTTGAAAAGGTTAAGTAAACAAGCAAAAGCTATGACAATAAAAAGCCGTAACTTCACACAAAAAATGGAGTTACGGCTTTTAGTTTATGTAAAATCTACAACCCATATTCTTGTTTTCTGCAAATAATGCCTAACTTTGCAAATATTATCCAAAACGAATCGTTATCAAGTATGGGAATGGTGATAGGAATAGATGTCGGCATCAGCACGACTAAGATAATAGGCATCAACAACGGCAATGTTGTCTCTCCGATGCGGGTGAAAGCAACCGACCCCGTAACGTCTCTTTATGGTGCGTTCGGCAAATACCTGTACGACAACAAGATACAACTCAACGACGTTGAGCACGTCATGCTTACAGGCGTTGGGTCTGCATATATCAACAAGCCCGTATATGGTCTGCCGACGAGCAAAGCCGACGAGTTTGTAGCCGACGGTCTCGGAGCGCGCCACGAGTCAGGCAAAGACCGCATAATCGTGGTAAGTATGGGCACAGGCACATCGCTCGTGCGCTGTGATGGCGACAACATCGAACATATCGGCGGTATAGGCATCGGCGGCGGAACGCTGCAAGGACTGGCACGTCTACTGCTAAAGACCGATGACATACGTACACTGTCTGAAATGGCCGTGATGGGCAATGTATCAAACATCAACCTCCGCATAGGCGACATCAGCGCAAAGCCGCTGCCGGGATTACCTATGTCGGCTGTAGCTTCTCTGTTCGGCAACGCCAAGAGTGACGCCTCGCGCGAAGACCTCGCCATCGGCCTGATTTGGATGGTGTTACAGTCAGTGGGCCAGTCGGCTGTTCTCGCCTCAATAGGCAGCAATATCCGTGAATACGTAATGATAGGCAATCTCACACTCCTGCCACAATGCCGTATGGTATTCCCCCCGATTGAGAAACTTTACGGCGTAAAACTCATAATACCCGACAACTCTGAGTTCTGCACAGCCATCGGCGCGGCCCTCTGCTATTTCGACGCAAAGTTTAAGTCAAAAAGCCTATAACAGATAAAAGTTCTGCTTATAACACATGAGAATACAGCACGGGGAAGAGGGAAGGTGCACCCGAAATTAGGAAGCTATCAACGGAGACAAAAGAAAAAATCCCCAAAAGTCTGTTTTGACATTTAAGCTACAATTTTTAACGTAAATATTTTTCGACGCGGATTATCCATATTTCATATCCGATAAATTTTACTATAAAAGGGAACTGTATCGTGAATGTGATTGTACAATACAGTTCCCTTTTTATATTTCCACCTTTTAAATAGATGTTCACAATACAATTTTATAGGTATGTTCTCCTATTTTTACGATGAATATTCCATGCCCAAGATTTGATATTATCAGCGTTACCAGAAGTATCGGGTCAGTAGATTTTTTAGTGGGGATAGGCATATAGGTTTGCGATACGGAATAAGAAAAACTTCTTGTCTGTAACCCCTCTGAGGTTTGCTCTGAAGAGCTTGATTAATCTGGAAATTCCCCAATGTTTTCTACTGACCCGATATTCACTCTGCAAAATGCACCTCTTAACCATAAAGATTAAGTTGTATATGTAAGTTTGACCAACGGGAGGAAGCGAAGAAGTTTTGGTATGTTCAAAACTTCTTCGCTTCCTCCCGTTGGTCAATAAAATTGTTTGTTTTCATTCCATGCCGTATATCTTTTTGAGGGTAGGACGAAACCAGTTTCCCCAATCTTCAAGCTGGCTGATGATGGGCAACAAAGTCTTTCCTATTTCAGTCAGCGAATACTCCGAATGGGGAGGCAGTTCGGCGAATATCTTCTTCTCGATAATCCCGTGCATTTCCAGTTCTTTCAGTTGTTGGTTAATCACCCGTGCGTTTGCTTCAGGAAAATGTTTGTGGATTTCACTCGGACGCTTCGCCCCGTCTTTCAACGCATCGATAATGCAGCATTTCCATTTACCGCCGATGACCTCCATAGTCACCTTGATGCAGCAGTCTATGTTAAAGGGTATTTTCTTTTCGTACATATCAGTCCTTTCAATAGTGCAAAAATAAGATTTTCCAACCGTAAAATACTGTATATACTGCGAATATTATCACTATATGGCAAAATTATCAGTATAGGAATAATTTTGCAGTAATTGCACAGTCATGGACAAATTATTAACTTTGCCCTCGAAAAAAGAGTTCATCTATCAGATATATGAGAAAGTTATTAGTGTTAAGTATGGCTTTGTTCATTGGAATGGCAACCCATGCACAAATCAGTAAAAACGATATGGAAAATCAGACTAAGACAATCAGACTTGTTTATCCTCAATGGCAAGGCGGAAACATCGCCCATTGGATAACGGAAGTGAAAGACCCCGAACAGGCTTCAAGAGGATACTATCTTGGGGCGCAGCTGTTAAACTTCCTCGCCCCTGACAATGGGCAAGCTACCTATACCGTTCCTGTCGCGACGGACATCGTGGAACGGAAAGTGACCGACGGCGTGATGGACAAGGATGCCATCATCGCACAGACCAAAGCAGCTTTGTATATTCTTAATGTGCAAAAGCCTGACAAGATTGTGACGCTCGGCGGCGAATGTTCCGCAAGTGTTGTGCCGTTCACTTATCTTTCAAAAAAGTACAAGAACGATGTCGCAATGGTTTGGATTGATGCACACCCCGACATCACCTTGCCCGGCGATGTATATCCTGCCTACCATGCAATGGCGGTAACAGCTTGCATGGGATTGGGCGACAAGCAAATCCTTTCTGAACTTCCGGCGAAGATAGACCCGTCCAAAATTCTTTTTGTCGGCTTGCGTGATTGGGAGCGTGACGAAATCAAGGAGCGACAGAAACAATACGGTATCAAACACCTGACACCGGAAGAAATGCGCGAGGACAGCCATGTGGTATTAGAATGGCTGAAATCATGCGGAGCGTCCAAAGTCGTCATTCACTTCGACATGGATGTGCTTGACCCCGCGGAAATCATTGCAGCGGTCGGCGTTGTCCAGAATGGAATGAAAATAGCCGAAGTGGTGCGTGTGATAAACGACATCGCACAGGAAAAGGAAATCATCGGACTGACCGTAGCAGAGCCTATGCCTCGTACCGCTATTCGTATTAAGGAAATGTTGAACCAGTTGCCTTTATTGAAATGAAAGTGCTTTTAGTGAACGGAAGCCCCCACAAGCAAGGAGAAACCTACCACGCTTTAAGTTTGGTGGAGAAAGCCCTGCATGAAAAAGGCATAGCAACCGAATGGTTTTGGGTGGGGAACAAGCCCGTGCGTGGTTGTATTGACTGTGGACAATGCGGCAAAAACTTCCGCTGTACTTTCTATGATGATGTCTGCAACGATTTAATCGAAGCCATCTTGAAAGCTGACGGGATAATCGTTGGAAGTCCTGTATATTTCGCTGCTCCAAGCGGTGCCTTGTGCGCTTTGTTAGACCGTGTGTTTTATGCGGCAAGCACACATGGAGAATTATTCAAGGGGAAGCCTGCCGCAGCCGTTGCCAGTTGCATCCGTTCAGGTGCCAACAGCACGGTTGACCGCATCAACAAGTATTTTTCATTCAGCGAAATGCCCATAGTAAGCAGCTGCTATTGGAATATGCTTTTCGACAGCCATTCTCCGATAGGATTTGACGAAAGAGGACATAAGACCATGCAAACACTCGGATATAATATGGCTGCCATTCTTCAGAAAAACTCGTGACCATCCGTATGGAATATGCTAAAAGTTAGAGAGAAAGAGCCGAAAGCCTTTTTCTCTCCAACTTTATTTTTGTACATTTGCATCCATACTTGAAAATCAGCGGCAATGACGGCGGCAAGCACCACCGCAAGCGCACGTGCCGTATGTAAGAAAGCGAGATGATGTCCATACTCGTATATGTCCATTTCGGCACATTCAGCAACTTCAAGCACTATTACCAGTTCTTCATAAGGCAACACATTGCAGACTGTTTTCCGGCGAAAGACCTCTTCGGCAAGGTGTTCGCCGATAGGGGGTACATCTCAAAAGGACTTTTCGAGGATATGTTCGACAGGGGCATACACATCGTGCACGGGCTCAAGGCCAACATGAAGAACAAGCTCATGCCCATGTGGGACAAAATCATGCTACGCAAAAGGTACGTCATCGAGTGCATAAACCACCTGCTCAAGGACAAGGCCAACCTTGTGCACTCAAGGCACAGGTCATTGCACAACTTCATCATCAACTTCTGCTCCGCATTCATGGCCTACTCTTTTTTCGACAACAAGCCACAGGCTTTACAGGTTAAAATCGAGAAGGACGACAGACAACTTACGATATTTTAACTGATTACTTATCCCGAACTCGAGTAAAGATTTTTCGACGCAGATTATCAGAAAGTTTTAAAAGGACACTAACGACTACATAAAAGGATGCTAACGGGAACGCAAAAGGACACCTTTCAGCGCGTGAAAGATGCCCTTTTAGAAACGCATTGATTATCAAGCCTTTACCAAGGCCTGATTAACAAGCCGTCAATCGCCAATATTTCTCATTGAAAGGGATATGCGGTTGCGCTTGAGGTCTACGCCCATCACGCGGACGCGGACGTGCTGATGCAGGCTTACCACTTGCGCCGGGTCGCTGACGTAGCAGTCGGCCATCTGCGAGATGTGCACGAGGCCGTCTTGGTGTACACCTATATCAACGAATGCTCCGAAATTAGTGATGTTTGTTACTATGCCAGGCAACACCATGCCCTCGTGCAGGTCGGCCGGCGTATGCACGTCGTCGCTGAAGGCGAACTCCTCCGCCTGCCCGCG
>CALUGX010000101.1 GCA_944320285.1 uncultured Prevotella sp.
CTCACAGACCTTGAAGCCAAGCTGATGCGCATGGGCAACGACAACGTTCACAAGGCCGACGGGCCTGTTGTAGAAGCCTTCAAAGACGCAATGAAAGCCATCTTTCCGTGGAAAACGCTGCATATCCACGGCAAGGACATGATGGAACATGAGAGCTACACGTTCCCCGTAAAAGAGGGTATGGGAGACGGCGACAAACCATAAGTCTATTATAATACCGCCAAAATATGCGTTTTTCATGCCTTTTAATTACCTTTGCACCGTTTTAAACGCACAATAAATGGACATACCAGGACTTTATGACATCTTCACCGCACACCCGACGGTCACGACAGACAGCCGCGACTGCCCCAAGGGGTCGGTGTTTTTCGCGCTGAAGGGCGCATCGTTCAACGGCAACGCCTTCGCAAAGGCGGCCTTGGAGAAGGGCTGTGCATACGCCGTGGTGGACGAAAAGGAGTACGCCGAAGAAGGCGACAGCCGCTACATACTCGTTGACGACTGCCTGAAGACCCTGCAACGGCTGGCAAACTACCACCGTCGCAGGCTCGGCACGCGCATCATAGGCATAACCGGCACCAACGGGAAAACCACCACTAAGGAGCTGCTTGCCGCCGTACTAAGCGAACGCTTCAACGTGCTCTACACCGAGGGAAACTTCAACAACGACATAGGCGTGCCAAAAACGCTGCTGCGACTCAAACCCGAACACGAGATTGCCGTGGTGGAGATGGGGGCCAGCCACCCTGGGGACATCAAGACGTTGGTTGACATCGTCGAGCCTGACTACGGTCTCATAACCAACGTCGGGCGCGCCCACTTGCAGGGCTTCGGCTCGTTCGAGGGCGTGGTGCGCACCAAGGGAGAGCTTTACGACTACCTGCGCGACCACGGCGGCACGACATTCATCAACGCCGGAGACGAGCACCTGATGGGCATAGCGCACGGTCTCGAACTGATAAAATACGGTGTAGGGACGACGGAAGGCACCACAGTGACCGGCGAAGTGACGGCGTGCGACCCTTACCTCAAATTCCGCTGGCACACGAAGGACGGCGAATGGCGCGACGTGAGGACGCACATCATCGGCAGCTACAACGTTTACAATATGCTCGCAGCAGCCTGTGTGGGGCTCCATTTCGGCGTAACGCCCGGACAAATAGACCACGCCCTGTCGTCATACGTGCCCAAAAACAACCGCTCGGAACTTGAACAGACGGCACACAACCGCCTAATCATCGACGCTTACAACGCCAACCCGACGAGCATGGCGGCTGCGATAGACAACTTCCGCACGATGAAGGCCGACCACAAAATGGCCATAATCGGCGACATGGGCGAGCTTGGTGCAGTAAGCGCAGAGGAGCACCAGAAGGTAACGGGACTCCTGGCAGATGCTTGCCTCGATGAAGTGTGGCTCGTAGGCGACGAGTTCGGCAAGACCGACTGCCCCTTCCGCAAGTTCAAGAACGTAGAGGAGGTGGAGCAAGCCATAACCGCCGACCGCCCCGAAGGGTTCACCATATTAATAAAAGGCAGCAACTCCACCAGGCTGTTCAGGCTGCCCGCACTGTTGTAACGC
The DNA here is from genome assembly GCA_944320285.1 of uncultured Prevotella sp. Lineage (GTDB taxonomy): Bacteria > Bacteroidota > Bacteroidia > Bacteroidales > Bacteroidaceae > Prevotella. The sequence continues at coordinate 1,583 of CALUGX010000101.1, forward strand.
AACAATTCAACCGGCAATACGGGACGAACGATAAGCATAGGACACAAAAGAACGGCGGCTTGCGGTGAGGACAAACCTCACGACAAGCCGCCGTTGCATTAATGAATATCCATAAACAGCCCTATCACCGTTAATCAGGCATAAGCCAACAAGACATTTGTCTTTAACTCCTTAGTGAGCGAAAACCTTCCCCTCCCGACCTCACCGAAGCCCCTCCCAACCTCCCCAAGAGGAGGGGAGTTGATGAAAAGGCTAATGTCTTAACTCCTTTACTACATAACTCCTTAATTCCTATAAAAACTACTTTTACTCCTTTAACTACTGATGAACGGAAGCCTTGCGAACGTTCATATTGCATCATGGCGGAACTGCACTTTTCACATCGCAAGCACTCCTACCGCCGCTTGGGAGCACGCTTCTTACCCTTGCCCGCGAGACGTTTCATCATGCGTTTCTCGATGTCATAGACGCGCTGGATTTGCTTCTGACTGAGGAACTTGCTGTATTCGGCATAGTATTTCTGCCGTATGTCAAGCAACTTCTGGCTGTGTTCAAAGCGGTCGCTTATGGCCTGTCCGGTCTGCTCGTCAGTCATTTCGCCCTTGACCTTGCGGCCTTTCTTCGGGCCGAGTGCCCATATTTCCTTCTGACAACGGCTGTAAGCGTCAACAAACTTTGCCGTGGTCTCGTCGTCGAAAGCCAGCTGCCGGGCTATGTGCCGTGCCTGCACTTCGGCCAGTTGTTCACGTGTCATCTTCTGCTTGCCTGCCTTTTGCGCGCTTGCCAGGGTGCACGAAGCCACCATCATGACGGCAAGCATCAGGGTTTTCATAATCTTTTCCATCGTTTTTACTCCTTTAATATAGTTCATTAATAAATAAATCGTCTTCATAAACCTGAAGGATATAGGCACGGTCGGCGTCGTCCAGGTTGTTGAAAGCCCGCTCCACGGCGGCTATGTCATATACCTGCCGGCGGCCGGAATACCAGTCAACGGCAATGAGCAAGGCTACGGTGGCAACCGCAGCGACCGCCGCCCTAAGAGCGACACGCAGTCTGTAACAGCCACGACGGGTCTCCATTGCACGCTCCTTGGCAACCTCGCACCATACGTTACGCTCCAACTCGTCCATTGCACCGGCCGGAACGGTGTAAGGCATACGCCGCCCTATCCTGTCAAAATCAAACCTCTCTGCCATAACCTTCAATCGTTTGTATTCATGTATCGTATTATCTTGTCCTTGGCCATGTGGTAGTTGGCCTTTGCCGACGGAGCCGTAGAGCCTGTAACCTCGGCTATCTCGTCGTAACCCAAGCCGTCATAGTAGCGCAGGTTGAACGTCACCTGCTGCTTGGGCGGCAGCGAGAGGATGGCCTTCTGCAACTTCACAGCCTCCAAGTCACCGTAATCCACGTATCCGTCGGCCTCTATACCGGGCGGCGCAAAGCTCTCGTCGTCGAGCGAGACGAAACGGTTGCGCCGTCGTTCTATGACCCGCATGGCCTCGTTCGTGGCGATTTTGTACACCCAGGCGGTAAAAGAACCGCCGCCACGATACTGCCCTAACGAGCGGAATACGCGCACAAAGGTCTCCTGGGTGGCGTCTTGCGCATCGTCGTGTGACACTACCAAGCGCCTGATGTGCCAGTACACCGGTTCCTTGTACTTATCCATCAGCTCGCGGAAGCCCCTCTCTGGGTCGCTCCGCAGCGTCGCAACCATGCCGCTTCCGCTGTTTATCATATCCCTTCTGATGATATTTATTCATTTAAAAACATTGTCCACAGACTTCTCTGAACGTTGTTCTATATCAAAGACCCGGCAAACAACGGAAAGTAAAATCATGTTTGCATTTATTTTCACCGAGATATGAAAAACAATAAAAATGCGCCGCCATACCCAACGGGCAACGGCGGCGCAAGCCTTTACATATAAATAATGTGCGGACGGATGCCGGCAGCCATCAATCCCCTACTCTCTTGAGCGTCATGTCGCCCATTTCAGCTTCGGTGAAGGTCATCACGCCACCGGCGATTTTAACGTTCTTGAACAGCAAGTGGCTTTCTCTGTCCTTGTCAAATTCCTCTGAAAAGCGCTTCAAAATGCTTTGAGCAAATTTATTTTCCACTTCCTTTAAAAACCCGTCACTTTTCATCTTGGCTATGGCGGCCACAGTCTTGGCGTCAGACTCGTCAACGGGCTTCATGTCGAAATCCGTCAGCTGCATCTTGGCTTCGGCGTTTTTCATGAAGATATAAACGCCGTCGGCCTCTATGCCCCACGTTCCCGGCGAAGCAAACTTTACTGTCCCGGAAATGCTGAGCTTCTCACTCACTGGCTGACTAAAAGACAGGATAAGCGTAACGGCCACCGTACCGCCCTTTTCGTTACCGTCAAAATCATACTCCGTCATGCTTTCACCTAAACCCTCCATACCGCTGAATCCGGGCATACCGACATTACCGGTCCACTTGCCAATAATCTGCGACCCCACCGACTGCGCCCCGGCATCCGTCGGCACGAGGCAAAACACAACGGCGACAAGCATCACCCACGACACACGCAACACTGAATTAAAATTCATTTCCATAGTAACTGTCATTTAAATTAAAAACGTTTAACCAATCATCACACCCACAAAAATAACATATTTAGTTAAAAATTAAGAGTTAAGAATTAAGAAAAATAGCCATGCTGCATTTTTTCTTAATTCTTAACTCTTAATTCTTAACTATAAACAGGCGTCACTTGCTCATGTCAATCTTCCACTCGCCCTTGTCGTTTTTCTTCAGTTTCATGTCATCCTCATCGGTTTTGCCGTTGGCATACTCAATCTTCACCGTCACGACAGCCGTGTTGCCGTCCTCAGCAATCTCCTCCGAAAGGATTTCATACGACTTGATGCCGCCGTCTTTCTCATACTGCTTGTCCATCTTCTCCTGGAACATCGCCACGGCCATATCCTTCTCGTTCTGCGATGTCTCAGCCTCCTTGTTGTTGTAAATCAGGTCAACCAGCGTCTTGGCATCCCTGTCTTTCATCGCCTTCACAGCCTTGTCAGCCACGCCCTTGGGCGAATTGCCACCGCCGCACGCCGTCATTACAAACATAAGTGCAATGAAAGCCACAAATCCTAACAGTTTTTTCATGATGATAAAAGTTTTGGTTAATAATATGGTTAAAATAAAATCACGGTCTCCAAAGCGGCGTTGTTGCAGATGTCCGACGGCAGTATGCACTCTATGCGGACTCCGGGCAGATGGATGGTATGCCTCGCGCCACTCGCCAAAGGCCGCCCAGCCGAGGCATAAGCACGCTCCACAAGCTCACAACAGTACATCCGCGTAGAGTCGCCGTCGTCGTAATCATGGTCGAACAGCACCCCACGGCGGTAGGCATCCAAGGCATAGCGGGCAGCACAAGCCGCCGCAGCCGTGTCACCACGCAGCCTCTTCACTTCCCCAATCTTTGCATTTATCGACGAGTAAAACTTCTCCGGCGTTTCCATCTTCACACGGTCAGGGTCTCCTTCATAGTCAGGCTCGCCTGGAACGGCATGCACCACCATCATAACCCCGCACGAATCCACCACTATCCCCACGTGCGAATAACTGCCATGCCTGTCGGCCACCATCACCACACGGCTCGTAAGCCCGTTACCACGGCGAAAAACCAAGTCGCCCGCGCGCAGCTTGCAACCTTCGGGCAGGATGCTCCCCGCCGTCTTCCGGCCACACGAAACCAGCATGGCGAACACAAACACTATCATCAGCAGGTTTTTCATCACGGAAGGATAACTGTTGCAAATATAGTGAAAAGATGTTAGTTGTGCAAAATTTTCTAAATAACAAAATGTTAAATGGCGGAAAACCGTTACCCGGCATACCATCCCCATGCACAGCATCAGCAGCACCTGTGTAACCAGCTGATAATCAGACTGTTTCCAATTCGGCACTAATCATCCTGCAAAAGGTGCCCTTTTACACGCCGAAAGATGCCCTTTCAGCCGATAAAAGGTGCCCTTCCGAATGATGACTGGCGGCAAGGCCTGCCACCGCCGCACGCCTGCGGCGGTACAAACAGCAGCATACCGAACCACAAGAGACGAAAAAAGCGGTTGAAAGCATACAGCTCTCAACCGCTTGCTGTCGGGATTACTGGACTCGAACCAGCGACCCCTACGTCCCGAACGTAGTGCGCTACCAACTGCGCTAAATCCCGATT
>CALUGX010000102.1 GCA_944320285.1 uncultured Prevotella sp.
AAAATAAACTCTAACGGCAAGCTGGCCGAGACCACTGTCAGCGTGACCGTGAACGAGGCTACGGGCATCAGCAGCATTGAGACAGAGGGCGCAACGGTAGTAGGCTACTACACGCTCGACGGCAAGAGGCTCGACGCTCCGCAGCGCGGCATCAACATCATGCGCATGAGTGACGGCACGACGCGCAAGATGGTGATTAAGTAAAGGTCTTTTTTCAGGCAACATAATTTATAGTTTATTGATGTTGGGGGTGCGCTGGCAGGTGACTGTCGGCGCGCCTTTTTAGAATGCACTGACAGTCAGGCTCTTGCCCGTTTGCTGTATGTTGCCTTGCAAAAGATGGCATATTGTAATGCCTGAAAATATAAAGGGCTACATTATGAGCCTTTCGAGGGCGTAGACGTGTATCTCGCCGCGTTTCAGCGATATTGTGCCTTTGGCCGCCATGTCATTCAATTCGCGTGATACGTTGAGGCGGCTTTCGCCTATTTCCGCGCCGAGGCGTTCCATTTTGATGCGCACGGTCTTTTCTCCCGCCGGGCGCAGGCACCGCGTCTCGATAAAGCGCGCTATCTTGTGGCGGATGTCTTTTGGTTGCGGGCGCCAGGGGTATCGCGTCAGCCGTTGCGATTTTGTGCAGATTATGTTAAGGATGTTGAGCCTGAATATTTCGTATTTGTCGGCAAGCGACAGTGTTTCCATCTTGCCGAGGCTTATAAAGCTGCAATCTGTGACGGCCTTGAATGTGCGTGTGTATCGTTGTGTCAGTCCGAAGATGCGCTCCGGTTGCAGTATCTCCGGTGCTTGGAACGTTTCAGCTATCGAGTAGCCGTTGTCGTCGGCGTGGGCTGTGGTCATGATGGTGCCTTTAACCAAGAACAGCAGCCTGTCACAGGTGTCGCCCTCGGCCACGATGGTCTTACCCCTGGCAACGGCGATGTTGACAAATTTTGTCGAGGATGCCACTTGTGTGAGATCGTTTTTGCTCATGCCTTGGAACAATGGCAGTTCGAGCAGGCGTTCTTGCAGGTTGGTGTTGGGCATTGCGTGTCGGGTGGTTTGTCGTTCCGGGTTTATTCAATGATTTTGTCTCTCATCGTCGGCGAGAACCAGACGGCGTTACGGCCTTTCTCGTCAGAATATATGAAGTAAACCATGAGTTCCGGATGCCGGTTCAGCACGGCTTTTGCCTTGTCGAGCCCCATTACCATGAATGCCGTGGCGTAGGCGTCGGCCGTTGCGCAGTCGTCGGCGAGCACTGTGGCCGAGAGAATGTTGTGCTGTACGGGGTAGCCCGTTGCCGGGTCGATGGTGTGGGCGTATTTCTTCCCGTCCTTATAATAGAAGTTGCGGTAATTGCCGCTTGTGGCCATTGCCTTGTTTGTGACGTTGAGCACTGTCTGTAATTCCTGGTTTGTGTTGAGCGAGTCGTCAACGGGCTTCGTCACGCCGATTTTCCACGGTAACCGCTTGTCGTTGATGCCTTGCGTGACTATTTCGCCGCCGATTTCCACCATGAAGTTCTCCACGCCGAGCTTTCGCAGGTACGCAGCCACGACGTCGCAGGCATATCCCTTTGCTATTGCGCTGCAATCGAGCATCATGCGCGGGTCGTCCTTTGTCACCGTTGCGCCGTCAAGGTTCACTTTCTCGTATCCGGTCAGCTGTTTCAGACTGTCTATTGCGTGTTTCGTAGGTTGTGTGTCGTTTTTAAAGCCGAATCCCCATGCGTTTACCAGCGGGGCCACGGTGATGTCGAATGCTCCGTTTGTTTCGGCGGATATTTTCTTTGCGAGGTTGAATACGTGGGTGAACATCTCGTCAACCTTTACGTTTTCGTTGCGGTTGACTTTCGCTATCACGGATTGCTTGTTGAACGGCGATAGCGAGCCGTCCACTTTCTTGAGCTCGGTCTCTATGCTGTCTTTCAGGTTCTTGTCGTATTGGTAAGTTATGTTGTACACCGTGCCGAATATCAGTCCGGTGTCTTTCCTGTACGGGGTGGGGCGTTGACAGCGCACCACGGCCACCGTGCATAAAATGAGCACTACGAGCAGTGCCGATTGCAACAGGAGCTTTCTTTTGCTTTTCATCTTCTCGTTTGTTTGTGTAGATTAATGAATATCCGCAATCACTCTATCCGCTTTTTACCGGACTTTATCAACAAGGCATTTGTCTTTTCTCCTCCCCTTGGGGTGGTTGGGAAGGGGCTTTCTTTAACTACTGATGAATGGGAGCTTTGCGGACATTCATATATATTAATGGCGTGCGGGCGGTCTGCCGTTGGTGTCAGATGTCTATCGTGATGTTAAACGTGCCGCCGATGTTGCTGCCGCCACTCTTGCCGAAGCCGGGCACATACCACGAGTTGCCCAGTTCGCCGTCGTCATACGACAGCCGGCCGCGGTATCTCAGGCTCCATCCCAGATGCACCGGCCCCCACATCTTGGCATCGACGCCAATCACGGCCTCGACCCACTGGCACGAGCATTTCACGTCGTCGGCCCCGTAGGGTGCGGTGCCTCCCCACACGGGGTCGTCCATTCCGGGGTGCTCCAAGTCGTATTTGTATGAGGTGAAGGCGTACCTCACTCCCGCGAACAGGCGGTAGATGTCGTGCTTGTTTTTCAGCAGGTTGAAGTCGATGCCCACCTTGGCATACGGGGCGGTTGTCTTGTATTTGATGCTTGTAACGTCGTTCTCGTGGTCGGCCTTGCCTATGCCGAGCTCCACCGTCGGGAAATACTTGTCTTTCAGGTTAACCTTCACCGCCGCCTCGTATTGCCCGTAGTCGCCGATGAGCATCTGCACCGGACCTACCAAGTCTACCGACACGGCAAAGCCGCAGAACAGCGGCACGCTGTCGTTCTTGGTCTCGCCGTCGTCTTTGGCACTGGCCGTCGCCGGTGCGAGTGTCATCAGCAGGCTAATTGCGATGCTTGAAATATATGTAAAAATGCTTTTTCGATGTGTCATAATCAACGTCTGGGTTTGCGATGACAACGGAGTCAAGGGCGTTGCGCGTGCAGCTGACGCCCGTCAAAGTGTGGAAGTATGTAGGCGAGCAGTCAACCGACTCGAAGTGCGGGTGGTCTTCTTTCGTCACGGTTACCGTGTCGAGCCATATCGTCTTAGTCACGCTGTCCTTGGTCTCGATAAAGAATACGTCCTGTGCCTGTGCGTAGCTTATCGGCAGCGAGAATTCCGTTATGTTCACGTCTTTGTTTATCAACACGGAGTCATTCCCGTCGGTTCTCATCGTCGATATGGTCAGCGTGTCGGCGAGCGTGTCTACGGTGCCGGAGGCCGTGCGCAGCTGGTATTGGGTGTAGACAAGGCTGTCCATCGGACAGTCTATCGAGGCGCACGACACGGCCAGCAGCATTGCTACTGCGGCCAAGGGCAGCGTCAGCAGATGGTTTTTCACTGTTCTTTGCATCTGATTTTTTCCTCAATTTGGTAATCGTTCCTGTCGGTTGAGTTGCGGCTTATCAGGTCACCGAGGAAGCCGGCGAGAAACAGCTGCGTGCCTATCATCATCATCGTGAGCGCTATGTAGAAGTAAGGCGACTCTGTCACGAGCCGCTGCGGTATGCCGTGGGCGAGCGAGTAGAGCTTGTCTACGCCGATGACGGCCGCCGAGATGAAGCCTATCAGGAACATTATGGTGCCGAGGAAGCCGAACACGTGCATCGGCTTGCGCCCGAAGCTGCTCAGGAACCATAGTGTTATAAGGTCGAGGTATCCGTTGAAGAAGCGGTTGAGGCCGAACTTCGACTTGCCGTATTTGCGTGCCTGGTGGTGCACCACCTTCTCGCCGATTTTCGTGAAGCCGGCATTTTTTGCAAGATACGGTATGTAGCGGTGCATCTCGCCGTACACTTCGATGTTCTTTACCACGTCGCGGCGGTATGCCTTCAGGCCGCAGTTGAAGTCGTGCAGGTTCTTTATGCCGCTTATCTTGCGCGCCGTGGCGTTGAACAGTTTTGTGGGTATGGTCTTCGACAGCGGGTCGTAGCGCTTCTGCTTGTAGCCTGACACGAGGTCGTAGCCGTCTTCTTTTATCATTCTGTACAGCTCCGGAATTTCGTCGGGCGAGTCTTGCAGGTCGGCGTCCATCGTTATCACCACGTCGCCCTGAGCCTCCTTGAAGCCGCAGTAGAGGGCCGGGCTCTTGCCGTAGTTGCGGCGGAACTTGATGCCTTTTACGCAGTCGTTGCCGCAGCTCAGGCTTTCAATCACTCGCCACGAGCCGTCGGTGGAGCCGTCGTTTATGAATATTACTTCATAGGTGAAACCGTTGTCTTTCATCACGCGCTCAATCCAAGCATACAGCTCAGGCAGCGACTCCTCTTCATTGTATAAAGGTATTATTACAGATATGTCCATGTTCTTTATTTTAATATGGTGAAGGGTTATGTGGCTCGTCACCTGAAATCATTTTACTTTCCGGTATTCTCACCTTCTTACAGTCCTTTTCATCATCACGGCAATCGGCAGACTTACGAAGAAGCCCAGTATGATGTTCGCCGTGAAGAATTGCAGGGCGATGTCTATCGGGCGCAGGGCGGCCAAGTTGTCTATCAGTACCTGCATATCGTCGGTCGTGGCCCCGTAAGCCGACAGCATGGCCTTATATTCGACCGACGCCACCATCTCGGCATACTGCGAGACGAGGAAACCGCCGTCGATGAACTGGAAGTAAACAAACTGCCCGGCAGCCATCAGCAGCGCGGCGTAGAAATATACGAGCATACTATAAAGCAGAGCACGCCCGAACGTAATTGCGCCTCCCGCCACGTTGTCGCGGTAACGCTTAAGCCGCATGGCGGCAAACACAAGCGAGAACACGCCGACGAACATCATCGCAAAACCAAACAGGGGATTGTAAAACTCACCGATGAAGAAGGCGAAACTCAACACCCACAGGCCGCCTACAATGGCCCCGTCGGTGCGTGTGTAAGCCTTCAGCTGTTCATAATCATCACGTATTGACATATTTTAAAATAAAGGGTTAAAAGTTAAAAGTGAAAAATCCGAATGTTCCGCAATATGTGGATTTTCACATTCCACGTTTCCCACTTTACCGCTTTTCGTTGCAAAATTACTTATTTTCTACAACAAAACACGGCGGACATCCCGTTTTTTTGATTTTTTTGCTGCAAACAGTTGCCGTCAGATGGCCGTACGCCGTGACACGGTTGTAAAAGGTTGATATTCAGTGATTTTGCAATATGCCATGTTTTAGCTTGCAAAAGGTGCCTTTTCAGCGTGCGTTTAGTGCCCTTTTAGGATGTAAAATGCCACCTTTTATATTGCAGCCCGGCTGTGCCGGTCTCATAAGTGGAAATATCCATAAATGAAAATAAGTTAAAAAGATATGAAAAACAGTCCGCGACAGCTGTCGTCTGCAAACTTTTTATTACTTTTGCAGCCGCAAAGACGGGCAAGTCTTGCACGGCCAGCTCCCTTCGAATCCTCCAGGGCGGGAACGCAGCAAAGGTAGTTGGTTGTAGCGGCGCGATGCAAGTAGCTTGCCCACCCGCCTCTTTAGCTCAGTTGGCCAGAGCACGTGATTTGTAATCTCGGGGTCGTTGGTTCGAATCCGACAAGAGGCTCGGAGCATAAGCGCGGCGCACACATTCCCTGTGCGCCGCGCTTTTTTTTGTCACTCCACACGGAAAACGCAGTTTAGACCAACTTAGGGTTCAGTAGATTTTTAGTGGGGATAAATTTGTTAGCTTACAGAACAATCCATTATTTTGCAGTATGGAAAACGA
>CALUGX010000103.1 GCA_944320285.1 uncultured Prevotella sp.
CGAAATGGATTCCCGGTAGGCAGGACGGCGAAGCCGTAACAGTAAGATATACTTTGCCTGTAACATTCCGCTTGGATGAGAACAACCAGAAAGCAAGCAACAAGTGACGCTCTTAACCTTTAATATGCCAAAAGCCTTACTTGACATATATATATATATATTGACTTTCCTGTTATTCTAAGGAAAAGAGATGATGTGTGTACAATCATTTAATCAAATAATCAATCATGGATAAACAAAGAGTTTATAAAAGAATTCATGACATTGCACATGAATTAAGCAACGACAAGTCAACATTCACTCGTGCAGACTTGGCTTATGAGTTGCATGATGACGGCATTGAAAAAGATTCATCTGAAATTGGCAGGCTTGTATATGAGGCATACAATTTCTATAAAAACGACAAAGCCATTAAAAATGCGTTTTATGACAATGAGAACAAAAGCCCGTTGGTTTCAGTATTCCAAATAGACAGTTTAATAGAGAGCAACAACTGTGATGCGTTATTCCCGTTGTTACAAAGCAACCTGGATGAAAGCAAGGATATGTTGGATTTGCTCGACAACACCGTAGGCAATATATTGTCGGGACAAATTGAAACGGTTGGTGGAAGAACTGCCCTTAACACCATTGTCGGGACTCAAGGAGCCGTAAACGTGCAAAATGAGGCTAAGGCCGTATTCGATAATTACTCAAACCTGGTAGGGGTTTACGATGGAGCAAAGCATCAAGTCAAGTCCATCATGTCCGACTTTGTAAACCTTCGTGCACAAATTTGCGACATATACCGTCGGTTCTCCACTATGTTGATTGACACTTTCGGTGACAGCATAAAAGCTGTTAGCCCGGAACTCTTTGATTTCGACTCTGTAGAATGGCTTGACGTTCAAGGTATGCTTCAGGAAGTCAAGCTCGATTACGACAGGATTTCTGAAAAATGCAAAACTCTAATGAGCGAGATACAAGAAAGTTTCGTACAGTCATTGAAGTCATCATCAACTGCATACAGACAAGCCGGCAGCAAGCAAGTCGGGCTGTTGATGGTAGGCATGAATATGGTGTCTCACTATCTGGACGCAAATTCAGCAACAAACGTGCTGAAACAGGATTTAGTGGTGTTGAAGAACAGCGTAAAGCGGGATGCCACCCAAATAAAAGGGGATATGGGTCGTCTTCTCTTGATATACAAGACCATGAACGACGCATACATTCCCAAGGCAGAGGCCTTTATCCGCAACAGCAATGCCATGCTTTCGTCTGAAATGAAAGCCATGACTGAAGCAATATATACGGACGACGAAGTGAAGGGCATGAAAGCCCGCCGTGACAAATTGCTTGCAGCTTACAAACAGACGGAAAAGGAAATGACCGACGAGCAGATGAACATAGACATTTATACGTCACGCATAGAAGAAAATTCACAAATACTAAGCAGTCTCAAGCCGCAATATGAGCAAGCGAAAAACAGCAAGCCGAGCAAACCTTTTTTCTTGGTCAACATTTTTACGTTCGGGTCTGCCGGCAAACGCTATAATCGTGACATCTATGACTGGCACCAAGTTTGCCAGCCCGTCATTTCGCGTTATGAGGACTTGCAGACAGACGTGAAAATCGATACCGATGAACTTCAAGCCACCAAAGAGAGTCTGCAAGAAAACAAGCGACAATATAAAAAGATAAAAGAAGAGCTTGACGGCGTGAACAAGGCCATCATGGGAAAACTGAAAGTAAACAATGACGTACAACGGCAAATGTTGCCCCATCTTGAGGGTATGGTGCGCCTTTTGCGCCTTGCACGTGAAATTGCAAGCAGTAAGCTGGATGCGAAGTATATGAAAGCCGTGCAAATCGAGGCCGAAGACACAGAACTCCCCGAAAGTGTACGGCAGAACATCCATGCCTTTGCAGATGTCGTACGCGGCACCGTAAATGTTGATATGGATATGGCGCAGACGGCTGTTGACGTGCTGTCATATAAAGAGAAAAAGAAGAAAAGACTGGCAGAAAAGACGCAGGGAGGGAAAAACTATGCTTCAGACGCAGCTAATGGGCAATATGCTTACAGCGGCCAGCAAGGTAGCGAAGTCACGCCCCAAGACTTTTCCGGCCATCAGTCTGTTCCCGCCGAAGTATCGGAAGAGGACTTGGCGGCTGTTGCCGATGCCGGCAATGTAGCCGTACAGAAAGCCGTTGACTTGCTTGAGTCGTGGGCTAACCTTAAAGCCTTGCAAGAGAAAAGCGCAATAGCACATAAAGCATACGACAAGAAGTTGAAGAAACTGCAAGAGGAATTCAGAAAAGATATGGCAATGATAGACAACAAGAGTGCCGTGTTGCGCGAGAGCCTGAAAAAGATTAATACTGCGCAAAGCCCTGAAATGTTGAAAGAGGGCTTGCTTTCTTTGTCTGACGGCGACAAAGAGATATTTAGCGAGAAAGACTGGGAAGACTTCTTAAGTGGAAATAAAACGATAGAATTATGAGTGAATTGAAGAACAGAAGGCGTGTGGCGCAAGAAGAGCTTGGCCTGAACGATGTAAAGGAGCTGGAAAGCATAAACCGTTCAATCCAGAAAGAGGAAGAGCGCAAAGCCGCAAAGGCCGCAAAACGTGCGGAGATAGAAGAGTCGGCTGCGTATAGGGCGACTCAGTCGATAGCCAAATATATGGACAAATGGCATCTTGATGCTTTCGTAGGCTTCTTGCCGGGCGGATTTTGGGACTTCCTTACGCAGGTGCTTATATTACCTTATATATATGTCAGCGTCGTGCAAGTTCGTTCGTTGCCTTTGACTTTGGCCATTATTTATAACAGTCTGCGGGACATCGCGATAGGCTTGATACCGTTTTGGATTGGCAACATCTTTGATTTCTTTAACCGCTCTTATTTGCAAAACATCCGATTGATAGTCGGCTTTGTTGAGGATGACAAGGAGATAATAAGAGAAGTTAACAATAAAGCCGTCAAGTCGGCAATAATGATAGGCGTGTTCTGCTTCATAATCTATCTGCTTGTCCTGTTGGTGATAAAGGTTGCGGGTTGGATAGGTGACGCCTTTGGCTGGTTGGGCGGCCTGTTCAGTTAAATATAACAATATGAATATCCGCAAACCGCCCACTGTAGGGACATTCATTATGTCCCTACGCCACGAAGGGGCGTATGTTGGCAAATAATACTGCGTAATACGTTTCTGCGAAACGTGCGGACATAATGAATTATGTCCCTACAGTGGGTGTTGGCTAATTGCGGACATTCATATATAACAATAAGGAGTAAGCAGATGAAAACATTTCTGTCTTGGCTTATAGCCAACATCGAGGTGTTCACTACGGTTGTCCTGGTGGTTGTCTTTGAGGTGTATGTCTTCACGGCTGGGACGGCCGTCGTTTCCGCCGACGACCGGTGGATGCTTGCCGTCGGCGGGGCGATGGGCATAGTTGCGGCGAAAACCATAGTTGGCGGGGTGCCTACGAAGAATACCGTCGGCGACATCGTGAACCTCTGTGTCATAGTGGTTGTCTACATCTTGACGTGGGTCATAACGTCTGACGATGGCGAGTACCACGCCTTTTACGCACCGTCTGTCAGCGTGTTGTGCGTTTCGCTGGTCGTGGCCGCCGTCGTTGCAATCTTTACGTTCAGGAATTTCGACGAGGTGGTGTCGCGCCGTATGCTCTACGCCAACAGCAACGCCAGTCTGTTCGGCATAGCCACGATGTACACGTTCAACAGGTTCGTGGCCACGTTTGGCAGCGCAAGCACGTTCGGCTTGGTGCTTGCGTTGATGCTTGTCGCCCTGAAATGACAGGGGCATATTACTACCGGCATTTATTCATGTAGGAGCCAATAATGTGAAAGGTGTCCTTTTGTCGTGCAAAAGGGCACCTTTTGCGTTGTCATTTGCGGCAAATTGTGAGGCCGTTGGCCACATATTGCGAAGTGGCTGGCTGTCAATGGGTTGGCATATATGGCCGAAACGTGGAGGTGCGGCGAGAAATATGCTTGTGTGTGGCGTGCGGTTGCTATGTTTTTGTTATTTTTGCAGGTGACAAGACGAATGTTTTTATATGATTGATAACGGCGACGTGAACACTGGGACGGGGCGTAACGAGTCGGAGTCGCGGCTCGTTGTTGACGGTGCGGGGCTGGTGATGACCAACCGCTTCACCGACATCGAGCCGCTTTACAGGTCGGTTCGTGGCTACGCCGCGCTCTACCGGGCGCAGCGCATGGGCAAGTGGCACGTGCTGAAGTGCCTCAAGGCCGGTTATGCCGACAATCCCTTGTATCTCGGACTGTTGCACAAGGAGTTTGAAATAGGTTACAGACTATCCCATCCCAACATCGCGCAGACCATCGGCTTCGAGCGCGTTGACGGTCTTGGGCCGTGCATCGTGATGGAATACGTGGAGGGTCGTACGCTGCGCAGCGTGCTCGACGGCGGCAAACTGACGCGCGGCGATGCCCGGCGCGTGCTCTTGCAGGTGTGTGATGCACTGGTCTATATCCATGAACGACAGGTAATCCACCGCGACCTGAAGCCCGAAAACATCATGCTCACGGCCAACGGCGGCAACGTGAAGCTGATAGACTTCGGCTATTCCGACGCCGACAGCTACGCCGTGCTGAAGCAACCGGCCGGCACGCGGCGGTATGCCTCCCCTGAACAGGAGTCTGGCACCAACGTTGACGCCCGTGCCGACATATACGCCTTGGGTGTAATCATGGGCGAAATAAACGACGTGTTGCCGCGCAAGTGGCTACGCCTTAGGCGCGTAGCGGCGAGGTGTACAAGGGCGGATGCTGACCGCAGGTATGCTTTGGCGGCAGAGGTTGCCGTGGCGTTGGATGCAAGGCACGCATTGCGCAGGGCTGTGCTGGTATCTTCTGCGGCATTGGCCGTTGTCATTACGGCGTTGTTCGCATTGCAGCCGATAGGCAAAGTAGCAATGACGGAGCGGCCTGCGGCGATAAGCCAAGTGGTGCGCAAGGTTGACACTGTTTATGTACGGCAAGCCGTCAAACCGACCGCAGCCGTGGTAACAGACACGGTTCATAAGAGCATTGTGACGGAACGGGCCGTTAACAACTTCAACCAAGACGAACGACTGGCCGCACTAAACAAGTTTGCAAAGGAAAAGACGCTGGCAATGTTGCGTGCCGGCGAGCGAATATTGACCGATAGCAGTGTGCCGCAAAAACAGAAGAACGAGTTGCAGAACATACAATTTATCAAGATAGAGGATGTAGTCAGGGCCGAGATTAAGCGCGTGGTTGACCCTTCATCACCAGAATTTTCGCTTTACCAGAGTGCCGTGTTGCGCGTGATGCAAGAGACATTTAAGGATTACCAAGAGCAAAAATACAAGTGGCGGACAAGATATGCAAAGTAAAATGGAATATGAATGTCCGCAAAGCTCCCATTCATCAGTAGTTAAAGGAAGCCCCTTCCCAACCTCCCCAAGGGGAGGAGAAAAGACAAATGCTTTGTGGGAAAGTGTGCAATTTATGGCTATAAAATATTTGCGGATATTCATTAAATAGAGTTATT
>CALUGX010000104.1 GCA_944320285.1 uncultured Prevotella sp.
AGATCAGGATAGTGAATCTTCGTTTGTTTTGAAAGCCACTATTCACGTTAGTTTTTAACTGGCATCCAGGCTCGGTTCAGCTTTTGTTTCCATACGAACCGCCAGTCGCGAACACCATGTTACATCATTGTTCAGATGCCATAAACAACACTTTATGGAGAAGACATTAAGAAAAGTATTGGTAACTTTGTTCCTCATAGCGGCGGGCGGCAACGCCTTCGCAGGCGGGAACGGGACGAAAAATTCTAAATTCAACTGGCAACCGGTGATGGATGCCATAATCCAAGTAGAAAGCGAGGGCAACCCCAAGGCCGTAAGCGGCAACTCATGCGGAGCGATGCAAATAACTCCCATCCTCGTAAAAGAATGCAACAGCATACTGAAAAAACGCAAAAGCAAGAAAAGGTACAAACTGTCAGACCGCTTCAACGTAGCAAAATCGAAAGAGATGTTCATCTTGATACAATCGTACCACAACCCCGGCAACAACGTGGAAAAAGCCATACGCTCATGGAACGGGGGGCCGGGCTACAGCGTAAGGGGCACGCAAAAGTATTATAACAAGGTGATGAAACTGCTGAAATAAGACTGACAAAACGTCATAAAGGCACCGTGGCAATCCGCACGGTGCCTTTTTACGTTGTAAAAGGGCACATATCGCCTTGCAAAAGGTGCCCTTTCATCTTGTGAGAGGGCACCTTTTGCAAGGCGAAACACGGCATTCCGTAAAGCATTGAATATCAATATTTTACACGAACAACAGCGTATGACATAATGGCAGACGGCAAAGGCTGCGGCAGAAGGCGGCCATACCCGAAAACGCAAAACAATAAAAAGCAAAAAGATTTACATTAAATATTAAAGACGTGACAACATTCAAGAAAATGGCATTATATTTGCAAATAAATAAAATAAAAACAAATACCGTAATACAATGACAACAGGAATCATCATTTTGATTGTTGTGGTGCTGCTCGTCATCTGGGGAGTGAGCCTGTACAACAACCTCGTGAAACTAAGAAACAACCGCGAGAACGCTTTTGCCAACATTGACGTACAACTGAAACAACGCCATGACCTCGTGCCGCAGCTCGTATCCACCGTGAAAGGCTACGCCGCACACGAGCGCGAGGTGCTGCAACGAGTAACCGAAGCACGCTCGGCAGCAATGAACGCCACCGGCATCAACGACAAAATCAACGCCGAAAACGCCCTCACGAGCGCGCTGGCCGGACTGAAAGTGTCGCTTGAGGCATACCCGGACTTGAAGGCAAACCAGAACTTCATGCACCTGCAAACCGAACTCTCCGACTTGGAGAACAAGCTGGCCGCGGCACGCCGCTTCTTCAACTCTACCACGCGCGAGCTGAACAACGCCGTGGAGACGTTCCCGTCAAACATATTCGCAAAGATGTTCAAGTTCGGCAAGGAGCCTATGTTTGAGGTGCCGCAGGAGGAGCGTGCCGCCTACGACAAAGCCCCGGAGATAAAATTCTAACCGCGCTGAGATATGAGATATGTAGGGATGCACACCCAAATACGCCGGAACAACAGGCTTACAATCATACTGCTGCTGATGTTCCCCGTCATCATCCTCGGCATGGTATGGGTGTTCTTAGCCTTGGTCAACTACTTCGGCAACGGTGTTTACAACCCAGAAACGGGCGAGATAGTGCGCCACTTGGACCCGACGATAGTCAACCACTATTTCATGAACGCCCTGCCGTGGGTTGTCGTGGGCGTGGGAGGTTGGTTCGCCATAGCCTATTTCTCCAACACGGCGATGGTGCGCGCCGCAACCGGAGCACACCCGGTGACACGCAAGGAGAACCCAAGGATTTACAACATCGTGGAAAACCTCTGCATTGCCTGCAACATGGATATGCCGCAGATAAACATCATTGACGACCCCCAGCTCAACGCCTTTGCCAGCGGCATAGACAAGAAGAGTTACACAGTGACGCTGACGACGGGCATCATCAACCGCCTGAACGACGACGAACTGGCGGGAGTCATTGGGCACGAACTGACGCACATACGCAACCATGACACACGCCTGCTGATAACAAGCATCATCTTCGTAGGCATAGTGTCAACGATAATGAGCTTAGTGGTGCAAATGATGTACAACGCCTTCTGGTTCGGCGGCATGAGCCGCCGCAGCAGCGATGAAGACAACCGCGGCAACGGCCTCTCGATGATTGCCGTATTCCTAATCGGACTGCTCTGCTGCGCCGTGGCTTACCTGTTCACGCTGCTGACACGCTTCGCAATATCGCGCAAACGCGAATACATGGCCGACGCCGGCGGAGCCGAACTGTGCGGCAACCCGCTCGCCCTGGCTTCCGCCCTGCGCAAAATATCGGGCGAGCCGGGACTTGAGAATGTCAAGCGCGACGACATAGCCCAGCTGTTCATTATCCATCCGCAACACTTCGCGCCGGGCCTGACGAACTTTTTCAGCTCACTGTTCAGCACCCATCCCGACACACGCAAACGCATAGAAATACTTGAACAGTTCTAACCTATCACAGCCACAGAGATGTACAAAAATAATTGAGTTAATGGGAGTTAACGAGAGTTAGGCTCCTATTAACTCCTTTTTTACAACCACTTATTTATAAAAAAGCATAATTCAGGGAAACTACGAACTTATAATTACGGCATTTTTTGTAATTTTGTAGCCGTTGTTATAATATACCACTTATTTATAATGAAAAAGATATTATTCACCATTGTGGCGTTGGTGGGTATCGTCTGCATATCAAGCTGCGACGACACGGAGACATACGCCGAGCAAAGGGATCGCGAAAACTCGGCCATAAGCCAGTTCCTGCGTGATTCGTCAATAACGGTAATCAACGAAACACAATTCAGGGAACAGAACTATACAACGAATTTGGAAAACAACGAATTTGTCCTGATGCAGAACACCGGCGTATATATGCAGATCGTCAGGAAAGGCGCAGGCTCCCCGATACAGAACGGCGAAACGACCACCGTGCTCTGCCGCTTCACCGAGCGCAACCTCCTCACCGACTCCATACAGCTGACCAACGAAATACCGGCCTTCGCATCAATCCCCGAAAAGATGAACGTCACCAACACTAACGGAACGTTCAGCGCATCGTTCGACGCCTCTTCAAGCCTGATGAACACGTTTTATGGCAGCACGTCAGTACCGTCGGGCTGGCTCGTACCGCTCAACTACATCAACCTCAGCCGCCACACGGTAGACGACGCAATAGCCAAAGTCAGGCTGATAGTGCCGAGCACACAGGGCCACCAATACGCATCGTCGGGCGTTTATCCCTGTTACTATTCGATAACATACGAAAAGGGAAGATAAAATAAATTAAAGAATTAAGAGTTAAGAATTAAGAAAATATGCAACGAGGCTGTTTTCTTAATTCTTAACTCTTAATTCTTAACTCTTAATTCTTAACTCTTATGACTTTAATCAAATCAATATCAGGCATCCGTGGAACTATCGGCGGAAACACTGGCGACACACTCAATCCGCTTGACATCGTAAAGTTTACCACGGCTTACGCCACGTTCATCCGCAGAAACCGCGGCGAGGCGTGTGTTGGTAAGATTGTCGTTGGCCGTGATGCCCGCATATCGGGCGACATGGTGCGCAATGTAGTATGTGGAACGCTAATCGGCACAGGCTTCGATGTCATCGACATTGGCTTAGCCACGACTCCCACAACAGAGCTCGCCGTGCGTATGTCGGGCGCAGACGGAGGCATTATCATTACAGCAAGCCATAACCCGCGCCAATGGAACGCCCTAAAACTGCTCAACAGCGAAGGCGAATTTCTCAACAAGGAGGACGGCAACGAGGTGTTGGCCATAGCCGACAGTGAAGATTTTGTTTATGCGGATGTTGACAACCTTGGCAAATACACGAGTGACGACACTTACAACCGTAAGCACATCGAGGCTGTACGCAACCTGAAGCTCGTTGACGTGGAGGCTGTACGCAAGGCTCATTTCCGCGTGTGTGTTGACACAATAAACAGCGTAGGGGGCATTATCCTGCCGGATTTACTAAAGGAGCTTGGCGTTGAATATGAAATACTCAACGGAACGCCCGACGGTGACTTCGCCCATAATCCCGAACCGCTTGAGAAAAACCTCGGCGGCATTATGGACCGTATGCGTGACGGCAGTTTCGACCTCGGCATCGTTGTTGATCCTGATGTTGACCGCTTGGCATTCATCTGCGAAGACGGACGTATGTTCGGCGAAGAATACACACTTGTGGCCGTGGCCGACTATGTGCTCAGCCACACTCCCGGCAACACCGTAAGCAACCTGAGCAGCACACGCGCCCTGCGTGACATCACCGAACGTCACGGCGGCCACTACACAGCGTCTGCTGTGGGCGAAGTAAATGTCACCACAAAAATGAAAGAAGTTGGTGCTGTTATCGGAGGAGAGGGTAATGGCGGAGTCATTTATCCCGAAAGTCACTACGGACGCGACGCACTTGTAGGCATAGCTCTATTCCTATCGTCATTAGCACATAAAGGCTGTAAGGCAAGCCAGCTGCGCGCCACATTCCCAGACTACCAGATAGCCAAAAACCGCATAGACCTTACACCAACAACCGATATTGACACCATCCTCAATCAAGTGAAGCAAATGTATGCCGACCAGCAAATAAACGATATTGACGGCGTAAAAATAGATTTTCCCGACAAGTGGGTTCATCTGCGCAAATCAAACACTGAACCCATTATCCGAGTTTACAGCGAAGCCGCAACAATGGAGGAAGCAGACGCTTTAGGAAAGCAAATTATGAAAGTTGTCAAGGAGTTCATGTAATTCACAACAACGGAAATATATTAGAAATAATCATTTCATCTTAATAAAAAGTCGGAAAGCCTTATTGACTTTCCGACTTTTTTATGTCCTAACTTTCTAAAATTCCATCATATCAGCGTCATATTGCCAGAAATCAGTCTCATTCATTTAAGGCTGATGACTTCCCAAAATGCCTATACTCCGCATTACAGCGATACCGTCAAGCCCGTTGTAAGGGTTTACTGTTACCAAGTGGGCAAGTTGGGGCTCATTGAAATTCTGTGCATCAAGGTCGTCTATGATTACATACTCACACACGGCCTTACACTCCCTGAGCCATGCGTCAATCTCGTCACCCCTGTGTTTACTTATGTTAGGCGTGGTGTCAATAACGCGGCCAGGCATTCCCCTAACCTTCCACATCATTAAAAGCTCTTCATAGGTCATTAAGTATTTCCACGAAGACGTCACTACAATGCAGGCCCCTGTTGCGTTAACTATCTTCTCTAAGTTTGCAACACACCTTGGGTCGAATATCGGACCATGTTCGTCACACTCTTTCAGGGTTCAGTAGATTTTTAGTGGGGATAAATTTGTTAGCTTACAGAACAATCCATTATTTTGCAGTATGGAAAACGA
>CALUGX010000105.1 GCA_944320285.1 uncultured Prevotella sp.
GCTTGCGCCGATGGTACTGCAATGCGATGCGGGAGAGTAGGAGGCCGCCTTTTTTGAGTTGAGTCCTGCGAGGAGATTTAAATCCTTGCAGGGCTTTTTTTGTTGTTGGTTTGTTTTTTTGTTGGTTTTGGGGTAGGGGCTTCCGGGAGAGCGGGGAGGACCGGGATGTCTGAGTGAACTGAGAGGACCGGGATGTCCGTGGATGATGGGACCTGTGAGAGTGCAGAATGATTAGGGAATAGCAGGACAGTCTGACTGACATGGCTGTCCGGAAATAGAAGAAAGTAATGTTGACGAGGTATAGGATAAGGATGTGATGATACCTTGCGGTAAGGCTCTGCTATTTCCTTAGTTCTATGCGGAATGTTGTGCCCCGTCCGGGCTCTGAACTCTTGACGTAGATACGGCCTTTGTGGTATTCTTCCACTATACGTTTTGCCAGCGAGAGGCCCAGTCCCCATCCGCGTTTCTTGGTGGTGAAGCCGGGGCGGAAGATGTTTTGCAGGTCTTTCTTGCGTATACCCTTGCCTGTGTCGCTGACTTCAATTATAGCTTTGTCTGCCGTTTCTTCAAGATGGAGCGTTATCGTACCGCTTCCCTCCATTGCATCAACGGCGTTTTTGCATAGGTTTTCAATCACCCATTCAAACAGCGAGGCATTCATCCTTACGATGGTGTCTTTTTCCGGAAAGTCTTTTATGAACTCAACCTTTTTCGACGTGCGACGATCCATGTATTCGATGACGTGCTGCATAACGTCTGTAAGGCTGGCCGGCACGGGTTCGGGCAGAGAACCTATCTTCGAGAAGCGGTCGGCTATCAGCTCAAGGCGCTTCACATCTTTGTTCATTTCAGGTATTAGCGTGTCGTCAGGGTGTGTTTCCTTGAGGATTTCCACCCACGCCATCAGACTTGATATTGGCGTACCCAGTTGGTGTGCGGTCTCTTTTGACAGTCCCACCCATACTTTGTTCTGTTCTGCCCGTTTTGATGTCAACAAGGCGAAAATGGCCACGACGACGAACAGCATTACCACGCCAAGCTGTATGTAGGGGTAGGCGGCGAGCCGTTTCAGCATCACCGAGTCGTCGTAACACACGTTGATGTATCCGTCGGGCACGCTTTCGTCCATCACGATTTTGATGGCCCGTCCCTCGTCGAGCAGTCTGTTGCTTATTGCCTTGGCCTGGTTCAGGCTGTCTGTGAGTGTTGCCCCGTTCAGTTTTACGTTCCTGTAAATCTGCACTTCGCCATCGGCACCTGTCACGATTACGGGTATCGTGTTGTTCTCGTTTATCACTTTCAGCACGAGGTTCAGGTCTGTAGTCTCGTCGGCCGTGCTCAGCGAGCGCATGGCCTCGGCCCAAATTTCCATCTTGTTGCGCTCCTCGTGCGCCAGTTCGCGCACGAGCGAGTTAGACACTACGAGCGAGGCCACGGCTATCACCACTGCCGCGACCACGAGGATTATCTTCACATGGCGTATCCTGTCAGTCCATTGCATACGTTTTAATAACGGAATAATGCTTTACATATTGTTTGAAGAGGTTATCGTGATTTAACGGGAGCCGGTTCATCCGCATTTACGGAGTTATCTTCCAAAAGTTTTATTTGCGGAAACAATACTGCCGACGTTGACTTCGTGGCTAAGCACATTACCCACGTTAACTCCTGAAAGCACCTTTAAAATCAATGTAACGTATAATATTAGTTAAATAACTATATGTTTTAGTCAATTTAATCGCAAAATATTTGGTTATCACTAAAAGTTTTAGTTACTTTGCGTCATGAGACATGAAAACATCAGATAACCGATAAAAATACGACGATATGAAACCGTTAACAGTCAAGGAAGAAGAGATAATGAATCGTTATTGGGAACACGGCGAGATGCATATCCGTGAACTTCAAGCCCTTTATGACGACCCGAAGCCTCACGTCAACACGTTGTCGACGCTCGTCCACATACTTGAAGACAAGGGGTTCCTGTCCCATAAGGCCCTGACACCCCGTTGCTACAAGTATTATCCCGTGCTCTCGCGTGACGACTACCGCCGCGGAACGCTCCGCAACGTGGTCAACAAGTTCTTCGGACGGTCATACCTCAACGTGGTGTCGGCACTCGTCAAGGACGAGAAAATATCCGTTGACGAGCTCCGTGAGCTGATAGAGCGCATCGGCGAGAACAAAAAGTAGCGATGAAACAAAAGACGCCTGTCACCATGTAAAAACCATTTGACTATGACACTGTTCTTCATATACTCGATAAAAGTAGCGTTGTGCCTTACGGCGTTCTACCTTGTTTACAAGTTGCTGCTCAGCCGCGAGACGTTCTTCGGTTTCAACCGGAGCGTTCTGCTCTCCATGACCGTGCTCTCATTGCTGCTGCCCCTGGTGCACGTCACGGCCGAAAGTGATGTTGCAGCCGTTGCCGGTTTCGTCATCGTAGAGGATGCCGTGGCCGAAGTCGTGGCTTACAAGCCTCAAGGCAGTGTGTTGACTCCTGCTTCGGCGTGCTTCGCCATATATATAATAGGTGTGGCGTTGTTCGCCGTCCGTGAGGTGTGGTCGCTCCTGTCGCTGCGCCGGCTGCTGCGTGGCGGTCGCGTGGTTGAGAGCGACGGCCGGGCGAGTGTGGTGGTCGTAAAGTGTGACGTGGCGCCGTTCAGCTGGATGGGCACCATCGTCATCAGCGAGAAAGACTATGCCGACCGCCCAGGATACATCCTTGCTCACGAGCGCGCCCACGTTGCCGCCCGCCACTCGTGGGACATCCTGGCTTGTGACGTGCTGACAGTATTCCAGTGGTTCAACCCTTCGGTGTGGCTCTTGAAGGCCGAGCTGCAAGCCGTCCACGAGTATGAGGCCGACCGCCGTGTGCTCGCCTCTGGCATCGACGCCGCCGACTACCAGCTCCTGCTGGTGCGCAAGGCCGTTGGCGAGCGGCTCTTTACTATGGCAAACAACCTTAACCAATGTTCACTTAAAAAACGTATTACCATGATGATGAAAAGAAAATCAAGTCCGTGGAGCCGCATGAAGACGCTCGTTGCGCTCCCGGTGGCGGCTGTGGCCGTAGCTGCTTTCGCCACACCGAAGGCCGAAAGCCTGAGTAATGAAATAAAGAGTGAGGGCGAGGCTCTCGTAAGTGCCGTGACCGATGCCGTCAGTGCAGACACCCTGAAGGGTAAGACCGTGGCCCTGATGGTTACAAGGGTAGGCGGTGAAGACCTGCACGCAGTAGAAGAAAACCCCGATGAAGGCGGTGTGGCTGCCGTGAGCGACAGCCAGCCTGACGGCGACGTGTACGACGTAGTGGAAGAAATGCCGGAGTTTCCAGGCGGCCACACAGCCTTGATGCAGTTCCTCGTCGATAACATCAAGTATCCGGCCGATGCCGTGAAGGACAGCATCCAGGGGCGCGTCATCGTGCAGTTCGTCGTAGGCAAGGACGGGACTGTCGGCGATGCGAAGATTTTGCGCGGCGTGGCTCCAAGTCTTGACAAGGAATCCCTGCGCGTGGTCGGCGCCATGCCCAAGTGGAAGCCCGGCAAGCAAAACGGCGAGGTGGTAAACGTGAAATACACCTTGCCCGTGAAGTTCAGCATGGCCGACGAGAGTGACAAGAAGAGCGGCTTCTCCAAGGTCTACTATCTTGTTGACGGCAAGCGCGTTAAAGACATCAGCAACATCAAGCCGGCCGACATCGAGAGCATCGAGGTGTTCAAGGACAAGGCCGACACCGTAGACAAATATGGCCCGGAGGCCAAGGACGGCGTAATCTCAATCAAGTTGAAGAAAAAGTAGTCTCGTAACCATTTGATACTCAATCTGTTTGCAAAAGGGCACCTTTCGTCATGCAAGAGGTGCCCTTTTATCGTGCAAGAGGTGCCCTTTTATCGTGCAAAAGATGCCCTTTTGCAGGGTAAATGTTTGTGGCCGTCCGCCTGTCCGCCGTCTTCAGTGCTTGGTAAAATTAATGTTAAATTATGCGTTTGGGTGTTACGGCGTATTGCATAAAAGCGTAATTTTGTGTTCAGGGAATAATTGCTTAAAACTAACTGCTTATGGTAAATGCTGTTTTTTTCCGCAGTGCGCTGTCTGCCAAGGTGCGCAATGCGCTTATGCTGCTGTTCTTCTGCGCCGTCTTTCCGGCTAACGCCGCCGGCCCGCGTCTGTCAGCCGCCGGCGCCCCGTTCACAGTAACCACTGACTCGGCCGGCGGAACAGTGCGCATGAAAGTCTTGCCGCAGAAAGCCCTTGACGTGAAGGCCGAGTTTCCCGGCGGCATGAAAAAGATGCGCAAGTTTATCCATAACTGGATTAAATCCTACGGCTTCGGCAACTACACCGGCGAGATGGACACTGTCCGCGTGGGTTTCATCATTGAAGCCGACGGCACAATAACCGGTGCGCGCATACTGCGGCACGGCACTTACGCGCAAGACTGTGCCGTGCTCGAAGCCGTCAGCGAAATGCCAGACTGGCAGCCGGGCATGAAAGAAGGCAAGCCCGTAAGGTCGCGTTACGTCATGCGCTTGCAGGTGCCTTCGCTAACGAAGCGCGGTTTGCAGGTGCAGCCCTCATTTCCGGGAGGTGCCGAGGCCTATGCGGATTATATGGTAGACGCGCTTAGGTCGTCGCCTGCAGGCGGTTATACAGGGCTGCCGATAAAGGTTTGGGCAGAGTTCATAGTTGAAGCCGACGGCAGCATAACCGGTGTGCGCATAGTAAAGCATGGCACGGCCAAGATGGACGAGGCAGTAATCCGCGTGCTGAGCGATATGCCGAAATGGACGCCCGGCACGCTCGACGGCAAACCAGTGCGCATGAAGCAGCATCAGGCGGTGACGTTCGGCAGCCGCGCCACAGACCACGGACGGTACACAAAGCTGACGCCTTTTTAAGTCGGCATGGATGAAAGCCGCTTTTGTTGAGCATATTAGCAATGTTTTTGCGCATTCTTTATGCTTGTATGAAAAATAATTTGTAACTTTGCAGCCCAAAGAATTGTGCCTCCCTGTCCGGTGTTTGAGCCATCGGCTACGGGCAGTGGCACGCTTTGCCGTTTTTACATAGTCAGGAAAATGTGCAGTTTGGAGTTCTTGAAGATTG
>CALUGX010000106.1 GCA_944320285.1 uncultured Prevotella sp.
AACTGCACCATCGAGGGAGCTACCGACTTCATCTATGACAGCGGCTTAGAGTGGTTCGACAACTGCGAGATACGCTGTCTCGCCGGCGGCCAGTACATCACCGCCGCGGCAAAGGCCGACGTGACGATGACCGGCGTGATGTATCCCGAACTTAGTCACAGCCCCTTCTACGGAGGTCTGTTCTTCAACCGCTGCAACATCACCGCAGCCGACGGCGTGGCCGACGCAAGCTATTACTTAGGCCGTCCGTGGGGCGAAAACTGCGGCACGATGTTCATCAACTGTACCCTCGGCAACCACATCAGGCCGGAAGGCTGGGCTGACTGGGACGGCCGCGGGGCTACGGCTTCGTACTACGAATACAACAGCACCATGCCCGACGGCACGCCGGCGGACGTCAGCCGTCGCGCATCGTTCAGCCGCCAGGCTACGACATCGGAGGTGGAGGCGTACATGAACGCCGACTTCATGTTCGAGCGGGCATCGGACGTGCCGTTCAACTACTCCAAGATACTGCGTGGCGCGGCCACGCCTAACAGCTTCGAGGCCACCGGCACGGGCTACACATGGCAGAGCGACGACATGGCGGCGGGCTACATCGTCTACAAGGACGGCGTGTTCGCAGCCTTCGTAAGCGAGCCTGAATACGCCATCGGGCAGGGCGACGAGGCTTCATACACGGTGCGTGCAGTGTCGCGTCACGGCGTTACGTCGAGCGCGGTGCCCATGCGCGAGACCGCACCGGCGTTCCCCACGGCCGAAGGCTTCGGCAAATACACCACAGGCGGACGCGGCGGACAGGTGGTGACGGTGACGAAACTGGAAGACGGCAACAGCGAGGGAACCCTGCGCTGGGCCTTCCAGCAGTATCCCGACGAGCCGCTGACGATAGTCTTCGCCGTGAACGGAGAGATTAAACTCAACAGCGGACTCGACGTTAACCGCGCCGACTGGACGCTGGCGGGCCAAACCGCACCTGGCGACGGCATCAGCATCGTGGGCGCAAAGGTAAACTTCGGCAACTCGCAGAACTTCATCGTGCGCAACGTACGCTTCCGTTCGGGCGACGGACAGCAAGACCAAGCCTGCGGAACGGAGAACTGTGCAAACTACATATTCGACCACTGCGTGTTCGGATGGTCGATGGAGGAGAACATGAACACGGCCGACAGCCACTTCCTCACCGTGCAGTGGAGCATCGTGCACGAAGGCCTCTACGACGCGGGCCACGCCAAGGGAGCGCGCGGATACGGCTCGCAGTGGGGCGGTTCGCCGGCAACTTACCACCACAACCTGCTCTCCGGCAACAACAGCCGCAGCCCGCGCTTCAACGGGGCCAGGGGCGAGGACTATGTGGTGTTCATGGAATACGCCAACAACGTGAACTTCAACTGGGGCAGCCGGGGCGCCTGCTACGGCGGCGAGAACACGGCCGAGATAACAGAATACAACGGACTGAACTCCGCCCACGAGTGCAACTTCATGAACAACTATTACAAACCGGGGCCTGAGTCGCCCGAAGACTCTTACTTCGTGAACGCAAGTTACGCCCGCGAGGGCGCTACGTCGTGGGCGCCGGCCAAGTGGTACGTGGCGGGCAACGTCATGGAAGGCAACGCCGAAGCCACGGCTGACAACTGGAAGGCGATGTCGGCCGAGACGTACAGCCTTGACGACATACGCGCCGGCGAGCGCATTGTGACGAAGACGCCTTACTACCGCTACAATGCCGTGCTCGGCAATTCGGGCGAATACGACCCCGCACGCTATATGCTGACGGACATCGAGACCGCCGAAGACGCTTACGAGAGCGTGCTGGCCGGGGCGGGAACGATAAGCAAGGACGCCATTGAGAAGCGCATAATCAACGACGTGAAGACGGGCGAACCAAAATACACAGGCTCAGAGAGAGGCAAGCGCGGCATCATAGACTCGGTTGATGACGCCGAAGGCCTCGGCCTGACGCACGAAGCAGGCACGGCTCCGACAGACACCGACGGCGACGGAATGCCTGACGAATGGGAGCGCCAGCACGGCCTCGACGCCACTGACGCCGCCGACCGCAACAGCGTTAACGGCGAGGGATACACGGCTTTGGAGGTGTACCTGAACTCGCTGATGGGCGAAGTGCTCGACGACGACTTCACGTCAGGCATCACACAGGCCGTTGTCACCCGCCCGGAAATAGGCTACGACCGCGCCACGGAGACGCTGACAGTAAGCGACAACGCCATAGGCGCGACGCTCGCCGTCTACACAACCGACGGGCGCTTGGTGACAACGCGCACCATCCGCTCTACCGGCACGCAGCTCTCAGGCCTGCCCAAGGGCGTTCTGCTGATGCAAGTCAGCGGAGGCGGCGTGGCTCCGAGGTTGCTGAAGGTGGCGAGATGAGGGGGTAAACACCATCACAAACAGGCAACTGACACCCAAACACCTACCTGACCCCCACCCCAACCCTCCCGAAGGGAGGGGGCTTGACATGCTTTGTGGCATTTTTAGAAATGTCTATATGGGTCTTTAAAGCCAGGGTTGGGTGACAAATAATGAAGCATTCATAACTCATTGATGATCAACACTATGCCAAAAGGGCACGTTTTGCGCGACAAAACGTGCCCTTTTACGTTGCAATAGGATAGCTTTTGGAAGGCAAAACATCCACCCCAACACTACCTAACACCCACCCCAGCCCTCCCGAAGGGAGGGAGCTTAGTATGCTTTAAGGGCTAACATGGCTGTCACCGAAATCCATGTCTTCCCAATTCTCCCAGTCCTCCCAGCTTTCCCCTACCACAAATTACAATACAACGGTAATTAAGCCCCCTCCCTTCGGGAGGGTTGGGGTGGGTGTTTAGGTTATGCTTTTTTATTTGCATTATTCATTTTTATCAACTATCTTTGCACTTGTTATGGAATATATTTTCACCACACGTATGATGGTTCGCGACTATGAGTGCGACATCGAAGGCATTGTCAACAACGCCAACTACCTGCATTACGCCGAGCACACGCGCCACCTGTTCCTGCAAAAGTGCGGTCTGAGCTTCGCCGAGATGCACCGACGGGGCACCGACGCAGTGGTGGCAAGGATGAACTTGCAGTTCAAGGCTCCGCTAAGGTGCGACGACGAGTTTATCTCGTGCATCAACCTGAAGAAGGAGGGGCTGCGCTACATCTTCTACCAAGACATCTACCGGGCGGCTGACAACAGGCTGAGCTTCAAGGGTGTGATAGAGCTGGTGTGCTTAGTGGACGGCAAACTGGCCCACAGCAGGGAGTACGACGAGGCCTTCGGCTTCGCTTCAAATTGAGAATTGATAATGGAAAATTGACAATTATGATTTGCATTAACTTTGATTGAGAAAAGAGTTATCATAATTTTCAATTATCAACTTTCAACTCTCAATTAGAAAGAAAAGGTAATCATAATTTTCAATCATCAACTTTCAACTCTCAATTAGAAAATATGTGCGAACCCCTCAACATACTGACCTTGGCCGCCGCCATGCACTTCTATCCCGACGAAGCCGTGCAGCTATACCGTACGGCGGGCAGTGCAACGGCGGTGATGGATAACCGCAGCAACCTGCGCGACATTCTGCCGGCGTGCCCGCAGAAAATCGTGGAGACGCTGGCCGACGTGTCCGAAGCGCGGCACAAGGCCGAGGCCGAGATGGAGTATGCCTCGCGCAACGGCGTAAAGACGCTCTGTCTCGGAGACGACGACTATCCGCAAAGGCTGGCAGGATGTGCCGACGCGCCGCTTGTGCTGTTCTATAAGGGCACGGCCGCGCTCAACCGCAGCCGCGTAATCAACATGGTGGGCACGCGCCGCTGCACCGCCTACGGGCAAGACTGCGTGCACTCGTTCGTCAAGCGGCTGGCCGGGCTGTGTCCGGGCGTGCTAATAGTCAGCGGACTGGCTTACGGCATAGACATCTGCGCGCACCGCGAGGCCCTGGCCGCAGGGCTCGACACCGTGGCAGTGCTGGCCCACGGGCTTGACTACCTCTACCCGCCGCGCCACAGGGACACGGCCACGCAGATGCTGACGCAGGGCGGACTGCTGACCGAACACTTCACGCACACCAATGCCGACAAGCTGAACTTCCTGCGGCGCAACCGTATCGTGGCGGGCATTGCGGACGCCACGGTGGTGGTGGAGAGTGCCGGACACGGCGGTGCTCTTGTCACGGCGCGCATCGCCGGGAGCTACAGCCGCGACGTGTTCGCCTTCCCAGGACGCGCGGGCGACGAGTGCTCGGAGGGCTGCAACAACCTGATACGCGACAACAAAGCCTCGCTAATAACCTCGGCCGACGACTTCGTGAAGGCTATGGGCTGGACGGCCGACGCCGAGATGGAGCACGCCCGGCGACAGGGTATAGAGCGAACGCTCTTCCCCGAACTAACCGACAACGAGCAGACAGCTGCGGCAATACTCGAAAAAGAGAACGACCAGCAGATCAACACGCTCGCAGCGCGCACGGGAATACCCGTGGGCGAACTTACAGCCGTGATGTTCTCGCTCGAAATGAAGGGCCTGGTCAGGCTCATGGCCGGGGGAATGTATCATTTAATAAGGAATTAAGAAATTGGAGTTAAGGAGTTAATGATTGGGAGTAAAAGAATTAACTCCTTAACTCCTAAAAAACAGGACATGAACATAGGCAACATACAATTTGGCGACAGGCCGCTGTTCCTTGCGCCGATGGAAGACGTTACGGACATTGGCTTCCGCAAGCTGTGCAAGAGGTTCGG
>CALUGX010000107.1 GCA_944320285.1 uncultured Prevotella sp.
AGAGAACAATACGCCGCAGCGGGACGCTTCCCCGGCGGCTTCACGAAGCGCGAAGGCAAGGCAAGCGACAACGAAATCCTCACTTGCCGACTGGTAGACCGCGCCTTGCGCCCGTTATTTCCCTCCGACTTCCACGCCGAAGTATTCGTAAACGTAATCCTTTTCTCTGCCGACGGTGTTGACCAGCCCGACGCCCTTGCCGGCTTTGCCGCGTCGTGCGCCCTGGCTTGCTCGGACATCCCGTTCGAGTGCCCGATATCAGAGGTGCGCGTTGCCCGCGTCAACGGCCAGTACGTTGTAGACCCGACATTCGAGCAGATGAAGAATGCCGACATGGACATCATGGTGGGTGCGTCGAAAGATAACATCATGATGGTTGAAGGCGAGATGAACGAAGTTTCGGAGCAAGACCTGCTCCAGGCCCTCAAAGTGGCCCAGGAAGCCATCCGCCCGATGTGCGTGCTCCAGGAAGAACTTATGAAGGAGCTCGGCACCGACGTTAAGCGTGAATACTGCCACGAGGTGAACGACGAGGAACTGCGCGAAGAGCTGCGTAAGGCCACTTACGACAAGTGCTACGCCATAGCCGAGGCGGGCGACCACGACAAGAAGTCGCGCGAGGAGGCTTTTGACAAGATAAAGACCGATTTCGAGGAGGCTTACGCCGCAGCTCACACGGAGCTGACGGAGGACGAGCTGGAGGAGAAATACGCTCTCGTAGATCGTTACTATCACGACGTGGAGCGCGACGCCATGCGCCGCTGCATCCTTGACGAGGGCAAGCGTCTCGACGGACGCAAGACCGACGAGATACGCCCCATCTGGTGTGAGGTGTCACCTCTGCCCATGCCTCACGGGAGCTCGCTATTCACACGCGGCGAGACGCAGAGCCTCACAACCTGCACACTCGGCACAAAGCTCGACGAGAAATTGGTGGACGATGTGCTCGACCGCTCTTACCAGCGTTTCCTGCTCCACTATAACTTCCCGCCCTTCTGCACGGGCGAGGCGAAGGCGCAGCGCGGCGTGGGACGTCGCGAGATTGGCCACGGCCACTTGGCTTGGCGTGCGCTGAAGGGACAGATACCGGAGGAATTCCCTTACACGGTGCGCCTTGTTTCACAGATTTTGGAGAGCAACGGCTCGTCGTCGATGGCTACGGTTTGCGCCGGAACGCTGGCCCTCATGGACGCCGGTGTGCCCATGAAGAAGCCCGTGAGCGGCATTGCTATGGGCTTGATAAAGAACCCCGGAGAGGACAAGTACGCCGTGCTTAGCGACATACTCGGCGACGAGGACCACCTCGGCGACATGGACTTCAAGACCACGGGAACGAAAGACGGACTGACGGCAACGCAGATGGACATCAAGTGTGACGGCCTCAGCTTCGACATTTTGGAGAAAGCGCTCATGCAGGCCAAGGCCGGACGCGAGTATATCCTCGGCAAGCTGACCGACACCATCGCCGAACCGCGTGCCGAACTGAAGCCGCAGGTACCGCGTATCGAGGCGTTCGAGATACCTAAGGAGTTCATCGGTGCCGTAATAGGTCCGGGCGGAAAGATTATCCAGCAGATGCAGGACGAGTCAGGAGCCACCATTACCATCGACGAAATCGACGGCGTAGGCAAGGTTCAGGTGAGCGCGCCCAACAAGGAGAGCATCCAGAAGGCCATCGCCAAGATTAAAGCCATAGTCGCCATACCCGAAGTGGGCGAGGTTTACGAGGGCACGATACGTTCAATCATGCCTTACGGATGCTTCGTTGAAATTCTGCCGGGCAAGGACGGGCTGCTACACATCTCGGAGATCGACTGGAAACGCCTTGAGACCGTTGAGGAAGCGGGCCTGAAAGAGGGCGACAAAATTAACGTGAAGTTGATGGAAATCGACCCGAAGACAGGCAAATATAAGCTCTCTCACCGTGTGCTCATACCGAAACCCGAAGGCTACGTTGAGCGTGAACGCCGTCCGAGAGGCGAGCGTCGTCCGCGTCCTGAGCGCCAGCCGCGCGAGCAGCGCCGCTTCGAGCACCGTCCCGCACGCGACGAATATCATGATCCGCTGGCCCCGAAAGAGCCGCGCGACTTCAACGATAGTCTCGACCGCGAGAACTTCTAATACAAAACCCCGGCCGTCCAAGTGAGGACAGCCGGGGGTTTCTGTTAAAAATAATGTGATGCCAGAGTTATCTTATCCGCCTTTTAAATATATTTTCCGGCATGGCTTTTATCCTTTCTCCTCCCCTTGGGGAGGCGGGGAGGGGCTTCCTTTTAAAGATTAAACATCCGTTCCATCATCTGCCACTTCTCGTCTGACGTTGCCCCGGCCGCACAGTCTTGGAACGACGCCACGTAATCCTCCCACTCCTGCTGGCGCGGCAGCGTGGCAAGGCGCGCCATAGCCTCGTCCCAGTTGAAGTCGGCGGGCGCGTCAACAATCATGAACAGCCTGTTGCCGAGGATGTAAATCTCCATTTCGAGTATTCCAACGGCCTTTATCCCCTGCCTGATTTCGTCCCAGAAATGTTCTTTGTCGTGTGCTTCCCTGTATTTACGGATAAGCTCCGCGTCGTCTTTCAGCTGCATTGTCTGGCAATACCGCTTGGTCGGCACGCCGAAATTCTTTGTCTTGTAACCCTGTGTTTCCATTGTTTTGATGATTATTTATTTTTATGTTAGGAGTTAAGGAGTTATGTAGTTAAGGAGTTAAGACAAATGCTATATTGGCTAAAACTCCCTTATAAACGACAGGGCTATTGTCTTAACTCCTTAACTACATAACTCCTTAACCCATAAAAAGTACTCTTAATATTCCTGTTTTACCACTTCCTTCACTACCAGTCCGGCCAGCGTGAAGCCGAACATGGCCGTTATGTGTACCACAGAGCCGTTTGCACGCGGTTCCCGCGACGTGCCTGCATTGGCGAGGAGTTCGTCGCTGTAGACGCATTTAAACTTCTTTTGCGGCATCAGGCCGGAGCGTTTGAAGCCTTGGCGCAGCGAGCGGGCCAGCGGACAGCCCTTCACTTTCCAGAACTCGGCCACGCTGACGCGCGCCGGGTCGAGCTTGCGCGCCGCTCCCATCGACGACAGCAGCCGTGCCTTCGACGCACACGCAGTGCGTATGAGCAGCATTTTGTCTTGCAGACTGTCGATTGCGTCGATGACGAAATCATAGTTGTCGAAGCAGTACGAGGCTGCGGTCTCGGCGCAAAAAGCCTCATGGCGCACTGTGATTTCGGCTTCCGGACTGATGTCTAAAAGGTGGTCGCGCAGTGCGTCGACCTTCACCCGGCCCACGGTTTTTGCTGTGGCCATGAGCTGCCGGTTGACGTTCGACTGGCAAACGCAGTCGGGGTCTACTATCGTTACGTGTCTTATGCCGGAGCGCACAAGGCCTTCTACGCACCAGCTGCCCACGCCGCCCACGCCGAACACTATCACCCGTGTCCTTGCGAGACGGTCGGCGGCCTCGTCGCCCACAAGCTGTCGTGTGCGTGATTGGTAGTCGTTCATGTTTTATAATTTAAAAGTTAAGAGCAGGTAAGTTAAGAGTTAAGAATTAAGAGTTAAGAAGAATACCATTGAAGGCAGCGACAAAGCATATTTTTTAATTCTTAACTCTTAATTCTTAATTTTCAGACTCTTAACTATTAGCTTCCAACGTTTTCCTGCATTGTTCCAAAATCTCAGTCAGTTCGTCCACGGTCTCGGCGCGCAGCATGGCTATTCGCGTCTGGCGGAAGTTCGGGATGCCCTTGAATATGGGCGTGGCAGCCAGGTGACGGCGCGTGTGCAGTATGCCGCGATACTCGTCGATGCGTTCCACGTTGATGCGCAGCTGCTCCTCAAGCAGGTCTATTTTGCGGTCGAGCGTAAGCGTGGGGTCAGGCCCGCAGCCGTCAAGATAGTCGCGCATCTCCTTGAATATCCACGGATGTCCGAACGTTGCGCGCCCCACCATCACAGCATCGACGCCGTAACGCTCGAAGGCCAGCCGCGCCTCTTCTGGCGTGGTGATGTCGCCGTTGCCTATTATGGGGATATGTATGCGCGGGTTTTGCTTCACTCGGCCTATCAGCGTCCAGTCGGCTTCGCCCGTGTACATCTGCGCCCTGGTGCGTCCGTGTATGGTCAGAGCCTGTATGCCGCAGTCTTGCAGCTGCTCGGCCAAGTCCTCTATTATGAGGTTTTGGTTGTCCCATCCTAATCTTGTTTTCACCGTCACGGGCACTTTCACGGCGTCTACCACTGCCCGCGTAATCTTGAGCATCAGCGGCACGTCGCGCAGCATACCGGCCCCCGCGCCCTTGCCCGCCACCTTCTTGACGGGACAACCGAAGTTGAGGTCTATCAGGTCAGGCCCGGCTTCCTCTACAATCTTCGCCGCCTCGGCCATCGACTCTGCGTCGCGTCCGTATATTTGTATGCCCACGGGCCGCTCGTCGTCGCTTATGGCCAGTTTATTGACGGTGCTTTTTACGGCCCTTACCAGTGCTTCCGCGCTGACGAACTCGGTGTAGACCATTGCCGCGCCGAACCTCTTGCACAGCTTGCGGAAGCCAATGTCCGTAACGTCTTCCATCGGCGCAAGGAACAGCGGCCTGTCGCC
>CALUGX010000108.1 GCA_944320285.1 uncultured Prevotella sp.
CTGCACCACGTGGGCCGGTATTATGCACGCCTCTTGGTGCCTTGTGCCGTCGATTGCCACCTCTGCCACCATGCCGGGCATCAGCCGCCGCCCCTCGTTTGGCACGCTTATTTTCACGTCGTAAGAGCGCGACAGCGGGTCGGCCACGATGCCTTTCTCGCCCACGGTGCCCCTTATACTCGCTCCGCCGAGGGCGTTGACGGTGACGGTGGCCTTCTGCCCGACTGCGATTTGCGCCACCTCGTTCTCCGGCACGGCTATTTTTACCTTAAGCGTGCCTACCGACACGAGCTTCGCGACGGTCGTTCCCGCCGCAACGTTCTGCCCGCGCTCGGCCACCTTCCTTGAAATCACTCCTGCGAACGGGGCATACAGACGGCAGTCGGCCAGTTGCTTGCGCGCCACCTGCTCGGCGGCGCGCGCCCTGTCGAGCGCGGTTTGCGCCTCCACCCACTTTATTTCGGGCAGGCTACCCTTGCCGTGCAGCTCCTCCATGCGCCTGTATGCGTCTTCGGCCTGTGTCAAGGCGGCCTTCGCCGCGTCGCGGTTGCTGCACAGCTGTTCCGGGTCGAGCGTGGCTATGAGCTGTCCCTTGCTTACGCAGTCGCCCTCGTTGACGAGCATCCTGTCGATAGTGCCGGCCACGGCAAAGCTCAACAGCGTGCCGTTCTCCTCCTCTACGGTGCCCGAATAGCGGCCTGACGCTTCGCCCGTGGCGGCGGTCACGACGGTTGTTTCCACTTTTACGGCCTGCGGGACCGCGTTACCGCCGTCAGCTTTGCCTCCGCATGACGCCAGGGCGACAGCCGACAGCAGGACTGTAAATAGTTCGAGATTTCTCATTTTCACTGTCTTTTTAAGAATTTCGCAGTGCAAAGTTACCGATGTTGCCACGCCGTTGTATCCTTTATGGGGCATCAAATGTGTCCTGTTTTGGAACACATAGACTTTTAGGACATAAGTCTTGAATGATAGGAAACGTTGTTCCCGTATGGCGGTTTGTGTCCCGTTGCGTTATTGGGGCTATGCACCTATAATGTAAAAGGGGTTCATCCGCAGTTCAGGTGTATGCCTTTTAATTATAATCAAAATTGTATCATCGAGTTTTCTTCTTAAAAGAAAAAATATCAATACATTATCCATAAATAAACAAGTCGTTATATGAAATGCAATTTCATTAGCCTGATTTGAACAAATATCATGTGTGATGCATTGATTATCAAGCGGTTACGAATTGTATTATTTGTGTAAAAGACTGAATGTCAAGTATTTAGCACTATACACCTAAACTGCGGATGAACCGTAAAAGGGCACAGATTGCGTTGTGAAAGGGCATGAATTACAGCCTGAAAGACCATGTTTTGCACGCTAAAACGTGGCCTTTTATAACATATTGGTAACCAGGGCGTTGCGACGCTGTTGACAGGCGTGCCCCAGGCGTGGCACCGTTGGTACGGTTGCCGTTGAAAAATGTTTTAACAAACGCCCCGTGCGTATAAGCATATTTAACCTTTGTCGGGAAATTTCGGCCGTTTATGATGAATTTTCGGCAACAAGTGTTTCACGGAAAAGTATTTACTTTGCACGCAAAAACATACGGCATTATGAGCGAGTATATTACACGTATAGGCACTGACGACCTAAACAAGATAGACGATTTGGAGTATGGCGACGGACACATTTTCGTCTTTGACGAGACTGTCAGCATGGAACGTCCCGACATTGTGCGCATTGACGGCATCTTCGTTATCCTCTGCATCGGCGGAGGCTGCAGGCTCAGCATCAACGACGTGGAGTATATGGTAGGCAAGGACGACGTTATAATAGGTGTGCCCGAAGCCGTAATAGGCCATGTCGAGAACTATGGCGACCTGAAGTTCATGGGGATGTTCATGTCGCTCGATTATGCCTTCAAGATGTTGCCGCTCTCGGTCAGGGGATGGAACTTCAAGATGTTCTTCGAGCAAAACCCGAAAATATCGCTTGGGAAGGCTGAAGTTGCTATATACACACAGTATTACGAACTGTTGAAATCGAAGCTCGCCGACAAGCACAACCCATACCGTGGCAACATCGTTGACGCCCTGATGCAGGCTTTCGTGTTCGAGTTCCGTAACGTGTTCGACGGCATAGCCCACTTATGCCCGCGTCCAATATCGTCGGGCGGAAATATCTTCAACGAGTTCATCGAAATTCTTGCAAAGTCGTATCCTAAGCCCCGCAGCGTGGCATATTATGCCGACCGATTGAGCATCACCGCGAAATACCTGTCGGTTGTGTGCAAGAAGGAGAGCGGCAAGAACGCCTCGAAAATCATCGACGCATACGTGTTGAAGGACATAAAGGAACTGTTGAGAAACTCGACGTACAGCATAAAGGAAATATCCAACAAGCTGGCCTTCCCGAATACGTCGTTTTTCGGGCGCTACGTGAAGAAGCATCTCGGATGTACACCTAACGAACTGCGCCGGAAGCTCAACGGAATGGGCGAATAGTTTTTTAATTCATAATTCATAATTTATAATTCATAATCGGGCTGCGCGGCGTAGGGTGATGTGTGATTTTTGCCGTGCTGCATTGCGGATGATGTAAAATGCGTTTGCAAAAAATGATTAACAGCGGTGACATTTTTCAATATTTGTTTTAAATTCAGCACTGATTTTGCTACCTTTGCATAAAGTAACCATATACAAGGACAAATCATTGATGGGCAATTTCAGTTCGAGGCAAAGCAAGGCGGATAATGCACGTGAACGCGACCATCAGCGGCGTGACAGGCTGGCAGGGTATTTTTACGACCTGTCGAAGCTGAGTTTCGCCGGTCTCGTAATAGGTGTCATAACGCAGCTGTTCACTGACGGCGGCGGTGAAGCCAACTTGTCAGTCATCATCACCGGGTTGGTGCTTACCGTATTGTCTGCCATGCTGGCTAATAAGATATTGGAATGATTATGGAAGGACTTGGATTAATATTCTCTATTGGCGTAATCGTGGTTGGAGGCATTTATCTTTGGACTTGCACAAAGCGCGGAAAGAAATGGCTTGAGAACCTTTAAGCGCATTTGTAATGTCCTGCCATTACATCGACGTCCTCCTTCCCGTGCCGCTCGATGGCCTTTTTACTTATTCCGTTCCGCTGGAGCTGGAAGCCTCGGCAGAGCGCGGACGGCGTGTGCTTGTACCTTTCGGCAGGAACAAGACATACGTGGGACTTGTCGTCCGCAAGCATGAAGACAAACCGCAGTTCGCCGTCAAGGACGTAAAATTAGTGCTCGACGACGCACGCATAGTCACCGACGGGCAGCTGGAGCTGTGGCGATGGATTTCGACTTACTATATGGCCGCCCCCGGCGACGTGCTTTCAGCGGCGCTGCCCGGCGGATTGAAGTCGGTGGACGCTTACCGCCCCAAGACCGAAACGTGCCTCGCGCTTGCTCCGGCGCTCAGAAACGAACGCGCACTCGGCGTGGCCTTGGATATGCTCAGGCGCGCCCCCGGTCAGCTGAAAGCCTTTACCGACTTTCTCGCCATGACGCATTGGGACACCATCAAGGCCACGGCTGTACGCACCCCTGTGGCCGAACTGACGCGCGACGAACTGATGAACACGTCCCACTGCACGTCGGCTATAATCAAAAACCTTGTTGACAGAAAGTTTCTCGTGGCTTACGAGCGCGAAGTGGGACGCCTCAACCACGGCGGCGAGCCGCATCTCGACAACATAAAGCCCCTGAACGAAGCCCAGCAGGAAGCCTACAATCAAATAGTCTTCGCCTTCTTAAAGAAGAATGTTGTGCTGTTACACGGCGTCACTTCGAGCGGCAAGACAGAAATCTACATACACCTCATCCGCCAAGCCCTTGCCGAACACAAGCAAGTGCTTTACCTACTGCCAGAAATTGCGCTAACCGTCCAGATACGCCAACGCCTCCAAGCGGTGTTCGGTGACAGGCTCGGCATATACCATTCAAAGTACTCTGACGCCGAGCGCGTGGAGATTTGGAAGAAGCAAATGTCGCAAACCCCATACGACGTAATCCTCGGTGCGCGTTCAGCCGTACTCCTGCCGTTTACCAACCTGGGGCTTGTCATCATCGACGAGGAGCACGAGACGTCGTTCAAACAGCAAGACCCCGCCCCCCGTTACCACGCCCGCTCAGCGGCAATAGTGCTTGCCGCCAAAGCCGGGGCCAAGGTGCTGCTCGGCTCCGCCACGCCATGCGCCGAGACGTGGCACAACGCCCACACCGGCAAATACGGCTACGTGCGCCTTGACAAACGTTATGGCGATATGCAACTGCCCGAAATCCATGTGGTAGACATTAAGGACCTACAGCACCGCAAGATGATGAACGGTCCGTTTTCGCCACCCCTCCTTGCGGCCATGCGCCGTGCCTTGGACGGCGGAGAGCAAGTAATCCTGTTCCAGAACCGCCGCGGCTTTGCCCCGATGGT
>CALUGX010000109.1 GCA_944320285.1 uncultured Prevotella sp.
CGCCGTCGCGTTTGCTCAGCTTGCCTTTGCCGTCGGGCTTGAGGAGCAGCGGCAGGTGGGCGAACTGCGGCATGGTGTCTTCCCATCCGAAGGCGCGGTAGAGCAGCACGTGCAGCGGCGCGCTGGGCAGCCACTCCTCGCCGCGGATGACGTGGGTAATCTGCATCAGGTGGTCGTCAACGATGTTTGCCAAGTGATATGTCGGCAGTTCGTCGGCACTCTTGTACAGCACTTTGTCGTCGAGGATGTCGCTCTTTATCACCACGTCGCCACGGATGAGGTCGTGCACGTGGACGTCCTCGCCCGGCTCCACCTTGAACCTCACCACGTATTGCTTGCCGTCGGCCACGAGGGCGTCGACGTCGGCCTGTGGCATGGTGAGCGAATTGCGCATCATCGAGCGTGTGCGGGCGTCATACTGGAAATTCTTTATCTCCGCACGTTTGGCCTCAAGCTCCTCCGGGGTGTCGAAGGCGATGTATGCCTTGCCGTCGGCGAGCAGCCGGTCTACGTATTTCTTATATATGCTGCGCCGTTCGCTCTGGCGGTAGGGGCCGTATTCGCCGCCGAAGCTGACGCCTTCGTCAAACTTGATGCCCAACCACCTGAACGACTCTATGATATACTCTTCTGCCCCGGGGACAAAGCGGTTAGAGTCAGTGTCTTCAATCCTGAACACCATTTCGCCGCCTCTCTGTCGGGCGAAAAGGTAATTGTACAATGCCGTGCGCACCCCGCCGATGTGCAGAGGGCCTGTGGGACTTGGTGCGAAGCGCACCCTTACTTTTCTTTCTGCCATTTTATTATAATGTAGATAAGTTCATTTTTTGCAAACGGGCATTCGATGACAGACTGGCGGCTTGCCTGTCACGGGCCGTCCGCGCCATTCTTGCCGGGCTTATCGGCCCCGTTTATTCCGCCGTTCATAACGTCCTGGCTGACAGGTGGTTACAGGCGGCCTTGCAAAAGGACATCTTTTACGCTGCAAAAGGGCATCTTTTA
Source organism: uncultured Prevotella sp. (assembly GCA_944320285.1). Lineage (GTDB taxonomy): Bacteria > Bacteroidota > Bacteroidia > Bacteroidales > Bacteroidaceae > Prevotella. The sequence goes on from CALUGX010000109.1 coordinate 1,003, forward strand.
CACTGCGAAAGGATACCTTTTACACTGCGAAAGGGCACCTTTTGCAAACAGCACCGATGCCGCCCGCTGCTTTGTCGGCCGCAGCCGTCATCGTAAACGCTTAATTTTTGTGCAAAAATACAATTTTTTTAGTAATTTAATGTGTTTTTTTTGTATTTTCGCAGGACAATGTACGATACCAAGCAAAATGATCAACTTCAATAAGACAAGCCGCAACAACGGCACGCGATTGATGATGTCAGTCGCCCTGCTGATAATCACCGTCGCCGTGACGGTGTTCTTCCTGCCGCGCAACAGCGGGCCGCAATTCCGCTACGACGTGGGCAAGCCGTGGATGTACAGTTCGCTGATAGCCAAGTTTGACTTCCCTATCTACAAGACGGAGGCCACCATCAAATATGAACAGGACAGCATAGCAGAGGCCTTCGAGCCTTATTACAACTATAACGCCGCCGTGGAGAAAGAGCAGGTGAAACGCTTTACCGACGCTTACAAGGGTGGTATTCCGGGGCTGTCTTACGACTATGTTGAGACCATAGCCGACCGTCTGCACCGCCTTTACCAAGAAGGCGTGATGAATGCGCCCGAATATTCCGACCTGTATCGTGACACGCTGAACATGATAAGGATTGTCAGCGGTAAGAAGGCTACAAGCGTCGAGATAACGTGCGTCTACTCTACGATGACGGCTTACGAACGGCTATTCTCAGACCCGAAGCTCGCCGCGCAGCGGCAAATACTGCAACGCTGCAACCTGAACGAGTACATACAGCCCAACCTGACATACGACGAGGAGCGCAGCGAAGCCGAGCTGAGCGACATCCTCAGCGGAATACCACTCGCAAGCGGCATGGTGCTTAGCGGACAGAAGATTATCGATCGTGGCGAAATAGTGGACGACAACACTTACCGCGTGCTCAACTCGTTCGAGCGCGAGACCAAGCGGCGCAGCGCCAGCGTGCGGGCCGTGCCATCGACGATAGCCGGGCAGATACTCTTCGTTGCCACGCTGGTGATTCTCTTCACCACTTACCTGCGCCTGTTCCGCAAAGATTACTTCGAGAAACCGCGCAGCATAATCATGCTTTACACCATGATTACGGCCTTCCCCGTGCTCGTGTCGCTGATGATCAGCCACAACGTGCTCAGCGTCTACATCCTGCCGTTCGCCATTGCGCCCATCTTCATACGTGTGTTTTTAGACTCGCGCACGGCTTTCACGGCCCACGTCACGATGGTGCTCATCTGCGCCGCCGCCGTGAAATACCAGTACGAGTTCATCATCGTGCAGCTCGTGGCCGGTCTCATAGCCATCTATTCGCTGCGCGAACTGTCGCAGCGCGCCGAGATATTCAAGACCGCCCTGCTCGTAACCATAGGCAGTTCGGCCGTGTATTTCGCCCTGCAACTGATGCAGGACAACAGCATCCTCACGATGGACCACAGTATGTATAAGTATTTCGTGGCTAACGGCGTGCTGCTGCTGTTCGCCTATCCGCTGATGCTCGTTGTCGAAAAAACCTTCGGTTTCACGTCGAACGTCACGCTCATCGAACTGTCGAACACTAACAAGAAGCTGCTGCGCAACCTCAGCGAGGTGGCTCCCGGCACCTTCCAGCATTCCGTAATGGTGGGCAACCTGGCCGCCGAGATAGCCAATAAAATAGGTGCCAAGGCGCAGCTTGTGCGCACCGGGGCGATGTATCATGACATTGGGAAGATGAAAAACCCGGCTTTCTTCACCGAAAACCAGATGGGCGGGGCCAATCCCCTGGACGCAATGACGCGCATAGACGCCGCCCAAGTGGTGATAAGCCACGTCACCGAAGGACTGAAAATGGCAGAGAAATTCAACCTGCCCGGCGTCATAAAGGACTTTATAAAGACGCATCACGGCACGGGAAAGACCAAGTATTTCTACATATCTTACAAGAACGAGCACCCTGACGAGCCTGTTGACGACACGCTGTTCACCTACCCCGGCCCGGACCCCTTTACCCGCGAGCAGGCCATCCTCATGATGGCAGACACCGTGGAGGCGGCCGCCCGCTCGCTGAAAGAGTACACCGAGGAGAGCATTTCCAACCTTGTCAACAAGCTCATCGACGGCCAGGTGGACGACGGTTTCTTCAAGACATGCCCCATAACGTTCCACGACATCGCCGTGGCTAAGCAGGTGCTGACCGAACGCCTGAAAGCTATCTACCACACGCGCACGAGTTATCCTGAACTGAAAAAGGAAGATAAAAAAGAAGAATAGACAATTAATACCCAACCAAACCTTAACACCCGCCCCTTTAAAGCGGGTCTGCGTCGAAGTAAACCGTCACCGATTTATATCTCTTATCTTGCAAAACGATGTCTTTACCCTTGTTGAGATAAAGGCGGACTTTGGCCAAATCGATGCCAAGCTCAAGTTTCACAACCATTTTTCTGATATTCATCGTCTTGACTCTCGCCACCGCCGGCTTGTCAGGACCGAGCACACGGTCGCCGAACCACTGGCGGAGCTGCGTGCCGAGAGCTGCGGCCGCCGCGCTGACAAGGATGTCATCCTTGTGTTTCAGGTAGACGTTTATTATATGGTAGAATGGCGGATAGCGGAAGAGTTGACGCTCGTCAGTCAGGTCTTTGTAAAATCCGTCAATGTCGTTGCGCACCACCTGCGTGATGACGGGTAGTTCCGGACTCTTTGTTTGCAGCATCACGCAGCCCCGCTTACCCTTGCGGCCGGCGCGGCCGGCCACCTGTGCCATCATCATGAAGGCGTGTTCATATGCCCGGAAGTCAGGATAATTGAGCATGGAGTCAGCGTTCAGTATGCCGACAACAGACACTTTGTCGAAATCCAAGCCCTTGCTTACCATCTGCGTGCCGATGAGAATGTCTGTGCGATGTGCCGAGAAGTCGCTTATTATGCGCTCGTAGGCGTCGCGGGTGCGTGTCGTGTCGAGATCCATCCGCGCTACGCGGGCGTCAGGAAACAGCTCCATCACCTTGTCTTCCACCTTCTCCGTGCCGTAGCCGCGGCTCTTCAGGTTGCGGCTTCCGCAGCAAGGGCAGACGTCAGGCACGGCGTACGTGCGGCCGCAATAGTGACAGGTGAGTTGTCCGAGGTTCTTGTGATAAGTCAGAGATACGTCGCACGCCTCGCAGCGGGGTGTCCATCCGCACTCACGGCACTCTACCATCGGGGCAAAGCCGCGGCGGTTCTGGAACAGGATTACTTGCTCTCCGCCGTCCAAGGCACGGCGCATGGCCGC
>CALUGX010000110.1 GCA_944320285.1 uncultured Prevotella sp.
GTACCTCTATCCGGAGTGTGTAAACTAATGTAGTTTATTTAAACAAAAACTGTCAACCTATTTCAGGAAAAGACATTGTCAATCTCCTGTTTTGCGAAAGGACACCTTTTAGCGTGCAAAAGGTATCCTTTCGCAACGTAAAAGGGCATCTTTCGCATGGCGAAAGATGCCCTTTTGTAATTCGTTGAGTGTCAGCGTGTTGCTTACTGCTGTCCGAAAAGGTCCGTCGAGAGGTATCTCTCGCCCGTGTCGGGCAGCAGTGTGACGATGCGCTTGCCACTGTTTTCAGGGCGCAGAGCCACGGCAAAGGCTGCGGCGAGGGCCGCGCCCGACGAAATGCCGACAAGCAGTCCCTCGGTGCGGGCGGTCTCGCGGGCTGTGCACAGAGCATCGGCATCAGCCACGGTGACAACTTCGTCGGCCACGGCATCGTCAAAAGTGTCGGGGATGAAGTTGGCCCCGATGCCCTGTATCTTGTGCGGGCCGGCCTTTCCCTGGGTGATTAGCGGCGACGATGCCGGCTCTACTCCCACTATGCGGACGTCGGGGTTAAGCTCCTTGAGCCTGCGGCCAGTGCCCGAAAGCGTGCCGCCCGTGCCTATGCAGGCAACGAAGACGTCAACACGGCCTGCAGTCTGCTGCCAGATTTCGCGCCCCGTGGTGTCATAGTGGCAGCGCGGGTTGGCCGGATTGGTAAACTGCCCAAGCGTCACAGCTCCCGGCGTGGCTGCCCTCAGGCGCTCGGCCTCGGCCACAGCGCCCGCCATGCCCTCGGCTGCCGGTGTGAGGCGAACCTCGGCACCGTATGCCGCTACGAGCTTGCGCCGCTCAATGCTCATGGTTTCGGGCATGGTAAGGATGAGCCTGTATCCCTTCACGGCGCACACGAGGGCAAGGCCTATGCCCGTGTTGCCGCTCGTAGGCTCAATGATTGTGCCGCCGGGGGCGAGCCGCCCGCTGCGCTCGGCATCCTCTATCATGGCTAAGGCAACGCGGTCTTTTACGCTTCCGCCGGGATTGAAAAACTCTATTTTTGCGGCCACGGGCACACTTAGGCCGTGAAGCCGTGACTGGCGGCCCAGCTCTACGAGCGGGGTTGAGCCGATGAGGGAAAGAATGCAGTTTGCCATAAGTATAAAGGTAAAAATGTAAAAAGGTAAGAACGTAAGACAATGCGAGGCAGGGTAAAGGAAAAAGGTATAAAGGTAAAAAAGTTAAAACAGCCGGGTGGTCTTAGGCGTAGCCTTTTTTACTATTTTCCCATTTATACCATTTTACTTTTTAATGTCGCCTTCTGCTTCCATATCGCGTCTTGACTTCGACTTCGTTACGAGCCATACGCCCATGCATACAAGCACGACGGCAACACCCTGAGCCGGCTTGAACACGCCGAGACCAGTGAGCACGCTGACCGTAACCGACACGAGTGGCTGCACGTAGTTGTAGATGCTCACTACGGTGGGGCGCAGCGTGTGCTGCCCTATCATCATGAGGATGTAGCTGACGTATGTGCCGAAGAATACGACGAAGCCCGTCTCAAGCCACGTTGACATGGGGACGGCGGCATAGTCGATTGACGAGACGCGGCCGAAAGTGAACGGCAGTATCATGATTGTGGCGTAGGTGAACATCCATTTGTTTACCGTTATGACCGAGTAGCGGCGTATCATCTTGCTGAACAGTGAGAGATACAGGGCGAACGAGAACTGCGCGCCGAGGCAGAGCAGGTCGCCACGGATGTCGCCGACCTTAGAGTTGGTGGCCGCCGCGCTGGTGACAATCAGCGTCACGGCACCGGCACAGCCGAGAGCAACGCCTCCGGCCTTCTTGAGCGTTATGGGCTCCTTGAGAATGAGAAATGCCAGAATCATGGCGAAGATTGGCATCGAGGTGGTGACGATGCTGGCGTTGACGGGCGAAGTGATGCTAAGACCGATGGTGTAGCAGCACTGGTTGGTAACAAGTCCGAACACGGCGGCCCCTACGAGCATAAGCAGATCCTTCTTGGGGACGTGTTCCCTGGGCAAGAAGAGCGACGTAAGCCAGAACAGCACGGCACCGCCGGTAACGCGGAACGTAACCATGTCGAGCCCCGTGAAGCCGTGGGTCATGGCGTCTTTGCCAAGCGGGGCCATCAAGCCCCAGAATGCACAGGCGAAAAACAGGCACAAGTGTGCAATCAATGGACGGTTGTTTGTCATAAATGTTATTAGTTTTGATTAATTTTGCTGCAAAGTTACACAAATCAGAAAGAAATGCTTATATTTGTGGTCAATAAGTAAGGATAAATCTATTATTATGCAAAAATATGCCGATTATATTGAAAAAATAGAGATAGAGTCGCTCTGGAGCGGCCGTCGCCACGTGGTTTGGGAGCTTGACAGGAAAGTCAACATCCTGAGCGGAATAAACGGCGTGGGCAAGAGCACTATATTAAATAAGGTGGTAAAGAGCGTTGGCGTGTGCGGCGACATCAACAACCACCTGCTCAAGGGTGTGCACATAACCGTCAGTCCGACCGACGCCACCCATATAAGATACGACGTGATCCGCTCGTTCGACCGCCCGTTGCTCAATGCAGATATGCTAAACGAGATGGGGGCGAACCTTGTGACCGAGCTTGACTGGCAGCTGTTCAAGCTACAACGCAAGTATCTCGACTATCAGGTCAACATCGGCAACCGCATAATAGCCGTGCTCCAGAGCGGCGCGCCCGACGCGGCAGCCAGGGCGCAGGCCATATCGGAACCCAAAAAGAAGTTCCAGGACATGATAGACGACCTTTTCTCTGACACCGGAAAGAAAATCGTAAGGACCGAAAACGAAATACGTTTCTCGCAAATAGGCGAGACGCTCTACCCCTACCAGCTGTCGAGCGGCGAAAAGCAGATGCTCGCCATACTGCTGACGGTGCTCATCGAGGACAACCAACCTTACGTCTTGTTCATGGACGAACCGGAGGTAAGCCTGCACATTGAATGGCAAAAGCGGCTCATAGACCTCATCCTCGACCTCAATGCGAACGTGCAAATAATCCTGACAACGCACTCGCCGGCCGTCGTAATGAACGGATGGATGGACAACATCACCGAAGTGAGCGACATTACGGATAATGAATAGATGCTGAGACCTTAACTTACCGTGACAAATGACAAAGCGTTTGCGTGACAACATAACATCAGACTACTTCAGCGCAGCTAACAAGTTGAAGTCGAAGTCGGCCAAGAGGCGCATCGTGGCATACGTCGAGAGCTACGACGACGTGCTGTTCTGGCGCACGCTTTTGGGCAGTTACGAGGACGACACGAGATATTTCGAGGTGATGCTTCCGTCAAACAAGACATTGGAGCGCGGCAAACGCTCCGTGCTCATGAGCCTGATTAACGGCAACGTAGGCCAAGACATGATAGCCTGCGTTGACGCCGATTATGACTATCTTATCCAAGGAGCCACCGAAGTGTCGAAAAAAATCATCTCAAACCCGTTCGTTTTCCACACTTACGCTTACTCGATAGAGAACCTTCAGTGCTATGCCCCGTCACTACACAACGTCTGCGTGATGGTGACTCTTAACGACCATGCCATCTTTAACTTTACCGACTTCATGCGGCAGTACAGCGAAGCCATCTTCCCACTGTTCGTATGGTCGGTATGGCACTACCGAAAAGGGAACTACGGGCAGTTTACCCTGACAGACTTCAACAAGGTGGCAGAGATTGGCGGGTTTAATGTCCACGCCCCGGAAATCGCAATAAAGAACCTAAGAAGCAAGGTATTCAAGAAGATAAACTGGCTGCACAGAAAGTATCCGAAGGCGAAAGAGTCGTATCTTTCACTAAAAAACGAACTCATCAGACTTGGTGTCACCCCAGAAACGACCTATTTATATATTCAGGGTCACCACCTATTCGACAAGATTGTGATGCCGGTAATGACAAAAGTCTGTGGCATACTGATACGCGAAAGGGAAGCCGAGATACGCCGCCAAGCGGTACATTCAACTCAGATGCGCAACGAACTTTCGTGTTATTCACACAGTGTACAGGACATTGTGCAGATGTTAAAGAAGAATATGGGATACGTCATGTCGCCTCCTTTCCGCAAGATGCAGGAAGACGTTGAAAGGTTCTTGGAAATTAAGAATTAAGGGGCAATCCGTTGGCGGAATTATTTTGAGATGTATGTCTTGTCCTGGCAAAAGTTGACACATTTATTAACGATAAAAAATGTGTAGAACAATGCGAAAGAGTCCAACA
>CALUGX010000111.1 GCA_944320285.1 uncultured Prevotella sp.
TCTACTGTACTTCGATTAGGCAGCGAGAGCGTATTTGTTTTCGCCAGATAAATTTATGACCGCTGAGATTTAGGAGCCAACAGACCAAGCTCCGCGTGCTTACGTACCATTCCTACCCGCTGTCAAATCCAGTCAACCCCGGTTTGCGTGCCGAAACAGCACATTTAAGTATGCAAATATACAACATTCATGTAAAATATGCAATGTGTTAATTTGTCTTTTTGTATATTTTAACATAATGGCACGATGTAAATAAACTATATAGACATATAAAATCATTAATTATTCAGCAAATAATCGTGTAAGACTGGTCATATTGGGTAATTTGATACTTTTTATTACCTTTGCGCCATGCTTATAATCATCACTGTCTTGGCATATTTTGCCGTGCTTTACGTGCTCGGTCGCGTCACGTCGGCGCACGCGACCAATGAAACGTTTTTCCGCGCCGACCGCAAGTCGCCCTGGCCTATGGTGGCATTCGGCATGATAGGAGCGTCGGTTTCGGGCGTCAGTTTTGTTTCTGTACCCGGAATGGTGGCCAGGCAAGACATGACTTATCTGCAAACGTGCCTCGGTTTCATCCTCGGTTATTTCATAGTGGCGTTCGTGTTGCTGCCCGTGTATTACAAAATGAACCTAACCACCATCTACACTTACCTGAGACGGCGGCTCGGACGGCGTGCATATAAGACGGGAGCGGCATTCTTCATGCTTTCCGACCTTACCGGGGCTGCGGTGAAGTTTTACATAGTCTGCATAATCCTTCAACGCTTCGTGTTCGATGGTTACGGTGTGCCGTTCGCCGTTACGGTGCCGGCATTGATGTTGCTGATATGGCTTTACACCCGCGAGGGCGGCATTAAGACGCTCGTCTGGACAGACACGTTCCAGACGCTTTGCATGATTGGCGCGCTTGTGCTAATCATCATAAACGTTGCCGGGGAGCTTGGCATGGGGCTTGTTGACGCCGCCAAAGCCGTCGCAGCCGACCGTCGCAGCCGGATATTCGCGTTCGGCGACTGGCTGTCGCCGCAAAATTTCTGGAAGCAGTTTGTCAGCGGAGCATTCATCGTTGTGGTAATGACCGGGCTCAATCAAAACATGATGCAAAAGAATCTTACTTGCAAAACGCTGCGCGAGGCGCAAAAAGACGTCTGCTCGTATGGTTTCGCCTTCGTGCCCGTCAACCTTCTGTTCCTCGCTCTCGGCGTGTTGTTAATGATGCTGGCGCAAAAGGAGGGCACCCCACTGCCTGACAACTCCGACGAACTGTTGCCGATGTTCGCCGCTACGGGACGCCTTGGCGACCTTGTGACAGTGCTTTTCACGATAGGGATAGTTGCTGCGTCGGCCAGCACTATCGACTCTTCGCTAACGGCGCTAACCACCACTTATTGCGTTGACATCTGTCAACGCGCGAGCGACGAGCGTCTGCGCCGCCGCGCCCATTTCTCCGTTGCTTTTATTTTTGTCGTGTTCATCATAGCGTTCCGTTATATTAATTCTACAAGCGTCATCGACGCCGTTTACATTCTTTGTTCTTACACTTACGGACCGCTGCTCGGTCTGTTTGCCTTCGGCCTGCTCACCAAGCGAAAGACCGATGACCGTGCCGTGCCTTACATTGCCGTGGCGTCGCCGTTGGTGTGTCTCGCCTTGGATTATGCCACGTCACACTTTACGGCCTATCGTTTCGGCTACGAGCTTTTGTTGCTTAACGGTGCACTGACGTTCGCGGGACTGATGTTGAAAGGTGAAAAGGTGAGAGGGTGAAAAGGTGAAAAAACAAGCTAAATGTATTCATAGCTGATGCTTTTTCACCTTTTCACCCTCTCACCTTTTCACCTTTTAAACGATGCCCTGTTCCCTCAGGTACCTGTCAGCCTCGATTGCAGCACGGCATCCGCTGGCCGCAGCCGTGATAGCCTGGCGGTAATGCGGGTCGGCTACGTCGCCGGCGGCGAACACGCCGGGCACTTTCGTCTTGGGCGAATCACCATCGGTGATGATATATCCTATCTCGTCTGTGTCGAGCCAATCCTTGAACACGTCGCTGTTAGGCTTGTGACCGATGGCGAGGAAGAAGCCGTCTATGGGAAGATCGTACACTTGTTCGTCGGCCTCTCCTTTGCGCTTTACCAAATGCGCACCCTCAACACCGTTCTCACCGTAAAGTCCGAGAGTGTTATGCTCGAACAATATCTCTATGTTTTCAGCTTCTTTTACGCGTTTTTGCATCACTTCCGAAGCACGTAGGAACGGTTTGCGTACAATCATGTAAACCTTCTTTGCCAGTCCGGCGAGATACAACGCCTCCTCGCAAGCCGTGTCGCCGCCGCCAACTACGGCCACGGTCTTCTTGCGATAGAAGAAGCCGTCACACGTGGCACAGGCCGACACGCCCTCGCCCTTGTATTTCTCCTCGTCGGCGAGGCCGAGGTATTTAGCTGACGCCCCGGTGGCTATAATCACCGTATCGGCCTCTATCACGTGGCCGTCGTCTGTCGTCAGTGTGTAAGGAGCCTTGCCGAGGTCTGCCTTGACAATCACTCCATCACGCAGGTCTGCGCCGAAGCGTTCCGCCTGTGCGCGGAAGTCGAGCATCATCTGGTTGCCGTCAACGCCCTCCGGATAGCCGGGGAAGTTCTCCACAACCGTCGTCTGCGTCAGCTGCCCACCCGTAAGCAAGCCGCAATAAACCACCGGTGCAAGATTGGCGCGTGACGCATATATTGCCGCCGTGTATCCGGCGGGTCCGCTGCCTACGATTAGACAGCGGATATGTTCAATGTTTTCCATACTTTATGGATTAAGAATTAAGAGTTAAGAATTAAGAAAATATGATTTGAATGTTGCGCTATTGGGGGCATACTTTCTTAATTCTTAACTCTTAATTCTTAATTGTTTAAAAGTTCTACAATCTGTTTCTCGATGTTCTCAATCTTCTCGGTCGGCTCGAAGCGTGCCACTACCACGCCTTTCTTGTCAATGAGGAACTTCGTAAAGTTCCATTTAATGTCGGCCTTGCTCTTATAGTCGGGGTCTTCTTTTGACAACATATCATCGAGGATATGTGTGAGGGGGTGGCTGTCGTCCCATCCGGCAAAGCCTTTCTGACTTGTGAGGAACTTATAGAGCGGTTCGGCATCCTCGCCGTTCACCTTGATTTTCTTGAAGCGGGGAAATTCCGTGCCGTAAGTCAGCTTGCAAAATTCGTGTATCGACTCGTCTGTGCCGGGAGCTTGCTGGCCGAACTGGTTGCAGGGGAAGTCAAGAATGGTGAAGCCGTCGGCGTGATGGCGCTCGTAGAGCTTCTCCAGTTCCTCGTACTGCGGAGTGAAGCCGCACTTTGTGGCGGTGTTTACTATCAGCATAACTTCGTTGGCATACTCTTTCAACGACACGTCCTTACCTTTCCTGTCCTTGACAGTGAAATCATAAACTGTTTTCATCTCTTCTATGTTTTGTACTTGTTAAGGTATTAATTCTTATTTTATAAGACAAACTATACATCGGAAGTAAAAACAAAAAAACGCGATTTATCCGCTTTTATTTTACGTTCCGTACGATTTGCATTATCTTATGCAAAGATAAGTAAAATACGTTTCAACCCCAAATTTATACCGTTTTTATTTTCAACTTTTAACCATGAGGGCATTTAAAGACGGCGCCATGCAAGAGAATGTCTTGTCCTGGCAAAAGTTGACACATTTATTAACGATAAAAAATGTGTAGAACAATGCGAAAGAGTCCAACAA
>CALUGX010000112.1 GCA_944320285.1 uncultured Prevotella sp.
AGAACATCTACCAGGACAGCACGACGTACTACGGCGAGATGTTTGCCGACGAATACGACTACCAGTACCGCCCGATGCGTATGCGCAACCACTCGTGGGAGGTGAAGCTCGACTACGAGAACCCGATCACCGACGACATTCTGCTGCAAGCCGGATACCAAGCCAACTTCGACCGCGACAAGTCGCCGCAGGAGAGCTACATCGACGACACCAACTGGGACGGACGCGACCAGGTGGAAGACCGCGGCTATTACAACCGCTTCATCTACAACAACGACCTGCACGCGCTCTACGCCACGGCCACGATGAAGTTCGGACGCCTCGGCGTCATGGCCGGACTGCGCGGCGAATACTGGCGCGTCAACACCTCAAGTTACGACTACGACCAGGACCACGGCCTCGCCGAGCGCGACCCCGCGTTCAAGAAAGACTATTTCCAGCTGTTCCCCAGCGTGTTCCTCTCTTACCAGATTGACGACACCCAACAGCTGCAGCTCAACTATACGCGCCGCCTGCGCCGTCCGCGCGGCCACCAGCTCAACAGCTTCCGCGACACGCGCGACGCCTCGATGGTGTCGTTCGGTAACCCGGAGCTCACCCCGGAGTACAGCAACTCCTTCTCGCTCAACTACCTGAAGACCTGGCAGGAGCACTCGTTGCTGCTCAGCGCGTACTACCGCCCCACGTCGGACGTCATCCAGCGCATCAACTACCAGAGCACCGACGACAACGTGATGTACTCCACTTACATGAACGTTGCGAGCAGCACAAGCGCCGGTCTCGAACTCGTGATGAAGAACAAGATATGCCGGATACTCGACCTTACCACCACGGCCAACGCTTATTACTACAAGCTCGACGGCTTCACGCATGAAATAGAGGGGCAGACCGTCACGGGCGAGAGCGACAACAACTTCACGTGGAACGCCCGTATGCAAGCCTCGCTGATGCTGCCTTGGGATCTCTCCGTACAGCTCACGGGCCGCTACCGCTCGCGCCAGGTAATCACGCAAGGCTACCGCAAGGGCAATTTCAGCATGAATCTCGGCGTGCGCAAAACGTTCCTCGACCGCAAGCTGACGCTCGCCATCAACTGCCGCGACCTGCTCAACACGCGCAAGTTTGAGAACTTCACGTCGTCGGAGACCTTCACGCGCCACCAGAAGAACTGGCGCAGCGGCCGCACGGTGAACATGACGCTCACCTGGAGCTTCGGCAACATGAAGGCCAAGGCGCCCAAGAAACGCCCCGGCAGCGACGTCACCGGCTCAGGAGAGGGTGGCGGCGAGGAGTTTTAGCAGACTGACTGTCTGCAGATGAGTTGACGGGTTGTCAGCCTTCTCATAGTTCCCGGTCTTCCCGGCCATTCCGGACTTCCCAGTCCCCTCATAATCAGCTGATTACAAAAGGCCATCTTTCGTGATGCGGAAGATGGCCTTTTGCGTTGCGGAAAGCCACCTTTTGCATTGCAAAAGGTATGCTGTTCAGCCAAGACATTTGGATTTTTCACTTTTAATTTTCAACATAGGGTTTCCCCTTAGCGTTTTAGGGATTTTCCTTTTGCGATGTCATGATTTTTTCGTTCCTTTGCAAAAAAATTAAAAATAACGAAAAATTAAACGATGATGAAACGAATGATGCTCGCCGTGCTGGCCGCGGCCGCCTTGCTGCTGCCTGCTCAGGCACAATGTTACAGAGAGAGCCGTTATTATGACCCGGCGACCGACCGTCTCGACTACGGCCAGACCTACGGACGCCACGACAGCGGACTGGGAACGGGCAATATGTATTACGGCGTGAGGATAGGTCCGTCGTTCTCGTATGTCAACTCCGACGACAGCCGGCTCGACGGCGGCGACTGGCAGACGGGGCTCAACATCGGCGCGCTGGTGGGCCTGCCGCTCTCGCGCACGGTGCCGGTGTATATCGAGGCCGGGGTGTTCTACACCGAGAAGGGCGGGCGCAAGAAGCTCGACAGCGGCAAGAAGATGACTTACGACCTGAACTACATCGAGCTGCCCATCGTGCTGAAATACATCTACAACATCGACAGCCGGTTTACCTTGCAGCCCTTCTTCGGCGGTTACCTGGCCTGCGGCGTGGGCGGCAAGATGAAGAACTACGCCGAACGCGAGGCCTTCAGCTCGTTCTCCGACGACGCCTTCCAGCGGTTTGACGGCGGCCTGCGCCTCGGCTGTGGCGTCGGTTTCGACCTGTTCTATCTTGAACTGGCTTACGACATAGGCCTGTCAAACATCTGCCATGACGACTTCGACACGTCGCACAACGGCAGTCTGGCACTTAATTTCGGAGTTAACTTTTAAGGCAAAGTAGTTAAAGTAGTTAAAGTAGTTAAAGTAGTTAAAGACGAATGCTCCGTCGGTTTATCCACATCTGGCATGGTTAGGATAATAGCGGGCATTCACATAAATAAAAAAGGACTGACAGCCCCGCCGGGGCTTTTAACAATTTGACAATTTAACATCATGGACAATATTCTGGCTTACGCAATGCTGTGCCTTACGTCTATATTCACCCTTGCCAACCCGCTGGGCACGATGCCCGTGCTGCTGACAATGACGCAGGGCATGAACGACAAGGAGCGCAGCTTCATCGTAAAACGCGCCACGATAACGGCGTTCATCATCCTGATAGTGTTCGTCTTCGCCGGTCAGTTCATCTTCATGTTCTTCGGCATCTCCACCAACGGCTTCCGTATTGCCGGCGGTGTGATAATCTTCAAGATAGGTTATGATATGCTGCAGGCGCGCTACACGCACGTGAAGCTGAAGGACGACGAGATAAAGACCTATGCCAACGACATATCAATAACCCCGCTGGGCATACCCATGCTTTGCGGCCCCGGTGCCATTGCCAACGCCATAGTGCTGATGAGCGACGCGCACGACATTACGATGAAAAGCGTGCTGATAGGCTCGATAGCCTTCATCTACATCCTTACCTATTATATATTGCGCGCCTCGTCGCGCCTGTTCAACTTCCTCGGCGAGACGGGCAACAACGTCATGATGCGTCTCATGGGCCTGCTGCTGATGGTCATCGCCGTGGAGTGCTTCGTGGGCGGGCTCAAGCCGATACTCATCGACGTAATCAGGGAAGGAAGCGTTTAAAGGAGTTATCGCCCGCGCAGCGGGCGATAACTCCTGATGAATGGGCGCTTTGCGGACATTCATCTTTTTTCTTAACTCTTAACTCTTTCTTAATTCTTTTTCGTACCTTTGCAGCGTATTAGGCCCGTCGGGGCCCGTTAGTCTTATATTATTGGAACATGGAAAAGAAAAGCTATAAGCGCACCACCGTCACCGCCGCCCTGCCTTACGCCAACGGCGGAGTGCACATAGGCCACCTGGCCGGAGTGTACGTGCCGGCCGACATCTACGTGCGCTACCTGAGACTGAAAGGACAAGACGTTAAGTTTATCTGCGGCAGCGACGAGCACGGCGTGCCCATCACTATCCGCGCCAAGAAAGAGGGCGTGACGCCGCAGCAGGTGGTAGACCGCTACCACGCGATGATAAAAAAGAGCTTCGAGGACTTCGGCATATCGTTCGACATATACAGCCGCACGACGTCGGAGACCCACGCCCGCGTGGCGTCGGAGTTCTTCAAGAAGCTCTACGA
>CALUGX010000113.1 GCA_944320285.1 uncultured Prevotella sp.
TCGTTTATGGGGTCTGCCAGCATTGACTGTGACGGCGATTGGTCGAACAGGTACTGGCGCATCAGGTAGTCATAGTCTGTGTGTATATATGTGCCTACTACGTTTGCGACGATGCTTTGTTTGTGCGGCAGCTTGGCGGAAAAGTACAAGTCGAGCGACGGGGTGAGGCTGCTTGACGATGCCTTGTTGTACTGGTACAGGTCAGGCTGTCCCGTCTCTACGGCCAGCTGGTTGGTTCCTCGGTATGGATTGTTGTATATATTAAGATTGAAACGCGCGTTGAAGGTGTATTTGTCGGGTTCGGCAAGGTTGTAACCCAGCAGGAAGTCATGCGTGTTATACATGAAGGGGCTGTTGTATCCGCGGTATTCGCGGTGGCGCGTAGTGCCGTCAGGGAAGTAATAGTCGGCCGTCTCGTCATACCGCCGCTTGTCGTAGTCGCGGTAACTGAAGTTGTAATTGAAGCTGAACTCCGACTTCTTGTGGTTATACTTGAAGTATGCATTGCTGTTGTTGAAGCCTGTTGCGAACGCCTGCATTGTCTGCACGCCGCCCACGTAGCCTGAGTAACGGCGTTTGACGATGTAGTTTATCACAGCGTCGAGCGACGTGTCGGAGTAGCGCACGCCCGGATTGTCGATGTATTCAACGCGGATTACCTCGTCGGGTTGCAGCGCGAGGATGTCCTGCGTGCCGGCCTTTACGTCGTTGATGCGCACTTGCACGCCCCCGCCTTTCAACGAAGAGATGCTCTGTTGCACAGGGTCAACCTTCAGTCCGGGCAGCATCATCAGCTTGAGCAGGTCGTAGCCGTTGGCCGACGAGCGCACCATCTTCCGTGTGGGGAGGAACAACGTGCGGTCAACTTTTTGTATGGTGCGCATTCCGTTGACTGTAACCTCACCGAGAGTGAGCGTCGTGTCTACCGACAACGTGTCTGTTTGAGCGGCAACCGTGGTATAAAATGTTATGACGGCAAGTGTCGCAAATAGCTTGTTTTTCATCATTTTGCCTGTTATATGGTTGTGTTATATTCTATAACCGTATTAATCTATTTTTGCAATTGATGCCATAGTAAAGATAGAACGTTTACATATTTTTATACGTTTTAAGGTGTTAAAATGTGACAATGCTTAACAATTATTAAACAAAAGGAAGTCACTTTGTTTTCGGTTGGTTGCCATTGGCTTTGCAAAAGGCCGTGAATTGTAATGCAAAAGGCCGTCTTTTAGCTTCTAAAAGGTGGCCTTTTGTAATCTAAAAGACGGCATATTGACAAGCCTCTGATTGTCAGGCAGTTAGCCGGCTGCCTGACAATAGGGCTAATAAGGGCGACAGGACTGATGGGACTAATAGGCCGAATAACCACTAACCATCAGCAAATGCACATCAAGCTCCTTCCTTTCGGGAGGGTTGGGGTGGATGTCGGGTGGGTGGGTGTCGGTCGTTACATATCCGAGGCGGCGTACTTTGTTCTGTAAAGTCCGTCGATTATGCTGTCGGCAAGGCTGATGTTGGGCACCTTGATGACGTCACAGCCAAGAGCATCGGCCGCAACCATGAATATTTCCGATGCCGGGATGATGACGTCGGCACGGTCGGCCTTCAGCCCGTATTGCTCTATGCGCTCCTCAACGCTCAAGGCCTTGAGCTTGCCGTAGATGTTCCTGATTTCGCTGACGGTCACCTCGCGTGTCTCTTTTCCGTTGCGCGAGAGCTTATAGAGCTTGTTGATGTTGCCTCCCGAACCTATGATGCGTATGCCGGGCAAATCCTTGGCGAAGCGGTGCAGGTCGGCCTTCATGTTCTCGATGGTCTCCTTCGACACCATACCGCCAAGCATACGAAGCGTACCTACGTTGTACGACTGGCTGTGGATGAGTGCTCCATCGTGCAGCAGGGATATTTCCGTGCTGCCTCCACCCACGTCGATGTAGGCATAGTTGCCCGTCGCGCTCTCGATGTTCTCCACGATGTTGTTGCAAAGCAGGCGCGCTTCCTCGCGGCCGTTGATTATTTCCAGGTTGATGCCCGTGGCTTCATAGAGCTTTTTCAGCACTTTTTTGCCGTTCTCGGCGTCGCGCATGGCCGACGTGGCGCAGGCGCGATAGTCGTCAACCTGGTTGAGCTTCATCAGCTGGCGAAAGGCTTTCAGCATATGCTTCATCATGAGCATACGCTCTTTTGAAACCTTGCCAAGGGTGAACACGTCAGAGCCGAGGCGCAGGGGGACACGCATATACATCACGCGTGAAATCTGTTGGTTGCCGTCCTGTGTCGTCCTGAAGTTCTTTATGAGCAGTCGCGCTCCGTTTGAACCGATGTCTATTGCTGCTAATCTCATATTTTTTGTTTTTTAGTAGTGAAGGGTAAGGAGAGGAAGAGTAAGTAGCAATGCCTACGCCGCCGTCCGTTGTCCCTATGTTGTTTTGCTATTTATTTTTAAATTGCTATCTCGTTGATATTCAAGTCATTACAAGTTATCATGCAAAAGGATGCCTTTTACACGCCGAAAGACGGTCTTTTGATATATGGCTGTTATTCCGCCGTAGCGTTGGCGGCCTTAACCTCTGCCTCGTATGCGTTGCGCAGCTCTTCTTGCGAGCGGAACGGGCGGTCGCCTACGACGGGCTGTATCACGTTGTCTCCGCTTCCGTCAACTATCCGTCCGTTTGTAGTGTCGTTAAGACCGTACTCCACCGTGCGCATCAAGTCGCGCTGCATATCTTCGTCGTAGACGGGTGTCATCACCTCGATACGGTTCAGGAGGTTGCGCGGCATCCAGTCCGCACTGCCTATAAAGTATTTCGGCGCGCCGCCGTTACAGAAAATCAATATGCGCGAATGCTCCAGATAACGGTCTATTATGCCCACGGCCTTGATGTTGTCGCTCACGCCGGGCACGCCCGTCACGAGCGAGCAGTTGCCACGGAGCACGATGCCAATCTTGACGCCGGCCGCCGATGCAGCATATAATTTGTTGACAACGTCCATCTCGGTGATGTGGTTGATTTTCATCTTAATCCACGCTTCGCGGCCCGCCTTGGCGTTCTTTATCTCGTTGTTGATGAGCGCGAGCACACGGTTCTTCATCGAGTTGGGCGACACCATAAGCTCCTTGAAGCGCACCTGGGAGAACGGGCGGTCGATAAAGTCGAACACCTTTTTTACTTCCTGCACGATGTTCTTCCTTGCGGTCATCATCAAGTAGTCGGTGTAAGTCTTGGCGTTGCCCTCGTGGAAGTTGCCCGTGCCTATGCAGGCGATGTTGCCCTGCTTCGATTCAATGTACAACAGTTTCGAGTGAATCTTAAGTCCTTCAACGCCGAAGATTACGTTGATGCCTTCCTCCTGCATCCGCTTGCTCCACTTTATGTTGCTCTCCTCGTCGAAGCGGGCCAGGAGTTCCACCACGGCCGTAACCTTTTTGCCGTTGCGGGCGGCGCAGATGAGAGCCTTTACTACCTTCGAGTCTTTGGCCAAGCGGTACAGCGTGGTCTTGATTGACTTCACTTCGGGCTTCAGCGCAGCCTCGCGCAGCACGCGGATGTAGCCGTCGAA
>CALUGX010000114.1 GCA_944320285.1 uncultured Prevotella sp.
ATCAATGCGTTGCCCGTTAGTGTCCTTTTACCTTGTAAAAGGTGCCTAATTGCACGCTAAAAGGGCACCTTTCGCAGTGCAAAAGGTGCCCTCTTGTAAATCGTTGACGTGCTTCGGCATTACCACTCGAAGTATTCGCGGTATCCGTCAACGCTGACCCATTCAGGCAGACCGGCGTTGTTGATGTTCCATTCGAAGCGGTATGTCTCGTCGGCGTCCTGGTCATACTCGCTTACGGGCAGGTGCTTGGTGGCCTTGCCGAGAAGTCCGGCAAAGTAAAGCACGTTCATCTGGTCGAGGTCTACTTCGAAGATACCGTCATAAATCATGATGCCGCCCCTGTTTTCGATGGGCGTCGTCACCTCGTCAGACGTATAGCTGAAGCTGAACGTGTAGCCACCGTCGCCCTCGTTGTCCGTTTCCGTCACCTGTGTTATGTCGCCGTTTGAGTGTGTTATGCGCGTCTCCTCGTCCTCGTCGGTTGACGTATGGTGCACGTAATTCAGCTGTCCGTCAAAGTTATAGCCGAAGCTCCAGTTGTCAGGGTCGGTGTAGTCTTCAAGATACTCCGTACCTTCAGCCCTCGTCACGAAGCCGTTGCCGCCGAGCGTCAGCTTCGCTTCATACTCTTTTTCGCCCATGTATTCAAGCGTCATCAGCACATACGCCCCGCCGTCGGCTCGCGTCTTGATGTTGTGGTACTCAAATGTCACGTCGCCCTCGTCAGTCTCCATCGCCGTGACAAGCCCCTCGGCGTTGCGCGTAATTGCGCGTATTCCCGGCGCACTCTTCGGCCACCCGTTAGTGAATACAGCTCCCGTGTCGATTGTGTCGCCCGCGCTGTCGTCGTCGTCGCTGCACGACGAGAAGCCAGCCAGCAATGCCATGCAGGCCAATCCTGTTGCTAAAAACTTTAGTTCTTTCATGTCTGTTTTGTTTAATTGTATGATGTTGTTGATATGCAGACCTGCGGTCTGCCTTTGTTGCTTATTTGTTTAAGTAACCGTCGATGTCGAACTCGGTGAGTTCGCAATAGCCGGCACGCGACGGGTGGCGTGGGTTGCCCCAGTTTGTCGGCGTTCCTATTTGCACGTATCGAGGCTGCCTGTCGGCTATTGTGGCAACGATGTAGCGCAGACAGGTTCTCAAGTACGGGCGCAAGCCAATGTTGTTGCCGAACGCAAGGAGCACGGTCGGCTCGTTGATGTCCTTCAGTGATTCCCTTATTTGCCGCAGGTTCTCTTGGTGCAGACCGTCGTTCATCTCGCAGTCAAGCCCTGCCGGATTGGTGGTTCGTTGCGGATAAAGGTTCAACATAATGAAACCGTCAAAACTGTTGCGCTCTGCCAGTCCCATCACTCGCCTCATCGTGGCGTCCGGCTTGTCTTCGTTCGCCGTGCTTGGGTTCAACCCTACTACTGTCAACGGCCTGTCGCCGTCTTTTCTAAGGACGTAACGCGCCTTGTCGTTATCGCCCTCCATTCTTACGTTTTCGTATTTCATAGCTTATGTTATTAAGTTAGTATTCGATTATTTCCTTAAAGCCTGTCCATGGATATCCCGCAGCCTCGTATGCCGTTTTAGCACCTTTAGGTACATAAAGTGTACACGTGCCCATTGCATCTATATTGCTTAAGCGGTCTCCAGGGACATAAATCAGGCAACCAGCTGTCTCTGGTGGTGTTATTGCTTTCATGTAAAGCGTTTCCATATTGCAATCATAAATAATCCCATTTTCAAGTTTATTGACGTTCGACGGGATGGTTAATGTACGCAAAGAATCATACCCATAGAATGCAAATCTTTCTATTTCTTTGACTTCATCACCTATAATTATATTGGAAACATTATGGCAATCAAGATTAAAGGCATCCCATATTTTCTCTGAATGGTATTCTATTGTTTTCAGGTTTGTACATCCGGACCACCACGCATTCTCCATATATTTTACGGATTTTTGTATTGTTATCTTTTCAAGGCTGGTGCAATATGAAAAGACTTTTTCTTCAATGGAGTCCAATTTAGAAGAATATGTGATGTCTTTCAGGTTTGAACAGTACAAGAACAGACCGTATGAAAGTTTTGTTACACCTTCCGGCAACTTTATTTTTGTAAGGTGCGAGCAGCCTTGAAATGCCTGTCGGTCTATTTTCGTTACGGTTTCAGGTATGTTTATTGAATTTAGATTGATACAATCGCCGAATGCATATTCACCGATAGACGTTACGCCTTGTGGAATGTCCATTGATATTAATTCCCCACAACCAGCAAATGCACCTTCACCTATGGAGGTTATTGAGGTAGGAAGTTTTATGCTTTTGACTTTGTAGAAGTTACCGAAAAGCAAATAAGTGACCTTATCCGTTTCTGTATAATCTTCTGAGCTTGTATAGCTACTTCCACCCGAAACAATGCGTGCTCCACTTATGTCTATCTTTTCAAGACTATTTGACATATAACGATGTAGAAACTTGAAGTCGGTACCGTTCAGCTCACCAGTAATTATCAGCTCTTTTATGTTCAGTATGGCGACCCATGGGGTCAAGCAATCATCACCACATAGTTGTTGTTCCAATGTTCCGGGGCTGTCAAGGTGAATTTTTGCCGTGCCTGAGCCGCCTTGTCGCACGGTGATATTGTTGCTTAGCTCGCCTGTTTTCAGCGTTACAACAGCCTCGCGGTTCTTGTATGAAACGTTTTCGGATACTTTAATAGTCATTGTTCCGTCGTCCGCAGAACCTTTGCTTGGCGTTATTGTACACCAACTTTCGGTTGACGAGGCCGTCCATTGCTTGTTGGTTGTGAATGTAATGGTCTGTTCTCCGCTGTTCGCATCGAAGTCGATGCCAGTGATGAAATACGTTGCTGACTCTTCGGATGGAGTAAACTGCGTGGCGATGTCGCTGTCGTCGCCGTTTTCGTCATCATCGTTGCTGCACGCCATGAACAGCGGCGCGGAGATGAGCAGCAGCAAAATGTAAATCCTGTTTATCTTCATGATTGCTTGTTTGTTTTCATTTCACTTCCTCGGCCTCGAAATAACTGCGACCGCAATACGTCTCCGAGATGTTTATGCCATGCTTCTGCATGATGGCTGCGCTGATTTCCTTTGGCGACGGCGGCGCGTTGGTGCCGCTCTTCACGATTTCGACGGTCAGTCCTGCGGGCACTTTTGATGCATTCCGCTTGCACGTAACTCTCCATAAGCGAGGTGTTGCCATAGTCTTGTACTCCGTGGCTTGCAGTCCCCGAAAAGCCAGATTAAGATTTAACATGAAAAAAGCGTAGGCTGCGATGCTACGTCCTGAATTGGAGGTCCTAGGAAAACCTTACGCACGGATATAGTATAACAGCTCACGCTATGCGTGAGAACCACTATGCCTTCCTTGTGCGTAATTGTGAAATTTCCTAGGTTTCCAATTCACAAGATAAGCATAACGCTTCTTCTTTTTTACCAGTATGTCGTGGGCGGGGCATTGCCC
>CALUGX010000115.1 GCA_944320285.1 uncultured Prevotella sp.
CGCCGGCTGATGTCGAGCCGTTCGGCCAGGCCGAACACGGTGATGCCGTATATGATGCCGAAGTTGGCGCGCTTGGCCTTGGTGCGTTCGTCGCGCGTCACGTCGGTCACGGCCTTGTGGTATATTTTCGCTGCCGTGGCGGCGTGTATGTCATATCCCTCGACGAAGGCCTCGCGCATGTTCTCGTCGCCGCTCAGGTGTGCCATGACGCGCAGCTCTATTTGCGAGTAGTCGGCCGAGAAGAACAGGCAGCCCTCTTCGGGCACGAAGGCCTTGCGTATCTCCTTACCGTCCTCGCCGCGCACGGGAATGTTCTGTAGGTTGGGGTCGCTCGACGACAGGCGTCCGGTGGCTGTGACGGCCTGGTTGAACGACGTGTGGATGCGCCCCGTGCGCCGGTTCACGAGCTTGGGCAGGGCGTCAACATACGTGCCGAGGAGCTTCTTCAGTCCGCGGTGTTCAAGGATTTTGCCCACGATGTCGCTCTTGCCGCGCAGCTGTTGCAGCACTTCCTCCGACGTGACATACTGTCCCGTCTTGGTCTTCTTGGGCTTCTCCACAATCTTCATCTTGCCGAACAGGATGTCGCCCACCTGCTTGGGCGAGGCGATGTTGAACTCCTCGCCGGCCAGACTGTATATTTCATGCTCTATGCCGGCCATGCGCGCCGTGAGCATCTGCGACGTCTCGGCCAGCGACTGTGTGTCGATACGCACGCCCGTCAGCTCCATCGACGCCAGCACACGCACCAGGGGCATCTCCACTTCGCTGAACAATTGCCATGCGCCCGTCTCCTTAAGCCTCGGTTCGAGCAGGTTCTTCAGGCGCAGGGTGACGTCGGCGTCCTCGGCTGCGTACTCGTACACCTCCTCAGGCGGCAGCTCCCGCATCGAACGCTGGCCCTTGCCCTTGGGACCGATAAGCTCGTCTATGTGGATGGTCTTATATTTTAGGTACACCTCGGCCATATAATCCATGTTGTGGCGCAGCTCCGGTTGCAGCAGGTAATGCGCCACCATCGTGTCGAACATCTCGCCGCCGAGTGTCACTCCGTAATTCGAGAGTACCTCCATGTCGTACTTGATGTTCTGACCTATTTTAAGGATTGAAGGGTTTTCATAGACAGGTTTGAAAATATTAACTATTTTTTGTGCTTGTTGACGGTCGGCGGGAACGGGCACGTAAAACGCCGAAAATTCCTCGACGGCGAAGCTCAAACCTACGAGTTCGGCATCGATTGCGTCGGTCGAGGTCGTCTCCGTGTCTAAACTTAAAATTCTTTTTGTCATGAAAAAATCACAAAGCGCAGCCATATCATCCTCATTGTCAACGAGTTTATACGTATGCGGAGTGTCGTTTAACGTTTTCAGAGTTGATTTTTCGGCGTCAACTTGCCCGTCGGTCGGGTTTCCGGCAAATAAATCAAGCTGCCCGTTATGGTTATTTTTAATGTTTTCACGGTTGTTAAGAAACTTGTCCGAGAGCGTCTTAAACTCCAGTTCGGCGAACAGCCTGCGCAGTTCGTCGCGGTCAGGTTCGTCCACCCGCAACTTTTCCAGGTCGAGCTCTATGGGCACGTCGGTGCGTATTGTGGCGAGGAACTTCGAGAAGCGTATTTGCTCCGCGTTTTCCTCCACCTTCTTCTTCAGTGCGCCCTTCAGTTCGTCGGTGCGCTCAAGGAGCGAGTCTATGTTCCCGAACTGCTGCAAGAGCTTGACGGCCGTCTTCTCGCCCACGCCAGGGCAGCCCGGAATGTTGTCCGAAGCGTCGCCCATGAGACCGAGCAGGTCGATGACCTGCGATGTCGATGAAATGCCGTATTTCCGGCAAACGCCATCCTCGTCGAGCGTCTCGTAGCCTCCGCCGTGGCGCGGGCGGTACATCACGACGCTCCCGCCCACGAGCTGCCCGTAGTCCTTGTCGGGCGTCAGCATATACGTTTTCAGTCCGGCCGTGCCGGCTTTCTTCGCAAGCGTGCCTATTACGTCGTCGGCCTCGAAGCCCTCCGCCTCCAATACGGGTATGCGCATGGCCTTCAGTATGTCCTTGATTACGGGTACCGAGCGGCGTATGTCCTCGGGCGTCTCCTCGCGCTGCGCCTTGTATTGGGCGTAGGCCTCACTGCGGAAGGTGGGCCCGTGTGGGTCGAAGGCTACGCCGATGTAAGCCGGCCTCTCCTTCGAGAGCACCTCGTGCAGCGTGTTGCAGAAGCCGAGCACGGCCGACGTGTTCATGCCCTTGGAGTTGACCCGCGGGCTCTTTATGAATGCGTAATAAGCCCTGTAAATCAGGGCGTAAGCGTCAAGGAGGAAAAGTTTATCCATGTTTTTGTAAGTTTTTTACGTGTAAAGTTACGGTTTTTTTGCTAATAATCGGAGAAAATCACTACTTTTGTATCAAATTTGGAGCATGATGGACTTATTATCCCTTATCAAACAACCTATAACGAAGGAGCTGGAGCAATTCATCAGCCTGTTCAACGCATCGCTGACGCATGAGGACAGGCTGCAGGAGGAGATTTTCGCGCGCATCCGCCGCCGGGCCGGCAAGCGCATGAGGCCGATGCTCATCATGCTCATGGCCAAGAACTACGGTGCCGTAACCGACGCGACGCTGCACGCCGCTGTCGGCCTGGAGCTGCTTCACACGGCCTCGCTCGTGCACGACGACGTGGTGGACGAGAGCCGCGAGCGCCGCGGGCAGGCATCGGTCAACGCCATATATGACAACAAGGTGGCAGTGCTCGTTGGCGACTACATCCTCTCCACGGCCCTGCTGCACGTCTCGGTGACTCACAACGAGCTAATCGTGAGGTATCTCTCCGAGCTTGGCCGCACGCTCTCCGACGGCGAAATCCTCCAGCTTACGAGCATCGCCGACAGCGAAATATCCGAGGAAACGTACTATAAAATCATCAGCCGCAAGACGGCCGCCCTCTTCGAGGCGTGCTGCTCCATCGGCGCAATATCAGCCGGCGTGCCCGAAAGCAGGGTGGGCGAGGCCAAGCGCTTCGGCCAGACGCTGGGCATAATCTTCCAGATCAGGGACGACATCTTCGACTATTATGATTCAGACGAAATCGGCAAGCCCACCGGCAACGACATGGCCGAGGGCAAACTGACGCTCCCCGTCATCTACGCCCTGCGCTCAACGGGTGATGCCGGGATGCTCGCGCTGGCGCAGAAGGTGAAGCAGGGTACCGTGACGCATGACGAGATAGCCCGCCTCGTGGCCTTTACCAAGGCCAACGGCGGCATAGAGTACGCCGAGCGCCGCATGGCCGAGATGCACGCCGAGGCGCAGGCCTTCATCGACGGCCGGGTGACCGACCCTGTACTGAGGCAGAGCCTGGGGGCTTATCTTGATTTTATCATAAAGAGGGATAAGTGAGCATAGTGCCCTATGCTCGCCTTTCGGCAAGGTGAAACAATTTTTAAGGCTATATGAAAGGCCGTGTTTTGTCAACCAAAACACGGC
>CALUGX010000116.1 GCA_944320285.1 uncultured Prevotella sp.
CGTAAGTGCAACCTGAACACTTGTCCGCTCGGAGTGACCACCCAGAACCCGGAGCTTCGCCGTCACTTCATGGGTAAATACGAGTATCTTGTCAACTACTTCACCTTCCTTGCCGAGGAGGTGCGCGGCTATCTGGCCGAAATGGGATACAAGAAACTCGACGACATCGTGGGCCACACGGAGCTGATAGTGCGCAAGCCGGCAGCTGCCGGGAGCAAGGCCGCCACGCTCGACTTCACCCGCCTGCTCAACAAAGAGGGCGGACCGTGTCCCCTGCACCACACTGCCGGGCAACAACACGGCCTCGACAACATACTCGACCGGCAAATAATAAACTCCGCCCGGCGTGCCGTCGAGGATAAGGAGGAGGTGAACCTCGACTACGCAATCAAGAACACAGACCGTGCCGTGGGCACTATGCTTAGCGGACTCGTGGCCATGAAGCACGGCGAAAGCGGCCTGCCGGACTCTACGGTCAACATAAAGTTCAAGGGAAGTGCCGGCCAGAGCTTCGGTGCATTCCTCGTTTCGGGCGTAAACTTCAAGTTAGAGGGCGAAGCCAACGACTACTTCGCCAAGGGACTTAGCGGCGGACGCATAGCCATACTGCCGCCCGTGCGCAGCAACTTCAACGCCGAGGACAACACCATAGCCGGCAACACAGGCCTCTACGGGGCAACGTCGGGCGAGCTGTACGTCAACGGAAAGGTGGGCGAACGCTTCGCCGTGCGCAACTCCGGGGCCATAGCCGTCGTCGAAGGGGCCGGCGACCACTGTTGCGAATATATGACCGGAGGGCGCGTCGTAGTCCTGGGAGAGACCGGGCGCAACTTCGCCGCGGGCATGAGCGGCGGCGTTGCCTACGTGTGGGACAAGCGCCACGACTTCGACTACTTCTGCAACATGGATATGGTGGAAATCAACCTCGTCGAGGAAAGCTCTTACCGCAAGGAGCTGCACGAGCTAATACGACAGCATTACCTATACACCGGCTCTAAGCTGGCGCGACAGATGCTCGACGACTGGTCGCGCTACGTAGAGGACTTCATCCAGGTTGTGCCCATCGAGTACAAGCGCGTGCTGCAAGAGGAACAGGTGAAGAAGCTGCAACAGAAAATCGCCGATATGCAGAGAGACTATTAAACACCTACCCCAACCCCTCCCGAAGGGAAGGGCTTTAAATGCTATGACAGGCAAAAAGGTAGGAACATACGTGAGTTAAAACCGATTATAAACATTTAAAATACCGACAACGCCCCAAAAAATAAAATATGTAAGGCATATTAAGCTCCCTCATTTCGGGAGGGTTGGGGTGGGTTCTTGAACATTATGGGAGACCCTAAAGCATTTCTTACAATACACCGCAAGGAAGCGGGATACCGCCCGGTACACGACCGGATACACGATTTTGGTGAAGTGGAGCAGACGCTCAACTCTAACGACCGCCGCCAGCAGGCGTCGCGCTGCATGGACTGCGGCGTGCCTTTTTGCCATTGGGCGTGTCCGCTTGGCAACAAGCCGCCAGAATGGAACGATGCTTTATATAAAGGCGACTGGGAACTGGCCTACAGATTGCTCAACTCCACCAACGACTTCCCTGAGTTCACGGGGCGCGTATGCCCCGCGCTGTGCGAGAAGGCGTGCGTGCTCAATCTCGTCGAACACGAGCCTACGACCAACCGCGAGGACGAGGCGGCCATAACCGAGCACGCCTTCGAGGAGAACTACGTGCACATACACCACCCCGAACGCAATGGGATGAAGGTGGCCGTGGTGGGCTGCGGCCCCGCCGGACTTGTCGCCGCCAACCGCCTTAACCTGCTGGGCTACACCGTGACGGTGTTCGACAAGAACGAGGATGCCGGCGGACTGCTGCGTTACGGCATACCTAACTTCAAGCTGAACAAGGCCGTCATCGACCGCCGCATGGACGTGCTGCGGGCCGAGGGCATAGAGTTCAAGTTCGGCCGGGCCATCGACACAGAGAAGCTGCCCGCCGGATACGACGCCTACGTCATAGCCACGGGCACACCCGAAGCGCGCGACCTCAACATACCGGGGCGCGACCTGAAGGGCATCTACTTCGCCCTCGATATGCTGGCGCAGCAAAACCGCGTGCTGGCCGGGGCCGAATTTAAGCGCGAAGAGCTCGTCAACGCCAAGGGGAAGGACGTGCTCGTAATCGGCGGAGGCGACACCGGCAGCGACTGCATAGGCACGGCGCACCGCCAGGGATGCCGAAGCGTGACGCAAATAGAGATTATGCCGAAACCCGTAGAAGGCCCTGACGACCCCAAGAACCCGTGGCCCGAATGGCCGCGCACGCTGAAAACCACGTCGAGCCACGAGGAAGGATGCACGCGACGGTGGAACATCAACTCGCTGCGCTTCATCGGCAAGGACGGCAAGGTTACGGGCGTGGAGGTTCAGGAAATAGCATGGAAGCCCAACCCGGAGGGCGGCCGCCCCGTGATGGAACCCGTAGGCAAGCCGGAGGTCATCAAGGCCGACATGGTGCTGCTGGCAATGGGTTTCCTGAAGCCACGGCAACCGCAGTTTGCCCCCAACGTGTTCGTATGCGGCGACGCCGCCAACGGGGCCTCGCTCGTGGTGCGCGCAATGGCCGGCGGGCGCGACACAGCGGCGCGAGTGGACAAGTTCCTCACAGCAAACAACGGCAAAGAGCGAACGCATTAATGCGGAGTCAGCTCCCGTTTTGGCAGACCTCTATAACCGCCTAACAATCAGAGACTTAGCAATTAGCCACCTTTTGCAAGGTAAAAGGTGGCTAATCGTCGTGTAAAAGGGCACCTTTCACAACACGAAAGGTGCCCTTTTGTAAAGTCTGTCGTCATGCCCCGTTCATCGACAGCCATCGAGACGCCATGCCATAGAAATCTTAAAAAAGCGTAAATAAGTAAACTTTTAGCCATGTCAATCGTCTTTATATAAAATGAATGTCCTCAATCACCTATCCGCTTTTTGTGGACTTTATCAACAAGACAAATGTCTTTAACTACTTAGGCGACCGCAGGGAGCGATTAACTTCTTTAACTCCTTTAACTCCTGATGAATTGGAGCTTTGCGGGCATTCATATTATATTATCAAACGAGACTAAAACAACAAAAAGATGAATATCAAGACATTGGCCATTGCGCTGGCTTTGGCACTCACCACATCCAACACCGCACTGGCACAGGGCAGCGGCAAAAGTGACAAGGGAAATAAGAAAGTAAACTGGCCTACGTTCGCCAAGAATGCCGATGATGACTTTATGGCCACCTCCGAGGCAGCCCGCGTGGGCGACAACCTGCTGTTCTACCAGCACGAGACGGGCGGATGGCCCAAGAACATGAGGCTGCAAGACCCG
>CALUGX010000117.1 GCA_944320285.1 uncultured Prevotella sp.
CCATCTGGTCGATGGTGCGGTCGCCTTTTTCGAGAAACCTGTGGGCGAAGTGGAACGTGATGTCATAGATGCATTCTGATTTCTTGTACACTTTCAAGTCGCGGTAGTTGCCGCGTTGCGGCATGAACGGGTGGCTGTCGTCAGTCATGGTATGGTAGTTTTTTGTTAATAAACTATTGATAATAGGGCTAATAAGGCTGATATGGCAAATAATGCTGGTTGGTGGATAGGGCAGATAAGGCTGATATGGCAAATAATGCTGGTTGGTGGATAGGGTGGATAAGGCTGATATGGCAAATAGCCATCCGCCAAAGGCTGGCAGTCTGCCGCAATGACGCAGCCTATCGGCCTCATTTGCCTCATTTGTCTTATTCAGCCAATGTTGTCTCAGGCCTGTCGGCCTCATTTGTCTTATTCAGCCAATGCTGCATACGCCTTATCCGCCCTATCTGTCCTATTTATCCTTAAAAGAACTTCGTCTCCTCGCCCACGATTTCGCTCAGCAGCATATTGGCCAGTCGGCTGGTGCCGAGGCGCAGCCATTTGTTGGTGAGCCATTTCTCGCCTAAGACCTCTTTTACGATGGTGTAGTAGATTAATGCGTCCATGACCGAGTTAAGGCCTCCAGCGGGCTTAAAACCTATTTGTATGCCCGTTTCGTCGTAGTATTCCTTGATGGCCTGGCACATTACGTAGGCAGCCTCAGGCGTGGCCGCAGGTTCGAGCTTGCCGGTTGACGTCTTGATGTAGTCTGCCCCGGCGTACATCGCCAGGATTGAGGCCTTCTTGATGTTCGAGGCGGTCTTCAGGCATCCCGTCTCCAAGATGACCTTCATCGGAGCGTCGCCACACGCCTGTTTAAGCTCCGAGATGTCGTCGCAGACGCCCTCGTAGTCGCCGCTCAGGAACTTACCCACGGGCATCACGATGTCTATTTCAGTTGCGCCGTCTTTCACGGCGAGCGCAGTCTCGGCTACTTTAACCTCGATGAGGGCCTGCGACGAGGGGAAACTGCCCGACACGCAGGCTATCTCTACGCCGTCAACCTCAAGCGACTCGGCCACAGTCCGCGCAAAGCAGGGATACACGCAGATGGTCGCCACGTGAGGCAGGGCGGGGTAGGTGGCGTCAAACTGGTTGACGCGCTCCGTAAAGGCGAGTATCGACTCGTCGCTGTCGGTAGTCTTGAGCGACGTCAGCTCGATGCTGCCGAAGAGGAAACGCTTTACCTCCGGCGTGTCGTTCTCGTGCACTTTCTCGGCTATGAGCTTGCGCACGGCCTCGCGCACGGCGTTGTCGTCAAGGTCGGTCTGGTACTTGCTTAGGGCCTCGTCATACTTGCTCATCTTTGGGAAATCAGCCTCATGCTTTTGCCTGTGGGCCGTTTCGTTGTGCTTGTTGTTTTCTACTGTTGCCATAATGATAATATTTTTATTGGTATTTTTCTTAATTAGCTTACGCTGACTTTCAGTTCTTAATTCTTAACTCTTAATTTTTCATTTTTAATGTGCCTTGTGGCGTCGCGCTTGGTCTTCTTTTCGAGGTTCTTGCTTAGGGCCTCGGTCAGGTCAACTCCCGTCTGGTTGGCCAGACAGAGCAGCACCCACAGCACGTCGGCCATCTCGTCAGACGGGTCTTGCGTCTCGCCCTCCTTGAAGCTCTGGTCGCCGTACTTGCGCGCCATGATGCGTGCCAGTTCGCCAACTTCCTCAGTAAGGCACGCCATGTTGGTAAGTTCGCTGAAATAGCGCACTCCGTATTGCCTAATCCATTGGTCTACAAGGCGTTGCGCCTCGCGTATGGTTATTTCGTCGTTCATGATTTCTGGGGGTCAATGGGGACAAATAAGGCTGATAGGACAAATATTGCGTATCGGCTTATTGCCCACTATTTAATTCTTCATTCTTCGTTCTTCACTCTTCACTTCCACTACTCCTTGTGCCTTGTGTCCATGCAGATTGTCACCGGGCCGTCGTTGACGAGCTCCACTTTCATGTCTGCGCCGAACTCGCCCGTGAGCACTTTAAGGCCCGTTTCGCGGCGTAGCTTCTCGCAGAAGCTCTCGTACAGCGGTATGGAGATTTCGTGGCGGGCGGCGTGTATCCACGAGGGGCGGTTGCCTTTCTTGTACGATGCAAGCAGCGTAAACTGGCTTACGACCAATATTTCGCCGCCGACGGCGGTCACGGGGAGGTTCATCACGCCCTCGGCATCGTCGAAAATGCGCAGTGCGGCGGTTTTCTTCACCAGCCAGTCAACGTCTTCCTCGGTGTCGCCCTCTGCCACTCCGAGCAATATTAGGTAGCCTTTCCCGATGGCGGACTTCATCTCTCCGCCGATTGTAACTGACGCGCGGCTTACGCGCTGGATAACTGTTTTCATATCTAACACCCACCCCAGCCCTCCCAAAGGGAGAGAGCTGGGTATGCTTTGTTGGTTAATTGTTTTACTTATATGATGTTTATAACTGTTTACTGACACTTTATTATTAAGCTGGGCTGTATTTTCCGGGCTAATCAAGCTCCCTCCCTTGGGGAGGGTTGGGGTGGGTTTTTAAAATATTCCCACACCACTTTTGCCTTGGCTTGTCCTATAACGTCTGTAAGTTGTTGAATGTCAGCCTCTTTAATGCGTTTCACAGACTTGAATGCTTGCAGCAAAGCGTCTCTCGTCTTGGGGCCTATGCCGCGTATGTCGTCAAGCTCCGAGTGCAGCGCGTGCTTGCTGCGCTTGTCACGATGGAACGTGATGGCGAAGCGGTGCACCTCGTCTTGCAGGTGTGTCAGCAGGCGGAACAGCTCGCTGTCGGTCTTCATTCCGACGATGACGGGTGGCCGGCCGTAGAGCAGTTCGTTAGTGCGGTGGCGGTCGTCCTTGGCCAGTCCGGCGATGGGAATGTCGAGTCCGAGTTCCCCTTCGACAACGCTGCGCACGACGCTCATCTGCCCCTGTCCGCCGTCCGTTATGATAAGGTCGGGCAGGGGCTGGCCTTCGTCCACCATACGCGAGTAGCGGCGGCGCACCACCTCCTGCATCGAGGCATAGTCGTCAGGCCCCGTCACGGTCTTTATGATGTACTTGCGGTAGTCCTTTTTGCTGGGTTTCATCTTCTTGAACACCACGCACGCCGCCACAGCGTCAGCGCCTTGAATGTTTGAGTTGTCGAACATCTCTATCTGGTAGGGCATCCTCGGCAGCTTCAGTGCGGCCTGTATTTCCTTCATCAGACGCACGGCCTTCTGTTCGGGGTTGAGCTTCTCGGCCTGTTTCAGACGGTCGAAGCGGTACTGCTTGCCGTTCATCTCGGAGAGTTCGAGCAGCGTGCGCTTGTCGCCGCGCTGCGGCACGGT
>CALUGX010000118.1 GCA_944320285.1 uncultured Prevotella sp.
TTGCCACGTCCTTTGCGCGCAGCACGTTGTTCACCGCCTGTTCCTGCGTAGGGTTCAGCCAGGGGAAGCGTATGGGGGCGAACGTGAACGTCTCGGCCTTCTGCCGCGAGCCGAACAGGTCGCGCAGGTAGGCCAGCCGGTTGCCTTTGGCGTTGATGACGCGGTCGAGTGCGTCGAACATCAGTTTGTAAGTTGTCTCGTCAAAGAACAGTTGCACGCCCACGATTTCCGCCGTTTGCAGCTTTACGAGCGGTGCGTTGTCGGGCACCGTGACTACCATTCTGTCGCCGTCAACATAGCTTACCGTGCCCGTAAAGAGGAGTGTAGTCCCCTCCCGGCAGCCCCGATGGGCGGAGCCTGGATTGCCATGCCTGTCTATCCCATCTCCTTGGGGCTTTACTTCAAAGAACGCTACGGGGCGGCCGAACTCGAAGTTGTGCTCTATTTCGTTGTCCTGCGTGCGCACCACCTCCACGGCCAACTGGTTGAGCGAGTTGTAGTAACTCTTGCCCACGCTGACGGGGAACCATGCGTCGCCGCGCTTCACCTTGCGCTGCAGGCCGACGGCTTCAGACTGGCGGCGGTACTCCTCCTTCTCGCAGCTGTATTCCATCTCAAGCAACAGCTTATGCTGCATGAGTGCCCGGACGGGTGATGATGAATAGTTATCCACAAGTGCAAAGGTAGCGTTTTTGGCGTAGTTATGGTAGTGGCGGGTTGTTAAAGCGCGTTAAAGGTGCGGCTTCCTTGCTCTCGTATTTCTTTGAGAAAACGATGATGGATATCAGTCCGGCGATGACGAACGGCACGCCTACCAATGCTGCATAGCGTGGCGTCAGGCCATAGGCAATGGGCAGTCCGCCGCAGAATGCACCCAAGGCGTTACCTATGTTGAAGGCCATCTGTATGCTCGCGCCTCCCAGCAGTTCGCCGCCGGGGGCATATTTCAGTATGAGGTATTGCTGCGGACTGCTCACTGCGAAGAGACATCCCGTGCATACGACCATTAGCAAGGCTGACACCCAGCCGTGGTCGGCCAGAAGGAAGACGAGCAGCAGGGCGGCTATGGCGATGCACTGCGTTGTCGCCACGACTAGCCCCGGCCTGTGGCGGTCGCACAGGCGGCCGCTGGCAAGGTTGCCGACCACCATGCCGAAGCCGGCGGCAATCATCAGTGCTGGCAACGTCTCGGCGGCAAAGCCACCATCGACGGTAAGCAACGGACTGATATAGCTGTACCAGCAGAAGATGCCGCCGTTGGCCATCATCGTGGCTGAAAGTATCAACCAAGGGGCTCCTTTCTTAAGGAACGCAAACTGGTGGCGGAACCCGTTGTCGGGCAGCGCGCCAACTCCGGGCACCCATTTCCAGATGTAATACAGCACAATGAGGCTGACGAACATCACCAGGATGAACGGGAAACGCCATGACACCGTGGAACTCAGGCCCGTGGCCAAGGGCACTCCGAACAGGTTGGCGACGGTCATCCCGGCTACCATTATTGACACCGCGCCCGTCTTGTGGCTCTCGTCGGCAAGGCGCACGGCCACGATAGAAGCTACTCCGAAGTAAGCCCCGTGGGGCAGTCCGGATATGAAGCGGGCGGCCAGCAGCATCCCGTAGTTGACCGACAGGGCCGACATCGTGGAGCCGAGGAGTATGATGCACGCCAAGGCGAGCAGTATGTTCTTCAGCGGATACTTGTGTACCACGACCAGTAAGGGCGCGCCGCAGCATACACCTATTGCGTAGGCCGAAATCAGGTGGCCAGCCTCTGGTATGCTGACGCCGAGGCTTTGCGCCACGTCGGGCAGTATGCCCATCATCACAAATTCGGCAATCCCAAGTGCGAGAGTGCCGAATGCCAGTGCTATTAAGCTCTTTTTCATGTTGCGTTATCCTTTTTTGCCGGTTTGGCTCGTTATCTTTTTACCTGTTGCTTCCCTCCCTTCCGTTTTTGTGTTGCCGCCTTCCGGCATTAGTCAGATGGCCATTGTCCCCGGCAGGGGCGACTCGTTGTCTACGGCCTTGCGTATGTCTTGCGAGTCGAAGGTGAACACGTGGCCGAGCACTCCGAACGACACGGTCTTCGACTTGCCTTCGTAATGGAGCGTGCCGACGGAGAATATGAAGTAATTGTCTACCTCCATGAACTGCCCCACGATGGCATCTACGAGCTGCGACGCTATTGCCTGGCCGAACATTCCGCCCAGTAGGTCGATTGTCTCGCTGCCCGTGTCGGGCCGGCCCATCTCGTTCCTCACGGCTTCCATTACTTCGCGGTTCACTGCGTCGCGATGCTTTGCCTCGTCAGGGCAGGTCATCAGCAGCGCGAAAAACATCACTGCGGCCACGGCCAGCCATATCACGGTATGTCTGTGGCGTCTGTCGGTTGGCTGTGCGGCATAGTGTTCCGGTGCTGCCGGTTGCCCGTCGGTCGTGTCCTGCGGTTGTCCGCTCTCCTCCTGCTGGCCTGCCTGCGGCGGAATGGGCGGCGGCACAGGCCTTGCCTGCACCTTCCCGGCCAGCACGTCCTTCAGTTCGGTTACCTGCCATGCCGGCGTCCATTGTTCCATGCCTTCACTCCAAACGAGCGTCTCAGATGTGATGCCCATGCCGGCGAGCTGCTCAGGGGTGTAGGGGCCTTGCTGCTTGTTGTCCCTGTATATGAAAAATTCCATTTTGTCAGTTGTTAGTCAATGACTGTCGGGCGTCATTCAGTCTTGTCTGTGCCGTACTTCAGCCGCCACTTCTCGTAACGCTTCAGCACGTCAATGCCGTCGTTGTTGTACCAGCTGTAGCCGTTCCTGCGCTCGTAGCCGATTTCGTCGAGGCTGTAACGCTTGACGCCGTCGCGGTCGCAGAAGAATGGGCGGTTGTCATCAAGCGTGTAGAAGCGTGCCCAGAGGGGGTCGCACGGAGCGTCGTCCTGTGCGCACGGCACTAC
>CALUGX010000119.1 GCA_944320285.1 uncultured Prevotella sp.
CGGGGTCGAACCGGCACGGGTTGCCCCACTGGTGTTTGAGACCAGCGCGTCTACCGATTCCGCCATCTGGGCTTAATTTGCGTGCAAAGATAAGGATAAAATCTGAATTGACAAATTTTTAATTGAAAAAACTTAAAATAATTGGCGGTAAGGTCAATTATGTGTATCTTCGTATCGTGATATAAATCTAAAGATACTATGGCTGAAAACAAGAATAATTTTTGCCTTATCTTGGCCGGGGGCAAAGGTAGGAGGTTGTGGCCTTGCAGCCGCGAGGACTGCCCGAAACAGTTTCTCGATTTCTTTTCCACGGGCCGCACGTTGTTGCAGCAGACTTATGACCGTATGTCGACCTTCATTCCAAAGGAGCATATTTACATCAGTACGAACCGGATGTACACGCAGCTTGTGGAGGAGCAGCTGCCCGAACTGCCTAAGCTGAACATCCTGAGCGAGCCGATATTCAGGAACACGGCGCCGAGTTTGGCGTGGGCTACGCACAGGATAATGCACATTGAGCCGTCGGCGAGGCTCGTGGTGGTGCCGTCAGACCAGGCCGTGTTTAAGGAGGACGAGTTTAAGAAGAATGTGCTTGACGGCTTGGAGTTTGTCGGCGGCTGCGGTTGTTTGTTGACAATGGGCGTCAAGCCCACACGCCCGGAGCCGGGATATGGCTACATCCAGATAGGCGATGACGCCGGGTGCCGGGGCGTGTACAAGGTAAAATCGTTCACGGAGAAGCCCGACCGCGAGTTTGCCAAGATGTTCATGCAGAGCGGTGAGTTTTATTGGAACACCGGATTGTTCCTTGCCAACGTGCAATACCTGCGTGAGGCGTTGGCAAAGATATTTCCTCCTGTGCTGCGCAACTTCAAGGACGAGCCGGGAAAACCTTACAACATCGAGGCCGAGCTACAGTTCGTGAAGGAGAATTTCCCTGCTTACCCGAACCTGTCGATTGACTACGGCATACTCGACAAGAACGAGAACGTGTGTGTGATGAAGTGTGATTTCGGATGGGCCGATCTCGGTATGTGGCATTCAATGTATGAAAGCATGAGTAAGGGCGACGGCGACAACGTTGTTATAGGGTCGCGGGTGATAACTGACGACAGCCGTGGCAACATAATAAAGCTGCCTGACGACCATCTCGGCATCATCAACGGGCTTGACGGCTACATTGTGGCCGAGAAGGGCAATGTGCTTCTAATATGCAAGAAGGAAGACTCGTCGGCTTTGATAAGGAAATATGTCAACGAGGTGCAGGTTAAGTACGGGGAGGAATTTATTTAAAGGAAAGGGTAAAAAGGTAAAAGTACTGTCAGGTGCTTACTGTGTCAGCGTTTTACCTTTTTACCCTTTTACCTTTAAAAGTTTTCCCTTATTTTCCTTGCTGTTTCTTCAAACTCTTCTTCGGTGAGCTTGAGCTTCGGGTTGGCGAAGTTCATGTCTCCCTCGCTTTGCATCGGCACGAGGTGTATGTGAGCATGAGCCACTTCGAGGCCGAGTACGGCCATACCTACCTTGCGGCAGGGGAAAGCCGCTTTTATGGCTTTGGCCACGCGCTTGGTGAACGCCATCATTTCGGCCAGTTCGTCGTCGCCGAGGTCGAAGAAGTAGTCAACCTCGCGGCGCGGGATTACCAGTGTGTGGCCCTTGGCCAGCGGGTTAATGTCGAGGAATGCGTAGAACTTGTCGTTCTCGGCGCACTTGTAGCTGGGTATTTCGCCGGCTGCTATTTTTGAGAAGATGTCCATTGTCTTTTGTTTTTAGTGGAAATTGACGATTGAGAACCGGTATTTTGAAAATCATGATTGCCCGTTATAAGCCGGTTGTTGATAATCACCGGTGACACGAACCATAATTTTCAATTATGAATATCCGCAATTATCCTATTGTTGTCAGACAGGCGTAATTTAACGGAGCTAATGTCTTTAACTACTGATGAATGGGAGCTTTGCGGATATTCATTTTTCAATTACCCTTTCTTAATTTACAATTTCCCGTTATTCTACCGTGATTTTGTCTATCCTCAGTTTGATGGTGCCGCGCGGGATTTTTATTTCCACCTCGTCGCCTACTTTCTTGTTGAGCAGTCCTTGCGCTATGGGGGTCTTTATCGAGATTTT
The DNA here is from genome assembly GCA_944320285.1 of uncultured Prevotella sp. Lineage (GTDB taxonomy): Bacteria > Bacteroidota > Bacteroidia > Bacteroidales > Bacteroidaceae > Prevotella. The sequence continues at coordinate 2,130 of CALUGX010000119.1, forward strand.
TCCCTCGCGCAGGTTAGCCTCGCTCTCGCTCACGATGGTGTAAGTCATCTTGGCTTTGTTGGCCATGTTGGTCATCTCCACCTTCGAGAGTATCTGCACGCAGTCCGTGCTCAGGCGCGACGTGTCAACGATTTTCGCCTCTGATATAGCCAGTTTCAGCTTGTTGATTTTGTCTTCGAGGTGAGCTTGCGCCTCTTTCGCCGCGTCATACTCGGAGTTTTCGCTCAGGTCGCCTTTGTCGCGGGCTTCGGCGATGGCCGCCGACGCCTTCGGGCGTTCCACCGACTCCAAATGCTTCAGTTCGGCCACTAATTTGTCGTAGCCTTCTTGTGACATATAAGCCATAATGTTGTAAAGGTTTTAGTTGTTATTTTTTCGAGAAAGACAAAAAGAGAATTCCGGCATTTGTTTCAATGTCGGAATCCGCTCTTTGCCTCTCTATGTTATTTCATTAATATCCGGCTGCAAATATAGGCTTTATTTTTTGAACGGACAATTTTTAACGGCTAAAAAAGATTAAGCGGCCCGTCCGCGCCACGTCTTTTGCCCTTTTGCAGGCATGGAACCGGTGTTTTGTGCTTTGATTATTGTTATATGAATGTCCGGTTCATCCGCAGTTCAGGTGTATGTTAGAATCATGCAGTGCAAACAGCCTTAGTTTGAAATACTTGTCGTCCCTG
>CALUGX010000120.1 GCA_944320285.1 uncultured Prevotella sp.
AGTACCTCTATCCGGAGTGTGTAAACTAATGTAGTTTATTTAAACAAAAACTGTCAACCTATTTCAGGAAAAGACAGAAAAATACAACTTTGTAACCATCTGACAATCAGCAGGTTTGCAAAAGGGCTCCTTTTACATCACGAAAGGGCACCTTTTACATCATAAAAGGACCCCTTTTAGCGCGTAAAGGATGTCCTCTTTGAATTCATCCGCAAATGTGTTGGATAAAGATAAAATGCTGACATTAAAGTGCCTGTATTATTTTGCTTATTCGTAACTCATTGATAATCAGTCTCTATATATTGATTAAATTTAAATTTAGGGCAATAAATCTATTGAGTCGTCCATAAAAAACATTGATTTTTAATCTTTTAAAATAAAAACCCGATGTTTTCAATTTCATGTTGCTGAAAGGCCGTCCAATACATTTGCGGATGAGCCAATGCGGATATACTTCTTTTGAAATGTGGAAGGCCGCATACTGTGGTAATCTTGCTCATTGGCTTGTGGATGTTCAATATTATTATTAACTTTGCCGACAGATATTTGGCTGCCGTGAGAACGTGCAATGAAGAACGCCATCATCTGTCGAGGTTAAATAACCGGCCAGGTTGAAGACTGTAGCCTGCGGCAACGTTACAAACAGCTGCTTGCCGTGTCATCATTAAGACGGATGAATACCGCAAGCATCCAACTGTAGCGACATATATTTATTATGTCCGAACGCCGTGTGGAGGCGTGTTTGCCAGGCAATGCCAATGGAAAAACGTTTTTGCAGAGTGTGTGTGCATAATAAATTATGTCCCTGCACTGGATGTAGGCTAAGTGCGTACATTAATATTAGGATGAATGCCATTGAATGTAGTTTTTAGTTAAATCAATAACATAATTAAGACAAACGTTTATGTATAGAATGATTTTGAACGAGACATCCTATTTTGGAATGGGATGCCGTAAGAACATTGCCGTCGAGGCGGCACGCCGTGGTTATAAGAAAGCCTTTTTCGTAACCGACAAAGACCTGATACGTTTCCACGTTGCCGACAAGGTTACGGAGGTGTTTGAACAGAACCGGATTCCATACGAAGTGTACAGCGACGTGAAGGCAAACCCGACAATCGCCAACGTGCAGAACGGCGTTGAGGCGTTCAAGGCTTCAGGGGCTGACTTCATCGTTGCCCTTGGCGGCGGTTCGGCAATAGACACAGCCAAGGGTATCGGCATAGTGGCTAACAACCCGGAGTTTGCCGACGTGAAATCACTTGAGGGCGTAGCCGACACTCATAACAAGGCCGTGCCCACGTTCGCACTGCCCACAACGGCCGGCACGGGTGCCGAGGTGACAATCAACTATGTCATCATAGACGAGGACGCACAGAAAAAGATGGTGTGCGTAGACCCCAACGACATTCCCGCAGTGGCCATCGTAGATCCCGAACTGATGCTCTCTATGCCTAAAGGCCTCACTGCCGCAACGGGCATGGACGCTCTGACGCACGCCATCGAGAGCTTCATCACGCCGGGCGCGTGGCTCATGTCTGATATGTTCGAGGTGAAAGCCATCGAGCTTATTGCTCAAAACCTGAAGGCAGCCGTAGACAACGGCGCAGACCTTGCAGCCCGCGAAGCCATGTCGCAGGCGCAGTATATCGCAGGTATGGGCTTCAGCAACGTCGGTCTTGGCATCGTTCACTCGATGGCCCACCCCTTGGGCGCACATTACGACACGCCCCACGGCGTGGCCAACGCCTTGCTGTTGCCTTACGTCATGGAGTATAATGCCGAGTCACCGGCCGCTCCGAAGTACATCAAGATAGCCGAGGCGATGGGTGTAGACACCACGGGCATGACTGAAGCCGAGGGCGTAAAGGCCGCAGTAGAGGCCGTGCGCAAGCTGTCGTTGAGCATCGGCATACCGCAGAAACTGCATGAAATAGGCGTGCGCGAGGAAGACTTGCACCAGCTTGCCATCGACGCTTTCAACGACGTTTGTACCGGCGGCAACCCCCGTCCGACGTCAGTTGAGGACATCGAGGCCTTGTATCACAAGGCGTTCTGACGCATATTTACCTATAGGAGACATCAAGCGGCAAATGCGGATTTACGTTTCTGCATTTGCCGCTTTGCCGTTTTTGTGGGCATAATGTCTTGTAAAGTGTTGATTTATGTTAATTTTTCGGGGGGGGGTAAAACGCTTTTGGGCGTTTTACGTTATTCATAAACCGCGTTTTTGTTATACTTTTGCATGGTGAAGACGACAGTTTATGTCATGTCTGCACATAGCTGTGTAACCTGTTGATAAGTAGCGGTTTTGCAAAAGGCCATGAATTGCATTGCAAAAAGCGGCCCTTCTGCGTGCAAAAGACGTCCTTTCGGAAGGTAAAAGATGCCCTTTTGTCTTTTCCTGAAATAGGTTGACAGTTTTTGTTTAAATAAACTACATTAGTTTACACACTCCGGATAGAGGTACTGGAATAGTTGACATCGCATCGGGAAACGTGCCACTTTACTTTACATTCCCGGTCTTTGTCAGGAGGCCCCGCGGGGCCTCCTGACAAAATCGCAGCAA
>CALUGX010000121.1 GCA_944320285.1 uncultured Prevotella sp.
AGTACCTCTATCCGGAGTGTGTAAACTAATGTAGTTTATTTAAACAAAAACTGTCAACCTATTTCAGGAAAAGACATGCCGACAGCAATAGGCCTGTGAAGCATGACGCATTTGGATGCCTATATGCTTTGCCATGACGCGCAAAATGAGTAATTTTGCAGCATGATTTATCCGAAGACATTTGAAAGCAAAATCGGCTTTAACGACATACGCGCACTGTTACGCGAACGATGCCTTAGTACGTTGGGCAAGGAATTGGTTGACAAGGTGTCGGCGTCGGCAGATGCCGGAGTCATCAACGAATGGCTGGCACAGGTGCGCGAGTTCCGCCGCTTACAGGAAGAAGCCGACGACTTCCCCATGCAATACTTCTTCGACGTGCGCCAGTCGGTAAGCCGCCTCCGTCTCGATGGCACCCACATGGACGAAAGCGAGCTGTTCGACCTGCGGCGCTCGCTCGGCACCATCTGCGCCATAGTAGATTATCTCAACCAAACCGGCAACGAGGAGAGCCACCCCTACCCTGCCCTGCACCGGCTGACCGAGGGCGTACAGACGTTTCCGCAGCTTGTGCAGGCCATCGACCGCATACTCGACAAGTTCGGGAAAATAAAAGACAGTGCATCTCATGAACTGGCCAACATCCGCCGTGAACTGGCGCGCACCGAGGGAGGCATCTCGCGCACGCTGTACGGCATACTGCGGAATGCCCAGAGCGAGGGCCTGGTAGACAAAGACGTGACACCGGCCATACGCGACGGCCGACTGGTAATCCCCGTGACGCAAAGCCTGAAGCGGCGCATACGGGGCATCGTACACGACGAATCGGCGTCAGGCAAGACGGTATTCATTGAGCCGGCCGAGGTGGTGGAGGCCAACAACAGGATAAGGGAACTTGAAGCCGACGAACGGAGAGAAATCATACGCATACTGACGGAGTTCGCCAAGGCGGTGCGCCCGCACGTAAAGCCCATATTAGAGTCTTACGATTTCCTGGCAACAATAGACCTTATACACGCCAAAGCGCAGCTGGCACAACGCATAAAGGGCATCGAGCCTGACGTGAAACCATACCCGCACATCGACTGGATACGCGCATCGCACCCCATACTGCAACTTTCGCTTGAGAAGCAGGGCAAGAGCGTTGTGCCGCTCGACATCATGCTGACGCGCGAAAAACGCATCCTTATCATCTCAGGGCCTAACGCCGGCGGCAAGTCGGTATGCCTGAAGACGGCCGGCCTGCTACAATATATGTTGCAATGCGGACTGTCTGTGCCAATGGGCGAACGCTCGCGCACGGGCGTATTCAAAAATATCTTCATCGACATAGGCGACGAGCAGAGCATAGAGAACGACCTCAGCACATACTCAAGCCACCTGACGAACATGAAACACATGATGCGCCATGCCGACGGGGGGACACTGCTGCTCATCGACGAGTTCGGCACGGGCACCGAGCCGCAAATCGGCGGAGCCATAGCCGAGGCTGTGCTGAAACAGTTTTGTGCAAAGAAGGCTTACGGTATAATCACCACCCACTACCAGAACCTGAAGCACTTTGCCGACACGCACGACGGGGTAGTCAACGGGGCGATGCTCTATGACAGACAGCAGATGATTCCACTGTTCCAGCTCTCAATAGGCAATCCCGGCAGTTCGTTCGCCATAGAGATAGCGCGCAAAATCGGACTGCCCGACGAGGTAATCCGCGACGCCGGCGAAATAGTTGGCAGCGACTATATGCAGAGCGACAAATACCTGCAAGACATCGTGCGCGACAAACGCTACTGGGAGAACAAGCGGCAGAACATACACCTGCGGGAAAAAAGCCTGGAGCAGACCATCGCACGATACGAGAACGAGATAAAGGAACTTGAACAGAGCAGGAAAGACATCCTGCGGAAGGCCAGAGAACAGGCCGAGGAACTGCTGCGCGACAGTAACCGCATGATAGAAAAGACCATCAAGGACATCCGCGAGAGCCAGGCTGAGAAGGCAGAAACGAAAAAGATACGTGAGAAGCTTGAGGCCTTTAAGACCGGCGTGAAGGACATTGACACCGCCGAAAGCGACGAAATGATAGCCCGCAAGATGCGCCAGATACAGGAACGCAAGGCAAGACGCGAGAAACGGAAACGGGACAAGGAAAACGAAAAATTAAAAACGAACAATGAGAAATCGGCCGGACAGACCGGTTCGTCACCCTCGGCACTTTCCCCTGCGTTGAAAGAGGGCGACACCGTGCGAATAAAAGGCCTCACCACAGTTGGCCGGATAGAAAGCATCAATGGCAAAATGGCAACGGTAATCTTCGGGGATATGCGCACGAAGATGCGCACCGAGCGCCTTGAGCACGCCGATATGCCGAAGCGCGAAGTGCCGAAGGCCTACGTCGCCGTGGGGCGCGACACCCGCGAAGCCATCGACAAGCGCAAACTGAACTTCAAGCAAGACCTCGATGTGCGCGGTATGCGCGGCGACGAGGCCATCACGGCGGTGACTTACTTCATCGACGACGCCGTCCTCGTGGGCATGAGCCGCGTGCGCATACTCCACGGAACGGGCTCCGGCATACTGCGGCAGCTCATCCGCCAGTACCTGTCAACCGTGCCCACGGTCAAGTCTTACCGCGACGA
>CALUGX010000122.1 GCA_944320285.1 uncultured Prevotella sp.
ACGGGAATAGCTCAGTTGGCAGAGCACTGGTCTCCAAAACCAGGTGTCGGGAGTTCGAGCCTCTCTTCCCGTGCTAAGAGAAGATAATATGTTTAAGAGTATAACAAATTATTGCAAGGCTTGCTACGACGAACTTGTGCATAAGACGTCATGGCCGACACGGGCAGAACTTACGCACAGCGCAATGGTTGTATTATCTGCTTCCTTGATCATTGCGATTGTGGTGTTCTTTATGGATTCCGTGTTCCGGTTTGTTATGAGTACGGTTTATCCTAATTAATCCTTTGTAGAATAAAAATGGCTGAATCAGGTAAGAAATGGTATGTATTGCGCGCTGTAAGCGGCAAGGAGGCCAAGGTAAAAGAATATATCGAGGCTGAATTGAAGCACAATGCGATGCTTTCTGCTTATGTCTCCCAGGTGCTCATACCTATGGAGAAGTTTGCAGTATTGCGCAACGGCAAGCGTGTCGTTAAGGAAAAGATTGCTCTTCCTGGCTACGTGCTCGTCGAGGCCGAGCTGAAAGGCGACGTCGCACATACATTGCGCTTTATGCCTAATGTCTTGGGCTTTCTCGGAGGGTTGGATAACCCGACTCCCGTGAAGCAGTCTGATGTCAACCGCATACTTGGAACGGCCGAAGAGTCAGAACTGGCAGAGGAGGTCAACATACCTTTCAGTGTAGACGAGACGGTCAAGGTTACGGATGGTCCGTTCACCGGCTTCAGCGGTGTTATCGAAGAAGTTAACACCGATAAGCACAAACTTAAGGTCATGGTTAAGATTTTCGGGCGCAAGACGCCTCTGGAACTCGGTTTTATGCAAGTCGCAAAAGAATGACGCATTGTTACGGATGCGGGTGTTCTTTTATATACATCAATTTTTTAATTAACAAAAGAAATGGCTAAAGAAGTTGCTGGATTAATCAAATTACAGATTAAAGGTGGCGCTGCGAATCCTTCTCCTCCCGTAGGACCTGCTCTTGGTTCAAAGGGTATCAACATTATGGGATTCTGCAAGGAATTCAACGCCAGGACCCAGGATAAGGCAGGCAAGATACTTCCTGTTGTTATCACTTACTATGCTGACAAGTCATACAGCTTCGAAATCAAGACCCCTCCTGCAGCTGTTCAGCTTATGGAGGCAGCCAAGATTAAAAGCGGCTCGGCTGAGCCTAACCGCAAGAAAGTAGCTTCTGTAACATGGGAGCAGGTACGTGCCATTGCCGAGGATAAGATGGCGGATCTTAACTGCTTTACCGTTGAATCTGCTATGAAGCTCGTTGCTGGTACTGCAAGAAGTATGGGCATCACTGTAAAAGGGGACTTCCCTGGTAAATAATTTATAACTTCAAGAAAATGAGTAAACTGACAAAAAATCAAAAATCAGTAGCTGATAAGGTTGAAGCAGGGAAAGCATACTCTTTGAAGGAAGCCTCTGAACTTGTCAAGGAGATTACCACGACTAAGTTCGACGCTTCTGTAGACATCGATATGCGTTTGGGTGTTGACCCGCGTAAGGCAAACCAGATGGTTCGTGGCGTTGTTTCGCTGCCTAATGGAACCGGTAAGGTTACGCGTGTGCTTTGCCTTTGTACGCCTGATGCTGAAGCTGCTGCAAAGGAGGCAGGTGCTGACTATGTTGGTCTTGACGAATATGTCGAGAAGATAAAGGGCGGCTGGACAGACGTTGACGTCATAATCACCATGCCGTCATGTATGGGTAAAATAGGTCCTTTGGGCCGTATCCTTGGTCCGCGCGGCTTGATGCCTAACCCCAAGAGTGGCACTGTGACTATGGATGTCGCAAAAGCTGTCAAGGAAGTTAAGCAGGGTAAGATAGATTTCAAGGTTGACAAGACCGGTATCATCCATGCTTCTATCGGCAAGGTGTCTTTCACTCCGGAGCAGATATACCAGAACGCTAAGGAATTTATCTCTACGGTAATCAAGTTGAAACCTTCTACTGCAAAAGGTACATACGTCAAGAGTATCTTTATGTCGAGCACTATGAGTAAGGGTGTCAAGATTGATCCTAAATCAGTTGAATAACTCTAAAAGTTTTGTAAGATGAAGAAAGAAGTTAAAGATACTATAGTTGTCGAACTCGGAGAGAAGCTAAAGGAGTATTCTCACTTCTACCTTGTTGATGTTACAGGTCTCAATTCGGGAGCAACAAGCAAGCTCCGTCGTGATTGTTTCAAGAGCGACATCAAAATGGTAGTGGTTAAGAACACTTTACTCCATAAGGCTTTCGAGGCTTCAGACGTAGATTTTGAACCTTTGTATGGTTGCCTCAAGGGCAGCACAGCAGTACTTTTCTGCAATACGGCCAATGTGCCTGCTAAGTTGCTGAAAAACTATGTGAAAGAGGGTATTCCCGCTTTGAAGGGTGCTTACGCTGAAGAATGCGTATATGTAGGTGCTGACAAGCTGGAAGAACTTGCGGCTCTCAAGAGTAAGAATGAACTTATCGCGGACATTGTTGCCTTGCTCCAGTCTCCTGCGAAGAATGTCGTTTCTGCTCTTCAGTCAGGCGCAAATACCATTCATGGTGTGCTCAAAACATTGGGCGAGCGTCCTGAATAACAATAACCATCAAACATTAACATTAAAAAACATTAAAATTTAGAATAAAATGGCAGATATTAAAGCTATCGCTGAAGAATTGGTAAATTTGACAGTTAAGGAAGTTAACGAGTTGGCAACAGTCCTGAAGGACGAGTATGGAATTGAGCCTGCTGCTGCAGCTGTTGCTGTTGCTGCTGGTCCTGCTGCCGGTGGTGCAGCTGCTGAGGCTGAGGAGAAGACATCTTTCGATGTTGTCCTCGCTGAGGTTGGCGGTGCTAAACTGCAGGTAGTAAAGGCTGTTAAAGAGGCTTGCGGCCTTGGTTTGAAAGAAGCTAAGGATCTCGTAGACGGTGCTCCTTCAACACTGAAGGAAGGTCTGTCAAAAGACGAGGCAGAGAACCTTAAGAAGGCTATCGAAGAGGCCGGTGCTAAGGTTGAGCTGAAATAATAATGTCTTAATGAATATTTGGGTTAAGATTCTCCCAGTAGGAGAGTCTTAACCTTTTTGTGTCTTTTGTGGTGCAGCCTCCACCCGTTGCATCATTATGCAAGTGGCCTGACGTGTTGCTATTAATGTCGGCCACATTTTTCCAGGGTGACATTTATAACGGTAACATTAATCTGTAATGGCTTCAAAAATTGTTGATAACAGAGTAAACTTTGCCAGCGTTAAGAATCCCATGCCGTATCCGGATTTCCTTGACGTGCAGTTAAAGTCTTTCAGGGATTTCTTGCAGTTGGACACTCCGCCTGAGGAACGCAAGAATGACGGCTTGTATAAGGTATTCGCTGAGAATTTCCCTATCACCGACACGAGAAATAATTTCGTTCTTGAGTTTTTGGATTATTATATCGATCCGCCGCGTTATACCATAGACGAATGTCTTGAGCGCGGGTTGACGTATAGTGTACCTCTGAAGGCCAAGATGAAACTTTACTGTACTGATCCGGATCACGAAGATTTCGGCACGTTTATCCAGGATGTGTTCCTCGGCACGATCCCTTACATGACAGATAACGGCACGTTTATCATCAACGGTGCCGAGCGTGTTGTCGTATCACAGCTGCACAGGTCGCCGGGTGTGTTCTTCGGCCAAGGTGTTCACGCAAACGGCACAGTGCTGTATTCTGCCCGTATCATTCCGTTCAAGGGCTCGTGGATAGAGTTTGCAACAGACATCAACAATGTGATGTATGCCTATATCGACCGAAAGAAGAAGTTGCCGGTGACGACCTTGCTTAGGGCTATAGGTTTTGAAACGGATAAAGACATCCTTCAGATTTTCGACCTTGCCGAAGAAGTAAAGGTTAACAAGAAGAACATGAAGGCCATTTTGGGCCGCAGACTTGCCGCGAGGGTGCTGAAGAGCTGGAATGAGGATTTTGTCGATGAGGATACGGGCGAGGTTGTTTCTATTGAGCGCAACGAGGTGATCATGGAGCGTGAGACGGAAATAACAAAAGACAACATCGACGACATAATCGATAGCGGCACTACAACAATTTTGGTTCATAAAGACGCCGAGTCTGCAAGCAAGTATTCAATTATATTCAATACATTGCAGAAGGATCCGAGTAACTCGGAAAAGGAAGCCGTACTTTATATATACCGTCAGCTGCGCAATGCAGATCCTGCCGATGACGCAAGTGCCCGCGAGGTGATACAAAACTTGTTCTTCTCTGACAAGAGGTACGACCTTGGGACGGTTGGCCGTTACCGTATCAACAAAAAACTTGGTTTGGAGACGGATATGGATGTCCGCATTCTGACTAAGGAAGACATAATAGAAATTATAAAATATCTCATCCAGTTGGTTAACTCTAACGCCACCGTGGATGACATAGACCACTTGAGCAACCGTCGCGTGCGTACAGTCGGCGAACAGTTGAGCAATCAATTTTCCATTGGCTTGGCCCGTATGAGCCGCACCATACGTGAGCGTATGAATGTGCGTGACAATGAGGTGTTCACGCCGACCGACCTTATCAATGCCAAGACGATTTCAAGTGTCATAAACTCGTTCTTTGGAACGAACCCGTTGTCGCAGTTCATGGACCAGACAAACCCGCTTGCCGAGGTTACTCACAAGCGTCGTCTGTCTGCCTTAGGCCCTGGTGGACTGTCGCGTGAACGTGCCGGTTTCGAGGTGCGCGACGTACACTACACCCACTACGGACGCCTTTGCCCGATTGAAAGTCCTGAAGGTCCTAACATCGGTCTTATATCTTCGCTTTGCGTTTATGCAAAGATTAATGACCTCGGCTTTATCGAGACACCTTACCGTAAGGTTAAGGACGGCGTGGTAGACTTAGATAACGAACATATAGTTTATTTGACTGCAGAGGAGGAGGAAGACCATATTATTGGGCAGGGCAATGCTCCGCTGAATGACGACGGAACGTTTATCCGTGACGTAGTTAAATGTCGCCAAGACGCAGACTTCCCTGTGGTGCCGCCGTCAGAGGTCGATCTCATGGACGTGTCGCCGCAGCAGATAGCTTCAATAGCCGCAGGTCTTATCCCGTTCTTGGAACACGACGACGCCCACCGTGCGTTGATGGGTAGTAACATGATGCGCCAGGCCGTGCCGCTTCTTCATAATGAAGCTCCTATCGTGGGTACTGGTATAGAGCGCCAGGTATGTGTTGACTCACGCACGATGATTACTGCCGAGGGCGACGGTGTGATTGAATATGTTGACGCAACCACCATACGAATACTTTACGACCGCACGGAAGAAGAGGAATTTGTAAGTTTCGAGCCAGCGCTAAAAGAATATCGAATTCCGAAATTTCGCCGTACCAATCAGAATATGACAATCGACCTTCGTCCAATCTGCAATAAGGGACAGAGGGTGAAGAAAGGCGACATTCTTACCGAAGGTTACGCTACGGAAAACGGCGAGTTGGCTCTCGGGCGCAACCTCCTTGTTGCTTATATGCCGTGGAAGGGCTACAACTATGAGGACGCTATTGTGCTCAACGAGCGTGTTGTGCGTGAAGACATCCTTACTTCTGTCCACGTAGATGAATATTCGCTTGATGTTCGTGAGACCAAACGCGGTATGGAAGAGTTTACGAGCGACATCCCGAATGTTAGTGAAGAAGCAACTAAGGATCTTGACGACAATGGTATCATCCGCGTCGGTGCACGTGTTGAGCCGGGCGACATTCTTATAGGTAAAATCTCGCCGAAGGGCGAGAGCGACCCGTCACCTGAGGAGAAGTTGCTCCGTGCCATTTTTGGTGACAAGGCAGGCGATGTTAAGGATTCGTCTTTGAAAGCCAATCCTTCGCTTACAGGTGTCGTTATAGATAAAAAGCTGTTCTCGCGCGCAGTAAAGACCCGTGCCTCAAAGCAGCAGGATAAGGTCGTACTGGCCAAGATAGATGAAGAATATGCAGCTAAGATCGACGATTTGAAAGATATTCTTGTCGATAAATTACTCACTCTCACCGAGGGCAAAAGCTCAATGGGCATAAAGGACTACACCGGTGCGGAAATCATAACAAAGGGTAGCAAATTCTCTATCGCCCAGCTGAAAAATCTCGAATATGACGGTATCCAGTCAAACAACTGGACGGAGGACGACCACGTTAATGAGCTTATCCAGAAGTTGATAATGAACTTCATAAAGAAGTATAAACTTCTTGATGCGGAGATGAAACGTCGCAAGTTCGCCATTACCATCGGCGATGAGCTGCCTTCAGGAATACTACAAATGGCTAAAGTTTATGTAGCCAAGAAACGTAAGATTGGCGTTGGCGATAAACTTGCCGGCCGTCACGGTAATAAGGGTATTGTGTCTAAGATTGTGCGTCAGGAGGATATGCCGTTCCTTGAAGACGGACGTCCTGTGGACTTGGTGCTCAACCCACTAGGTGTACCTTCACGTATGAATCTCGGACAGATATTCGAGGCCATCCTTGGTGCTGCCGGCAAGCGTCTCGGAGTGAAGTTTGCAACTCCGATCTTTGACGGAGCCAAACTCGACGATCTTCAAGAGTGGACGGACAAGGCCGGGCTGCCACGCTTGTGCTCAACCCATCTTTACGACGGCGAGACAGGAGAACAGTTTGACCAGCCGGCGACGGTAGGAATAACTTACTTCCTTAAGCTCGGCCACATGGTAGAAGACAAGATGCACGCCCGCAGCATAGGCCCGTATTCTCTTATCACACAGCAGCCTCTTGGCGGTAAGGCTCAGTTTGGTGGCCAGCGTTTCGGAGAGATGGAGGTATGGGCATTGGAGGCCTTTGGCGCCAGCCATGTGCTTCAAGAGATTCTTACGATCAAGTCAGACGATGTTGTAGGTCGTTCAAAGGCTTACGAGGCGATAGTCAAGGGCGAACCCATGCCCACACCAGGTATTCCGGAGTCGCTTAACGTCTTGCTGCACGAACTTCGTGGCCTTGGCTTGAGCATTACTCTTGACTAACAGACAGGAACTCTTTACATAACATTATATAAATAATAAATATGGCTTTCAAGAAAGATTCAAAGATAAAGAGTAATTTTACGAAGATTACCATCAGCCTTGCGTCACCTGAGGAAATCCTCGAAAGTTCATACGGTGAGGTAACGAAGCCTGAAACCATAAATTACCGTACATATAAGCCTGAACGCGACGGCCTTTTCTGCGAACGCATATTCGGTCCTACCAAGGATTACGAATGCGCTTGTGGTAAGTACAAGCGTATTAGATATAAAGGTATAGTCTGCGACCGTTGCGGTGTAGAAGTTACAGAGAAGAAAGTGCGTCGTGAGCGTACAGGACATATCGAACTTGTAGTGCCTGTGGCTCATATCTGGTATTTCCGTTCATTGCCTAACAAGATAGGTTATCTTCTCGGACTTCCTACCAAGAAGCTCGACGCCGTGATTTATTACGAGAAATACATCGTGATACAGCCGGGTGTGATGGCCGGCAGAAAAGATGCCGAGGACGTAGAGGTGAACGGTTCGCATAAGATGGATTTGCTCACAGAAGACGAATACATCGACATCATGGATAATCTTCCCGACGGCAATGAATATCTTGACGACAGCGATCCCAACAAGTTCATCGCAAAGATGGGCGCAGAGGCCGTATATGATTTGCTCACTGGGCTTGATCTCGATGCACTTTCATACGAGCTTCGCGACCGTGCCAACAGCGATTCTTCCCAGCAGCGTAAGACCGAGGCGTTGAAGCGCCTTCAGGTGGTAGAGGCATTCCGTGCGAGTCGTAACATAAACAAACCGGAGTGGATGATAATGAAAATCATCCCTGTTACGCCTCCTGAACTTCGTCCGCTCGTGCCGCTGGATGGTGGCCGCTTTGCCACGTCAGACCTCAACGACCTTTATCGTCGTGTCATCATACGTAACAACCGCCTCAAGAGGCTTATGGAAATTAAGGCTCCCGAAGTCATCCTGCGCAATGAGAAGCGTATGTTGCAAGAGGCGGTTGACAGCCTTTTTGACAATTCACGCAAGAGCAGTGCGGTAAAGAGTGAGTCAAACCGCCCGTTGAAGTCACTTTCTGACTCGTTAAAAGGAAAGCAGGGACGCTTCCGCCAGAACCTTCTCGGTAAGCGTGTAGATTATTCGGCACGTTCCGTTATCGTCGTAGGTCCTGAGCTGAAGATGGGCGAGTGCGGTCTGCCTAAGCTGATGGCTGCCGAGCTTTACAAGCCCTTTATCATCCGCAAGCTCATCGAGCGCGGTATCGTCAAGACCGTAAAGAGCGCTAAGAAGATAGTAGACCGTCGCGAACCCGTCATCTGGGACATTCTTGAGAATGTGATGAAGGGACATCCTGTCCTTCTTAACCGTGCGCCGACGCTTCACCGTCTCGGAATCCAGGCTTTCCAGCCCAAGCTCATTGAAGGTAAGGCCATACAGCTTCACCCGTTGGCTTGTACTGCGTTCAACGCCGACTTCGACGGCGACCAGATGGCCGTTCACCTTCCGTTGAGCAACGAGGCCGTGCTTGAGGCGCAAATCCTGATGCTCCAGAGCCACAATATCCTTAACCCTGCCAACGGCGCACCTATCACGGTGCCGTCACAGGATATGGTACTCGGACTTTATTATATCACCAAGATACGTCCGGGAGCCAAGGGTGAAGGCCTTACGTTCTATGGTCCGGAGGAGGCTATTATTGCCCACAATGAGGGTAAGTGCGACCTTCATGCCCAGGTAAAGGTCGTAGTTAAGGACGTTGACGCTTCCGGCAATTTCTACAACCACATGGTTGAGACTTCGGTCGGCCGCGTAATCGTGAATGGTATAGTCCCGGACGAGATTGGTTTTGTCAACAAGATTATCTCGAAAAAGAGCTTGCGCGACATCATTGCTGACGTAATCAAGGCCGTGGGCTTTGCCCGCGCTTGCGAGTTCCTCGACGGAATAAAGAACCTCGGTTATCGTATGGCTTACGTTGCCGGACTTTCGTTCAACCTCGACGACATCATCATTCCGAAAGAGAAGGCGGAGCTCGTAGAGCGTGGTAATGAAGAAATCCGTCAGATTACCGACAACTACAATATGGGTTTCATCACGGATACGGAGCGTTACAATCAGGTTATCGACGCATGGACCCACGTCAACAACGAGCTTGGCGATGTCCTCATGAAAGAAATGACAGAGGCCGACCAAGGCTTCAACGCCGTCTACATGATGCTCGACTCCGGTGCCCGTGGTTCTAAAGACCAGATACGCCAGCTTGCCGGTATGCGTGGACTTATGGCCAAGCCGCAGAAGGCTGGAGCCGAGGGCGCGCAGATTATCGAGAACCCAATTCTTTCAAACTTCAAGGAAGGCATGAGCGTGCTTGAGTACTTCATCTCGACCCACGGTGCCCGTAAGGGTCTTGCCGACACCGCGATGAAGACGGCCGATGCCGGTTACCTGACCCGCCGTCTTGTCGATGTGTCGCATGACGTCATCATCACCGAGGAGGATTGCGGCACGCTGCGCGGCCTTGTTTGCACGGCGTTGAAGAACGGCGACGAGATAATATCTTCGCTCTATGAGCGTATCCTCGGCCGTGTGTCGGTTCACGACATAATCCATCCTACCACAGGCGAACTTATCGTTGCAGCCGGCGAGGAGATAACAGAGCCTATAGCCCAAATCATCGAGGACAGCCCCATCGAGAGCGTCGAGATACGTTCGGTGCTCACCTGCGAAAGCAAGAAGGGCGTCTGCATGAAGTGTTACGGACGCAACCTCGCGACCAGCCGTATGGTGCAGAAGGGCGAGGCAGTAGGTGTCATTGCGGCGCAGGCCATCGGTGAACCGGGTACGCAGCTTACGCTCCGTACTTTCCACGCCGGTGGTGTGGCTGCCAACGCCGCCGCCAACGCTTCAATCGTGGCAAAGAACGACAGCCGCATCGAGTTCGACGAGCTTCGTACTGTGCCGTTCGAGGAAGAAAGCGACAACGGCCCCGTAGTTTGCGAGATGGTTGTCAGCCGTCTGGCTGAAATCCGTTTCGTTGACCCGAACACCAACATCGTGCTCTCTACGCTCAACGTGCCTTACGGTAGTTCGCTCTACTTCAAGGGCGGTTCGGTTGTCAAGAAGGGCGAGGTTATCGCCCGTTGGGACCCGTTCAATGCAGTCATCGTAACAGAATACGCAGGTAAGCTGAAATTCCGCGACGTTATCGACGGCGTGACATTCCATTCTGAAACCGACGATACCACAGGACTTACCGAGAAGATTATCACCGAGTCGAAAGACAAGAGCAAGGTGCCTACCTGTGACATCCTTGACGAAAACGGCGACGTCATCGGTACTTACAACTTCCCTGTGGGCGGTCACGTAGTCGTAGAGGACGGTCAGGTTGTAAAGACCGGTGCTACGCTCGTAAAGATACCGCGTACCGTTGGTAAAGCGGGCGATATCACCGGAGGTCTTCCACGTGTCACCGAGCTGTTCGAGGCTCGCAACCCGTCCAATCCTGCCGTTGTCAGCGAAATCGACGGTGAGGTCACAATGGGTAAGGTTAAGCGTGGTAATCGTGAAATCATCGTTACCTCGAAGACCGGTGAGCAGCGCAAGTATCTCGTTTCACTGTCTAAGCAGATCCTCGTGCAGGAGCACGACGCCGTTCGTGCCGGCACGCCGCTGTCTGACGGCGTAATAACCCCGAACGACATTCTGGCCATCAAGGGTCCTACCGCCGTTCAGGAATATATCGTCAACGAGGTGCAGGACGTTTACCGTCTGCAAGGCGTTAAGATTAACGATAAGCACTTCGAGATTATCGTGCGCCAGATGATGCGCAAGGTGCAAATCAACGACCCCGGAGACACTACGTTCCTTGAGCAGGAGATTGTTGACAAGCTCGACTTCGCCGAGGAGAACGACCGCATCTGGGGCAAGAAGGTTGTCACCGATGCCGGCGACAGCGAGAACTTGCAGAAAGGCCAGATTGTTACGGCCCGTAAGCTGCGTGACGAGAACTCCATGCTGAAGCGCCGCGACTTGAAGACGGTGCAGGTGCGCGACGCCGTGCCCGCCACTTCAACCCAGATACTCCAGGGTATCACCCGCGCCGCCCTCCAGACTAAGAGCTTCATGTCTGCCGCTTCGTTCCAGGAGACCACCAAGGTGCTCAACGAGGCAGCCATCCGCGGCAAGGTTGACTATCTTGAGGGAATGAAGGAGAACGTCATCTGCGGCCACCTCATTCCCGCCGGTACGGGTCTCCGCGAGTTCGACAAGATTGTCGTCGGCTCACGTGAAGACTACGACCGTATGCAGGCCAACCGCAAGAACGTGATAGATTACAGCGAGAAAGAAACCGTAGAGACTGAATAAACTTAAACCGTAAAGCAAAGAAAATGCGGCGTGGATGTTGTTCCACGCCGCATTTTTTTGATTACGCAGTTCGGTAAAAATTATGTGCGATTAAATTGGCAGTTGTTTCTTGTGTGGAGAACGTAAAATTACCAATTATCCACAAAATGAAAGCTCAAGGAAAATGTTTTGTCGCTTGCGGAGACGCAATATTTTGTGTTTCTACATGGTTTGATTTCACTTCTTGCAAACCTTGCATTTGTTGTAGAGACGCAAAATTTTGCGTCTCCGCAAGCGACGTATAACAGTTGCGTTGCTCTTTCTTTGTCCCTAACTCACGTTAATTAGCTCTGGTACTTTTATGTACATCGTTTTCTGTTATACCATGATCAGCGCACCCGGCTATAAGTTCACTTTTACAGACGTGTCGCCAACTTTGACAACATATATACCGCCCGACGGAATATCTACGGTTTGTCCTCGTTTCGATACGCCCTTGTAAACAAGCGCGCCATCCGCTCCATAAATATAAACAGCCTCGCCGTCTTTGTTGAAGCGTATCTGTCCGTCTGCAAGTTCAAACGTTTGTTCATTGCCCTGATTAGCCGGATTTTCTATCCCCGTAGAGAAATCTTTTTCCTTTATATTGATAAACTTTTCCCAACCTGGATGCAGCCAATATATGTTGCGACAGCCGGTCGGAACATACAATGTGGCGTTTTCATAAATCTTGTTACTGAAAGTGTTTTCTTCAATTTCAGGAGGCGTCGTATTCATTGAATTAACCTCTTTTATTATTCCGTAATATCGGTCATATGATTCAAACTGTCCATAACCATTGTCAGAGATTTTGTAGAAGGCGTATATCCCTATATGTGTTACTTTGTCGTGTAAAGTTACAGACGAGATCTTGCGGCAGTTATAAAAGGCATAATCTGGTATGGTTGTAACATCGTCAGGTATAACGATATCTGTCACCATTTTCCCGTTTAAGAACAACAAATGTCCATGTATCCCATCCTTAAAATTGCATTTACAGTACGCCGACAAGTCCGTAATGAACAATCTGTCTATATAAGACAAAGCATCACGGCCGATGTTCGCAACCGTAGGCGGTAAACATATTGAAGTAACGTTGCTTGGAAACGCATTATCTCCTATTGTAGTTATGCTATTCGGCAAGAACACTTCTTTTAAATTAGAGTTGCCGCTGAAGAAATATGCACCGATTTGGTTTGCGGAAGTTGTATAGGTCTCATAATAAGACTCGCCACCATCGATTATTTCTGCTTCTTTCAGATCAAGAAATTGCAGGCTTGTCATTTTCCTTATTGTCAGAATATCTGTACCGTTAACTTTCCCCCTTATTTTCAGTCTGTAAACTTCCGGTAAGTTTTCTATCGTTATTTTGTCGATCAATTCTCCTCCGTTTTCTAAAGCCACGTCAAATGTATTCTTCTGTTCAAACGAATAGAAATAGAACGTATTATCTGTATGAGTCTGATTTATGGTTATTTCATATTCCCGATTTTGCAGGATGTCAGTTACGTCTTCAGCATGGAATACAACGCGTGATCCACTTAAATTGGCATTAGCGTTCTTTTTAACATAAGCTGTTGCGCCTTCAGGCAATTCGGTGACAACACCCTTCCCATCTGTTACCGTTAACATTTCTTTTCCGTCTTTAAGCGCAATTATCGGATAATATTTTACTCCGTCTTTTACAGAATAAATCGTATTACACTTCTTCCAATTATCAGCTGTTGCGTAGGCCACGGTTGAGTTTACCGGTACTTCCATAATATATAATTTGCTAACGTCGTAATTGTCACCAAATGCATCTGCTGCTAAAACTGGTGGAATTACGGCCAAACATTTAACATATTCACAAAAAGTATTAGCAAAAGCCCCACTTTCTATAAGTTTAACGTTTTCGCCTATTTCTATTGAACGAAGGTTTGAACAACCTGAGAACGCACTACCTCCTATGCTCGTCACACCTTCTCCGATTGTTAATTCTTTAAGGCTGCTACAGTCCCGGAACGTACGCTCTCCTATTGTTGTCACACCGTCAGGAATCGTTATCGACGTGAGGCTGCTGCAACCTTCGAATGCAGAAGAGCCTA
>CALUGX010000123.1 GCA_944320285.1 uncultured Prevotella sp.
TGGGCGCGAGGCCTGTCGCTCGGCCAGTTGCCGAGCGAGGTGCTGCTTGCCCCGGAAATAGACATTGCCGGCGGACTATTTGCACAGAAGCCCGCCGTGGGCGCGTTCCATGTTGATAAGGCTAATATCGTTCCGGCGTTGGAGAACGGCAACACGCTCGTTGTGTATATCGATGCCGACTGCACCGAGCCCGACCATTACGGTTCGTCGTGGGCAACGGCATACCGTTCGCTCAATGACGCCATCAGCTATTTCGCAGGGTTGCAGATAGGCGTACAAGTAGATGTTGCCGGCAGCTCATCACATACAATTTCTGACGATACGCAGTTTGAAATCCGCGTGCTTGAGGGCGACCTTTGGCCGCGCTACGCCTTCGTGAACGAAGACCCGAAGACGGCCACGCTTGACATTCTTGCCATGAAGAACGACAAGCAGCTGAAAATAGTAGGCGGATATTACCGTAACAACGGCAGCAGCGACGACGTGCGCCGCGACCCGCTCAACCATCGCTCGCAGCTAAACGGCAACCCTGACGGCGACAGACTCGAAGACGGCCTTTACCACGTGGTTGCCGTTGAGACCGGTGCGCAGGTAGAGCTTGACGGCTTCCACGTAATCAACGGCTACGCTGCCGGCAGCGCGGCCCTGCACAGTGGTGGAGGTATGCTCGTGCACGACGGTGCCTCAGTGACGCTGATCAACTGCATCTTCGAGAACAACACCGCAGCCGACGGTGCCGCCATCTATGCGCCCGGTGCCGCATCGCTGACAATGCGAAACTGCGTGGTAAATAACAATACAAATACTCTTGAAAGTAACAAAATAATTGCTGCAAACAACTTAATTTTGCAGCACGTCACGGTGGTGAACAACGAAGGCGAAGCCCCAAGCGACCTCGGAAACAGCTCGTTCGCGGCGGGCAACACGTCAGGTAATTCTTTGACAATCGAAACAACAGGAGAAGCCGGCGCAAAGAACTTTGCCAACCCTACCAACGGCCGACGCGCAACCCTCGGCTTCGACACCTACCTCGGCGGCTACTCCTCGTTCCGTCCGCTGACAAGCTCGGACGCAGCAGGGCGGATTATCATAAACCAGGCTACAGGTACGGATGTCAAAATCATACCCAACGACATAACCACGACAAACGACCGTGACCTCGGCGGCGTGCCCGATCTCGGTGCTTACGAGGCAGATTTGCCAAAAGCGGGTGAGGTGCTTTATGTCCGTGGTACAGACGGTGAAGACAATGATGATGGCTTATCTTGGGAAACAGCTTTGAAGACTTTGACGGAGGCGTTAGATAGGGCGGAGAATGTTCAAGATAAAGATAATCGTCCACAAATTTGGGTGGCAGCCGGAACTTATATAGGAACTATAAAGGGAAATTCTAAAGACGTAGACGACGAGGCCAATATACACAGCCAGCCTTACGCGTACAAAATGATTGAAGGAGTGAATGTTTACGGGGGGTTCCCTAACAGTGGAACACCAGGTGTGGATGACCGAAACCCCAACGTTAATATGACGATTTTGCAGGCAAACGATATACCAACAGACTATCCTGAAACTTATAACAGTAGCGAAGGCGAAGAAACTGTAGGTAGGGTCTTGGTGCAAGAAGACCATTTTGAAAATGAAACAGTGTGGGATGGTTTGGTTTTAGAGAATGGTTATCTTAATACTTGTACAGGATTATCCATTTCGGGAAACATAATGAAGCATAGCACAACAGACGTCGGTGAAGCAGGTGGTGCCGGTGTGTATCTTATGAGCAATGGTGTGTTGGAAAATTGCGTAATCCGCAACAACCGCATTTATGGTTGTACACAAAATATCATAAAGGAAGAAGGCGGTGTAAGTGCGGCCGGGGGAGGTGTGTATTGTATTGGTGGAACGATACGTAACTGCCAGATATTGAGCAATGAAGTACGTGTATATACGTTAAATAATACATTCCCTTCAGGTAAAACAAATCATGCCGTTTTTGTTTACGGTGGTGGTTTATACATATTGAATAGGGAAACGCGAGATAATGAAAACAATGTACTTGGTGTCCTGCATGAAGCTGAAATATATAATACTGTTATAGCCAATAATAAAGCCCAGGCTTTAGTATGGAACGATGGAATGGCAAATTTTCATACGATGGCTATAGGGGCAGGTGCTTGCCAGATAAGTGGAAATTTCTACAATAACACGATAGTGAACAATGAAGCTATTACAAGTAATGCACGATGTTCAAATATAATGTGTGGAGGAATGTTCGTTTTTCAAAGTGCGAAAGTCTATAACTGTATAATAAACAACAATGCTGGAATAGGTGGACGTCCAGATAATAGCGGCATGACTCAAAATAAGAACGAACAGATAGTTTGTTTAGATATATTGGGAGAAAATGGAGACCAGGAAGATAATAGTGGATATGGAATAGTACCAGAGAACATAGATATTAATTATAGTGATGTCGGTGTAAAAAATGAGCAAGATGAACTTGTAAAATCTAAATTCTTGGAATATGGTAATGTTACTTATGAAAGCAGACACAATACGTGGCTTAATCCGGAATTTGAAGATGCGACAAATGGTAATTATAGATTAAAGACAGGCTCTCCTGCGATAAACTCCGGGACGGAAAACATACCTGACGGTAAAGGCGGGACGATAGAAATCCCTGGTTACGATGCCGACTATACCAACCGTATAAAGGACTGTGGTATAGATATGGGAGCTTTCGAAAGCGAGAATGAAAACAATTTGGCTTGTACCGAAAGTACGGACAACGGCCTGATTATAGGTACGTATTATGTAACGGCGTCGGGTTTCGGCAACCGCAGCGGAGCCTCGCCAGGCAATGCCGCCTGTGCATCAAAGCTGCAAAGCATATTGAACGATGCCGGCAGTAGGGTTGGCAATGGGTTGGACTCTGCCGTGGTGAAAGTGGCAGGTTATGAGTATGATGAAAATGCCGGTGTTTTTAAATACACTCCCACTGAATTAGCCGACGGCGATAATCCGCAAAGCTATTCGTTCGTGGTGCCAGACGGTGTTACCGTGATGGGCGGCTATTACGAAGGTGATTTTGACGACACGGATTATAAATATAAAGAAGATAGCGGCTGGGATGAAGCTACGGGCGATAAAGCGCGCAACGGCATGACGTTTCGCACTGTGTTGAGTGCGGTGGCCGTGCCGGCGGAAGGTTCTACTATAACGCAGGAAGTGAACGGCTATCATGCCGTGACTTTCGGCGGAGGCGACGGTACGACGGCGTTGACGCGCGGTGCAACCATCGACGGTGTGTGGCTCGTTGACGGCCAGGCTACGTCAATGTCTGGTACGGGCAACCCTGCCACGATGGGTGGCGGGGCAATCGTGCCTGCCGGTGCTCACGTGAGGAACTGCGTGGTGACGGGTAACGAGGCCATAAAGGGTGGAGGCCTCTACGTGATGCCGGGCGGAACGGTGAGCGGAACGGCCGTGCTTGGAAACACCGCCGGCGATGACGGTGGCGGAATATACGCAGCCAACAAGGATGCCGACGGCAAGGAAGTGGATGAGGGCAGCCGCGCCCACATAATATCGTGTACCATTGCCGACAACACGGCTGATGACGGCGGCGGACTGTATCTCGATGACGGTGCGGCCATGCAGGTGAACACCGTAATCTGGGGCAACTCGGCAGGGGCTAACAAGAATGTCAGCGGCGTGACTAACGAAAAGTTCGCAGACACAAGGCTCGGCAGCGTGTTCAATATCGTCACGAACGAGCTTTATCCGTTCAACGACTGCTTCGTTGAAAGCCAGGAGATGCCATCGGATTTCGAGAACGCTGCTATGGAGAGCGACGCCGCTATATACTTCCTTGATGATTACCGTCGCCTGAAGGAACTTTCGCCGCTAATAAAGCACGGAGTGAGCGAATCCTGTTACGATGGCTTGCGGACAGAGTTCAATGTGTCGGATATAGACATACAAGGCCGTCCGCGTGTTGAGAACACAGCAGGGCGCATCGACGCAGGGGCATTTGCCTATCCAGGAGGCATACTCCCGACAGACTTATTCACACGCATATTCGTGTCGCCGACGGTCAATGTCAAGTTGGCTGACGGTGTAGATGCTTTGAAGTATCTCGGCAAGTCGTTCTATACGTCGTTCTCTACGCTTGAAGATGCCTTGGCGTATATCCGTGAAATAAGAGCCAACGAAAGCGTAAGTGGCGACAAGTCGCACTTTGACATCTTGATGACCGGTGGAACGTACAAGCCGACATACCAGCGCGAGGTGGTGGGCAGCAGCTCTACGTTGCCGCACGACCAACGCCTGTACTCGTTCGTTGTTCCTGCTGGGGTAAGCATCTACGGCGGCTTCAAGGGCACGGAAGACTATGCATCTACGGAATTGGAAGGAGAGTCCATACCCACAGCCGACGGAAATCGGACTGTGACCAAGCCTGAAAGCATGGCGACGATATTGCAGGCCCGCAACGGCGACATCGACTATTTCTCCGACTTCAACCAGAACAACATAATAGAGCCTTGGGAACTTGCCGAGCAGACCATCGTGTCGGGCAACATTAACGTATCGTCGGACGTGAAGAATGTTTACCACGTGCTCTATACGGATAAAGACGATGATTGTAACAATGGCATTGACGGCGACGTTGTGCTTGACGGTATCACCGTCATGGACGGCGAGACCTGGCACGGCATGACTGAAGTTGCAAACCGCGATGCTGTTGGTCGTGGCGGCGGAGTGTATTCTGACAAGGTGGCATATACAGTCAACCGTTGCCGTTTACTCGATAATTTCGGTGTGCGCGGCGGCGCGATGTTCGTTCGTGACGCACGGCTTAATGTCGTAAACTCAATCTTTGCCGGCAACGGTACGGTAGACAATCCGGTTACGCCTGAATACGAACCTGCGCGTGGAGGTGCAATATACATAGAAGGTGCGGACGACAGCGATGCAAACTTGTATGCGGCTAATTCGCTGTTCGTAAACAATGGCACCGATACGACTGAAGGGGGCGGAGCCATCGGTACGAATTTTGCAGGAGGTACAACCGCATACGACCCTATGCTAAACATTATAAACTGCACCTTTGCAATGAATCTTGCGAAGGCAAACCCTGTAATCTATAACCACAACGGCAGGAGCGAGATAACCAATACGCTGATGTGGAGTAACAAAGGAGACACGGGGACGCTTGGTACGGACGTTGACAGTAAGATAGTAAGGCATTCGGCTACGGATAAGGACTATACTTATTCGTCTTCGTCGTCAATAGCCAACGTAAGGTTGGGCACAGCCAATATGGATGCCGCCGGGCCGCGCTTCGCTTCTCCAGCCGCTGTGGCTGGTGCAGTGGGCAACGCCTCAACGAACCTATGGAATCCTGTGGCAATATCAGTGGCGACCGATGCGGGCGACGGCATCTTGCCTGAAGACAATGATGGGAAGGCAGACGCTTACACGTCATGGTTTGAAGGTGAAATAGCAGACTATGCCAGCGACTACATCAGCAGCAAAGAAGACGGCGGAGAGTATTTGCGCTATTCGGCACCGTATGATGAAAACGGCAAGCAGGAACAGCGGTATATAGACATAGGTTTTTACGAATACCAGTATGTCTCCAACTTTTCTACAATGGAGGCTATCTACGTTGACACCGTATCGCGCGGATTGGGTAACGGTGGCAGTTGGGCCAACGCTACCGACGACCTGCGCGGTGCGATAATTGGCGCGGCTAACCCGGCTGTAAACAAGGCAGAACGTCACGTGTACGTGAGGGACGGCGAATATTCGTGGGACAGACCGTCTGCCGGCAGTGCATATATCCTTAATATGGGTGACCAGACCAACTCCTTTTCGGAAACGCTTACGGTGAAAGGTTCATGTACGGGTGTGCGCGGTGAAGACGGTGATGAGCAGCAAGACTTCAGCAAGCAGACCGTGATACGTAACTCAGTCAATGACAACGGCCTAACGCAGCAACTTATGTCTGTCAGCACCAACGCCAAAGAAGTGACGATTGAGGGTTTCACCTTTATTAATACTAATGATACAGGCAACGGCATAACCGCAAGCACTAGCAGCGGTGGAATCCTGACGCTGAAAAACTGTGCGTTCCGTCAAAACAGCAGTGCCGGTATGAACGTGTCGGGTAACGATGGTGAGATGTTGATTTACAACACGCTGTTTGCCGACGGTGGCACGGGATTTGCTGTAGATGATGGCGTCAGCACGGATAACATTACGTTGGTGAACACTACGTTCGCCAATAACGAGACGGCGGACATGAGCGCAGGACTTAGCAAGGTTTATAACTCTGCGTCGTGGAAAAACGGAGAACGGTATATGCCGACCGACGACGATAACAAAAATAAGGTGTTTGCCGAAAATACAGTCAATTCCGATATTCACGGTGGTCCGAACTTCGTAGACCCGCAGAACACCAATATCGAGGCAAGGGATTACCACATTCGCCCAAGCCTGACGCTGCTCAACCAAGGAAGCAACGCCCATTATGCGCGTGAAGTGCTTGGCGAAGCAGACGTAACTGATGAAAATGCAACTATCCCTGATTCAGAGGTTGACCTTGGCAACAACGCGCGCCTCGTTGACGGCACTATCGACATTGGCGCATACGAGTATGAGGCTCCGTTGCAGCCTATAGTTTATGTCAAGGCAGGTGTTGAAAGTTCTACGGGCTATGACGGCAAGAGCTGGCAGACGGCCTTGAGCGACCTGCAGGGTGCTGCCGATTTGGCTGGCATTTACGCAGACCAGAATAAGACAAACGGTTATGTGTTTGTCCATCGCAATGTGCAGGATTCGGAGACGCAGGATGAAGACGTGCGACTTACTTTGGATAACACAAAGGTGTACGGAGGTATGTACGACGAGACGACGACACACATCGTGTATGAGGACGATGGAACGATAAACACAGGTAACGTTGAGCTGGCAGTGGAAGACTTGCTGGGGCAACGCGCAGGGCTTATAGAGAATGCAGCTGGCAGCCGCTCGCGGCTTGGCGACGTGACGATAAGCGGCAATGGCTCTGTGGTTGACGGTTTCGAGGTCAACGGCACGGCCGACATAGGAAGCGGTGGCTACCTCTCTACGTCTATAATCAACGAAAACGCAACAGTTACGGGTAATAACAGTGTTAACAGTGTTCTTTATAACTCGTTGGTGCACGGAGATGTTTCGGGCATCAAGGCCGTTAACGTTACGGCCACTGGAGTGATAAGTACGTATTATAATTATAATAACCGTGGAAACGCAACGGCAGACAACAGTTATATCGACAGCGATGACGAATGGAAATATCAGTTGATGGAAACATCTGACGACATTGACGCAGGAACAGCTGAAAACGAGACCAATACCTGCATTGATGCCGTAGGCCACGACCGTGACATTGCCGGGAACAAGCGCATACGCAACACGGTTGACAACGGATGTTTCGAGACATGGGACTTGAAGGAAGACGGCGAGATTACCGCCGAAGATTATCCCCACGGCTATCCCCACGGCAAGTCGGTTGTCTATGTGCGAGCTGACAAGGAGCTGTCGATAAACAGCGGTGTCTACAACGACGACAAACCGTTCAACCCCGGCGTATTGTTGCTTGAGCATCGTGCCGGCTTACGCGGTGGTGGCAACAGCGTGGCGTTGAGCCATGTGATAGTTGAGCGCAATATTTCCGGTGATGTTGATTTGGCTTATGTGCCGTTTACGGTTACGGAGCTTAAGAAAGACAAAGCTGTTGCCGTGAAGTATTACGACGCCGTGAAGCGTGCCGCATATGACTTTAAGTTTGACGGTGATAGCGGCACGGCTTGGACGGAGCAGCCAGACCGATACGGCCAAATCGGTCTGTTGTTAGACAATAGTGAAGGAGAGAAGCCTGCCAAGGTGCGCTTTATCGGTAAGGCTGACGGCGTATATACCGAAGGTGCAGACGAAACGAAGGAGGTGACGTTGGAGAAAAACAACTTTGAAGACCCGTGGACGGTAACAAATGAAGGTACCGGCAAGCGGTTCACCCATAAGGAGAACATGAGCTGGAACCTCTTTGGTTCGCCTTATCTCTGCGCCATGAAGTACGGCGATATGGAATATGGGCGTGTTATATACGGCGTAGTACAAGATGGCAAATACATTACGCGCAATACCGAACTCGACGTAAACAAAAACGGATACATTCCGGCGGGTGACGCTGTGTTCACCCAGACGGCTACGCTTTATGAAGACGGCGAGACGTTCGATGTAGAAAGGCCGACGGCAAGAACGGCCGATGATAAGGCTTATGGCGTAATTGACGATTTGACGCTAACCCTGACACGCACCGGCGAGACGCGCGCCGAGAATGACGTTGTGGCTGACGAGCTACAACTGAAGGCTGTTCCGGCAAGTGAGGCTCGGACAGATTTCGATCTCTCGGCTGACGGTGTGAAGTGGATGACAGACAGCCGTCCGCAGATATACGCCACACGCGGCAATGCCCGCTACTCGCTTCTTTCGGCTGTGAACATTGAGGGTGAGACCTCCGTAGGCGTCACCGTGCCCGAAGCCGGTATGTACACCATAGCCGTGCCCGACGGCTGCAACACAGATGGTTATGAGACGGTGATACTCGAAGACGCCGCCACGGGCCGCACCGTAGACCTGCTTGAGGGCGGTTACGACTTTACTGCTACAACGCCGGGCGACATTACGGGCCGCTTCTCTGTCAGCTTCAACCGTATGGTGAGCGACGGATTAGACGGAGGAATACGGGTCTACTCGGTGCGTCAGGGCATAATCCGCGTGGAAGGCGTGGCAGAGGGCGACCGCATCACGGTATTCTCAGTCGATGGTATGACGGCGGCACGGTGCATAGCCGC
>CALUGX010000124.1 GCA_944320285.1 uncultured Prevotella sp.
GCCACGATGCCTACCGAGGTTTACGTTGCGGCTTCTTCAATCCACGGCGGCACGGAGGGCAAGGCCCTTGCTCCCGTTTTCGGCATGGAGAGCCAGTGGTACGGTATGGTATATATGGCAGCCGGAGCTTCGCTCACATGGGGCGATGCAGACGGCCAGACTAACGGCTACGCCCTGACGACCGTTGACGACCAGGCCGGCGCAGGTATTAGCGAGGCTGCCGACGGCGGTATCGCCTTTGCCAATGCCGGATGGTACGTGCTGCACTTCACAGCTTCTGTATCAGACAATACGCTCAACAGCGTGCTCACCGTTTATCCGGGTGCCGCTTATACTACTGGTGAACCGTCATACGGTGGCGGTGACTGGCTTGACGGTGATGCCAACAAGGCTTTGACGGCTCCTGCCGATGCAAGCGGAGAGTGGGTTTCACCTGCGTTCATCGCCGGCGGTGAGCTTCGCGCTTACATTAAGGTGCCCGGTCTCGACTGGTGGCGTACAGAGTTCACCTTGTACCAAGGCAACTTGTATTGGCGTAACGTTGACATACCGGGCAACTGGGCTGAAAACGTTGGTAGCGAATATTCTGTAAGCTGCAAGGCCGGCGGCCATCTTTATGTAAACTTCGACTACGATACCGGTCGTGTAGAGTAATATTTAATGAGGCATGAGGGGGTTAAGGTTTTGCGGTTATGAGGCTATACGTTTCTAAGGTTATACGGCCTGAAAGACAACGGACGGCAACAAACCGAAAGGCCGTAAGACCTTGCAACCGCACAACCTTACAACCGCACAACCCTAAAACCCCATAGCCCAAAAACCTTAAAACCATAAAAACGAAAACGATTATGAAAAAGATATTGTTTTTAGGTGGTCTGCTCGTTTCGGCGCTGGCGTTCGTCTCTTGTGACGACGACTTTGCCGACTGGGCTAACCCGCAATCATATCCGCAGGAAGAGTCGGTGACGCTGCCCGGCTATACGGCCACGGCAGTTACCATGCCTATCGACCTCGCCGCAGTGACAGCCGACAGCGTGCAAGTGTTGACGCTCTCGCAGGCCACGCTGCCCGAAGGCGCTACCGTAAGCAACAACCGCATAGAACTGCTCCCCGCCGACGGTTCGTCAACGGAGAAGATAACCCTCGACGTTGACGGGCAAGGCCGCGTAGCCAAGGCCGAATTGCAGTCAACGATAGAGACGTTCTACGGCAAGCGACCCACGGCCCGCACGATGTCAGGCCAGGTGTATTCAAACATCATTACCAACGGCCAGGCGTTCCTCGTTGACGCCGGCGTGATAAATGTAACGGCTACGCCCGAAGCACCGTTCATTTCGTCAGGTTACTACATCGTTGGCAATATGACTGACTGGTTTAAAGGCACGCCTATCTCGTTCAGTCATTCAGACGCCGACGTTTACGACGACCCCGTGTTCACCGTAACATTCTCGGCACCTGCCGACTGCTACTGGAAGATTGTTCCGCAGAGTAACGTTGACCGCGGCGACCTTGAGTATATCGGTGTTGACGGCATAATCGGTGTTGCACAGAACGGCGACGACGCAATGAGCGGCACACTTACCACAACCAGCAACTCAACTGACGACGGAGGCCCAGGCGCCGGGCGCATACTCAACGCAGGCTTCTACCGCATGACCATCAATATGCTCGACTACACCTATACCATCGAGGAAGTGGCCGCCACGTATTACATCGTAGGCGCAATGCAGGGATGGTCTAACACGGACAAGAGCTGCGCGTTCTATCCCTCGTCAACCACGGTGCAGAGCTACACTACGCAGTGGAATGGCGACCTGAAGTTCTGGCCGAGTTCAGATTTAGGCAACTGGGACGGTGCTTACGGAGCAGAGAAGGGTGTAGGTGCTGTAGTTTCAGGCAAGATTGTATCCAACGCCTCAAATGGCGCAGATAATATCGTGCCTCCTACTACGGGTGAATATTACACCTTCACCATCGACATGGGCACGATGACTTACACGTGGACGAAGTGTGCAGACCAGAACCCCGCCACGTACTCAACGATAGGCGTAATAGGTACTTTCAACAACTGGGATGCCGAAAACGATGTCAACATGACAGCAGTGACGGGAGCTCCGCATAACTGGTATGTCCGCCTGACGATAGACGCTGACGGCGAACTGAAGTTCCGTGCAAACGACGATTGGGCGGTAAGCTGGGGCGAAGCCAACAACATAGGCGACCGCAACTATGGTAAAGGCGACACCAACAACGCGCCCAACATCACCGTTCCTGCCGGAACGTATGACGTTTACTTCAACGACATCACGGGCGAATACATCTTCATTGCTGATTAAGCCCCGCTTTTGTTTTTGAGTTCATAGAGCCTCTTGCGTGAGAAATCATGCAAGAGGTTTTTTAAAACTTCTGTTAAATATAATGCCAATATTTAGGCGTTATATTTTATGTTTCTTTTAGTTTGTAGACTAATTTTTGATTAATTGTTATGGTTAAAAAGTTGTTGCTTTGGTTATGTCTGCCTTTGTTTTTAGTGAGTGTTGTCGGCTGTGGTGACGACGATGAAAATACAGGTCAATCTTTGGCGGTGAAGAATGTTTACGCCACTGGTTGTAAAACGGACGGCCAAGCTCAAAATAGAGAAGGTGGCTCAATGCCCTTTCCTGGGTTTGAAGAATATGTTGAATATACGTGTAAGAGTGACGGTTACGTATTTGTAAGGCACGTTAACGCCCTGTTCAATTGTTGTTCTGAAGTTATCAAAGTTGACGTTTCACAGAAAGGCAATGATATTGTTGTAATAGAAACGGAAACCGACAATTCTTGTAACTGTATATGTCCTTTTGACGTATCCTATGAAATAGGGCCGTTGCTTCCCGGTAAGTATAACGTTAAGTTGGAAGCCTGCGGTAAGACTAATTCTTTTACCTTGGATTATCCTTCTGGTAAGGGTGAAGTAAAAATAAATTAACGGTAAAATTCAGGTTCATCCGCAAATCAGTTGGATGGAAATATCTTTTGCAATAAGACCAAACATTAATTGAATACACCCGCTGGTAGGGACATAATTTATTATGTCCGCACGTTTCGTAAGAAACGTATTGCGCTGTAATACAGACGATTAAACGCCCCTTCGTGGCGTGCGGACATAATAAATTATGTCCCTACAGCTGCGGCGTTCATTGGTATGCTGTAATTGCAGATAAAATGATATCATCCAACAGAATGGCGCATGGTTAACAAACGTAATTATTTGCTGTAATTGCAGATAAAATAATATCATCCAACCGATTTGCGGATGAACAGTTTCTTGCCTTTCCAAAAGGATACCTTTTAGGCTGTAAAAGGGCACTAATTGCATTGTGTTTAGTGCCCTTTTGCATAGCGTTTCGTATCCCTTTGAGCTTCGGTTGGCTAAATCATTGATACATAGGGTGTTACGCCGCAAAATGAAACGATATGAAGTGTGTGCTGTCGAGGCCTGTGTTGAGGTTTTGGTTGCAAACGTTTGCATGGTCGTTTGCGCTGTTTTTTCGCATATCAAAATACAAGGCATTGATAAAAGCGATAACTTTATTGTCGCAAACCTAAACGATTAAAACCATGAGACGTATTTTTACATTCGTTATCGCAGTGCTGGCCGCCGCGCAGATGATGGCGCAGGGCTGGCCGTCGCAGTATAAGGGCGTGATGCTGCAAGGGTTCTATTGGGACTCTTACGCTGATACGCAGTGGACCAACCTTGAGAGCCAGGCCGACGAGCTGGCCGAGTTTTTCAAGTTAGTGTGGATACCCCAGAGCGGCAAGTCGGCCTCTGAGCCGTCGATGGGCTATAATGATCTCTACTGGTTTACCGATTACACAAGTTCGTTCGGCAACGAACAGCAGCTGCGCTCAATGATTAACACCTTCAAGAGCAAAGGCTTGGGCACGATAGCCGACGTCGTGATAAACCACCGCTCAACACTCGCCGACACGTGGATGAGCTTCCCTGCAGAGACGTATAAGGGCGTTACTTACACCATGACGCCGGCCGACATCTGCGCCAACGACGACGGTGGAGAGACCGCGGCGAAGGCCGAAGTGAAGCCTACGGGCGCAGCCGACACGGGCGACGATTTTAAAGGTGCGCGCGACCTCGACCATACGAGCGCGAACGTGCAGGCTATGGTTAAGGCCTATCTTGACTTCCTGCTTAACGACATGGGCTATGCCGGCGTGCGTTACGACATGGTGAAGGGCTACGCCCCGGCTTACACGGCCATTTACAACACGGCGGCGCGCCCGCAGTTCTCCGTAGGCGAATATTGGGACGGCACGCAGCAGGTAAAGAACTGGATAGACGGCACGCGGGCCGACGGCGCGGTGCAGTCGGCGGCGTTTGACTTCCCGCTGAAGTATCTGCTCAACGACTGCTGCAACTCCGGCACGGGCTGGAGCACGCTGGCCGGCAGTTGCCTTGCCAACGACATCAGTTACCGCCGCTACGCCGTAACCTTCGTCGACAACCACGACACCTACGGGCGCGGCAACGGTAACGACCTTACCGCCAACGCCGTGGCCGCCAATGCCTTCATCCTGGCCATGCCGGGCACGCCCTGCATCTTTCTGCCCCACTGGAAAGCCTATAAGCAAGAGCTGAAACAGATGATTTACGCCCGCACGACGGCCGGCGTGAGCAACGAAAGCACGTTCGAGACGCTCAACCGCGCGGCCACGCAATATGCCGTAAAGGTGAACGGTGAGGGCGGACGCTCCGTTGTCGTGCTCATGGGCGCGAAGACGTGGCCGAAGTCAACAGCCGCCGAGACCGACTATTTCTGCGTAAGCAGTGGTGACAACTACGCTTATTACCTCTCACGCAACGCCGAGACGGCCTGGACGAGCGTGCCCTCTGGCACTTACGGCGAGCCCTTCAGCGTGACGCTCCGCGCCGTCACTGCATCTCCGGGCGTGCAGCTTGTCTATACCACTGACGGCTCTGAGCCTACGGCCGATAACGGCACGACGGTAGACGACGGAGCCGTGCTCCCCGTAGATGGTGACATCACGCTCAAGGTGGGCATCCTCGCGGGCGGCGCAGTCAGCGGCGTGGTGACGCGCCGTTACGCCATTGAGGAGTTCACGCCGCACGACATCACCGTCTGCGTCAACGCCGACGCGGTAGGGTGGAAGGCGATGTACTTCCACACCTGGGGCGGCGACAACAGCCACAACACCTCGTGGCCGGGCACGCAGATAACAGCCACAAAGACCGTAGGCGGCAAGACGTGGTATTACAACACTTACCGCCTCAATTCAGCCGACGACTATGTGAGCTTCGTCTTCGACGAGGGCAAAGGCAAGCCGCAGACCGTAGACGTGGTGAACATTACGACGGATAAGTATTTTGAAATCTCAACGTCGCTTTCGGACAAGAAGCATCTCGTCAACGACGTAACCGAACAATATGCCACGGGCATCGGCGCAGTGGAGACCGTTGCGCCGCAGACCCTGCGCCGCAACGACGTTTACACCATCGACGGCCGCCTTGTGCGCCGCGTCGGCAAGGCCGCAACGGTGAGCGAGGCTCTTGACGGTCTCGCCCCCGGCATCTATATCGTGGGCGGGAAGAAAGCCATTAAATAATTAAGAATTAAGAGTTAAGAATTAAGAAAATATGCTTTGCTAATCACGGATATGGCAGCGTTGCATATTTTCTTAATTCTTAACTCTTAATTCTTAATTATAATATATCTTTGCAAACATAAAAACACTTGACTATGTTACGCAAAATCCTTACTGTCGTTATCGCAGTGGCATTCTCGCTGAACGCCAAGGCGCAGTATGAGCCTTACCACGGCGACGGCATCGATGACTATCTGCGCTTTGTGCCGATAGCCTCGGCATACATCATGAAAGCCGCAGGCGTTGAGAGCGGCAGTTCGTGGAAGCGCCTGTTGGTGAACACGGCAACGTCGTTCGCCATCGACGCCGCCGTCACTTACGGACTGAAATATTCGATAAAGACCACCCGGCCCGACGGCACCGACCGCCACTCGTTCCCCTCCGGGCACACGTCGTTCGCATTCTTCGGCGCGGCGGTATTGGACAAGGAGTTCCGCCATGTCAGTCCGTGGATAAGCGTCGGCGGCTACGCCGTGGCTGCGTTCGTGGCCGTAGACCGCGTCTGCCGCAACCGCCACTATTGGGGCGACGTGGCGGCGGGGGCCGCCATCGGCTGGTTGTCGGTGCAGGCAGGCTATTGGCTCGGCGACAAAATCACGGGATGGGGCAAGAATGTTGATGTGGCCGTGTGTCCCCTCGGCGTCAATGTCGTATGGCGGTTGTGAACGTTCTTTGCGCTTAAATCCAAATCGGTCATTTGAACTTAGGCAGAAGTACATAAGACGGCAAGAAGCAATAATAAACTATAGAAATTAAAACATTGCGGTCTAATGACCGATTTGGGTTAAAGTCTCAAGAGGATGTAATCGTTTGCGCGTTCAAAAATTTTTTTCATGCAATATTTGAACCTTACATATTTATATTATTACTAACTTTGAACCGAAAACCTAAAAGACCTATTACCTATGAATATACTCTTGAGCGTTATTTACGGCACGAGCTTCGGTGAAGAGCTCGTTCTGAACCTGATTACAGGGCACGAAGGTGACACCCGGATGTCAACTCCGTACAGGATGCGGACGTTGAATGGCCGTGAATGGACGTGCAACCTTAAGCTTGACTTGCGCAAAGGCACTTATATTGATTACTTTTACAGCGTGGTGCGCGGCGAGGATAATGTAGTAAGGCGCGAGTGGACCGTTGAGCCTCACCGCCTTGAAATCAACGCCGTGCGCGGCGACAGCATCACCGTGTACGACCATTGGATAGACACACCGGACGACGCCTATCTGTACACCTCGGCCTTCACAGACTGCATACGGCGCCGGAAGACTGCGCCCGTAGTCTTGAGCGACTATCCGGTAACGGTTCGCCTGAAGGTGCGCGCGCCGCAGTTGTCGGACAAACAGGGGCTCATGATTGTGGGCGACGACACGGTGCTCGGCGGTTGGGACGTGTTCAAGGCCTTGCCTATGGTAGAACATAATTACAACGAATGGCTCGTTGACATCGACGTAACAAAACTTGCGGGCCGCACGTTCAGTTTCAAGTTCGTCGCCGTAGACCGGTTCGACCGCGCCGACGTAGTGTGGGAGACTTGCGGAAACCGCCGGGTCACACTGCCCGACGTAAAGGAGAACAGCGTTACCGTCTATGAACTTGACGAGGCTTTCTTCCCGATTTACAACGTAAGGTGCGCCGGCACGCAGGTGCCTTTGTTCTCGTTGCGCTCGAAGACGAGTTTCGGCATAGGCGACTTCGGCGACCT
>CALUGX010000125.1 GCA_944320285.1 uncultured Prevotella sp.
TGATTTTTTTATACCAGACAAAATGAAAAAGAGAGTGAATCAAATATTTCTCAATTTGATACACTCTCTTTTGTAATGTGTTGAGAATGAATGAGTTAAGAACTTAACTTCAAACGCTTAATTTGTTGTGACTGTTTAATTCTTCACTCATCACTCTTCGTTCTTCACTCCTTAATGTTCGGCTCTTCGAGGCCGTAGCCCTTCTTCTTGTCTACAACCTTGAGGACGAAGCCGAGGATGAGGGCGGCCACGCCGAGGCTGGCAAGCATCACTAGGGGTGCGGTGTAGTCGTAAGACACGGCGGCCTCCTGCGGGGTGATGAGGCCGTTCTCAAGGTCGCTGACGAGCTGCGGATTAGTCTTGTCGAGCACCTTGCCGATGAGCAACGGGAAGAGCCAGAGGCCGATGTTCTGTATCCAGAAAATCAGGGCGTAGGCACTGCCGATGATTTTGGCGTCAACGAGCTTGGGCACACTGGGCCAGAGCGACGCCGGCACGAGCGAGAAGCTGGCGCCGAGCACGAGGATTGTGACGTAAGCGACGATTACTCCGCCTACGGCGTTGCCCTTGAACATGGGCAGGATGAAGGCGAAGGTGAGGTGGCAGGCAATGAGCAGCAGAGAACCGATGACGAGCATCGAGGCCGCTTTGCCCTTATGGTCTACGTAGTTGCCGAGGATAGGCGTGATGCCGACGGCCAGCAGGGGGAACACGGCAAACACCGTCTCTGCGCTCTGTCGCATATATCCCATGTAGCAGAACACCACGAGGGCTACAACTGCCACTACCTGCATCAGCGTGCGCATTGATTTCTTCTTTGAAAAATTGCTGGCGAAGGCGGCTGCCGCCACTATGAGCATTATGACGTATTGGATGACTGTCACCGTGTTGCCTGCCCAGAACGAACCGGCGGGAAGCTCGGTGAACGTAAGGTTGCACTGAAGCATATTGACGGCGTACTTCTGGAACGGGAATATTGCCGAATAATAGAGCACGCACAAGAGGGCGACGAGCCAGAAGCCGCTGCTGCGCAGGATGTTGCCGATGTCGCTCACCTTGAAGGGGTCGTCTTTCTCCTCGGCCTCGCCGGTTTGTGCGTCGAGTTTCTTATCCATGAAGAAGTAGACGATGAACATGATAAGGGCTATCATAAGAAGCACCACGCCGAAGGCTACGGAGCGTGACACGTCGATATCGCCGCCCATCTTGGCGAACACGGGCGAGAATATCATGCACGTGGCTACACCGAGGCGTGCAAGAGCCATCTCCGAACCCATAGCCAGAGCCATCTCGTGTCCCTTGAACCACTTGACGATGCCGCGTGACACCATGATGCCGGCCATCTCGACGCCGCAACCGAAAATCATAAAGCCTATGGCAGCGAACTTGGCAGAGGCTGGCATACCGCGATAGAAGGGCGAGATGCCCAGTTCGTCGAAGCCGGGGATGTAGTTCAGGTTGTTGTTAAACCATGTCTCAAGGCTGCTGCCCATGAACATCTCTGTCACGGCGTACCAGTTGATTGTCGCCCCGACGAGCATCACCGCTCCGGAGAGCACCGCCGTGAAGCGCACGCCCATCTTGTCGAGGATTATTCCGGCAAAGATGAGGAAGAAGACGAAGACGTTAAGGAACGTCTCGGAGCCTTGCATCGTGCCGAAGGCCGTAGAGTCCCAGCCGCGGGTTGACTGCATGAGGTCTTTGATTGGTGAGAGAATGTCCATAAAGATGTATGAACAGAACATCGCAAACGCGAGGAAAAACAGCACCATCCATCTTGTAGCTGCTGAGTCGCGAAGTGTTTTTTGAAGTTTGTCAGTCATATTGTTGATATTGATTGTTTGTACTTGGAAAATTAAAATTTAAGAGTTAAGAATTAAGAAAATTACCATTATAACAAAAACAAGGCATATTTTCTTAATTCTTAACTCTTAATTTTTAATTATTTAAGCCATCTGTCAAGCCAGTTGAAAAATGTACGCTGCCAGAGAATGCCATTCTGCGGCTTCAGTACCCAGTGGTTTTCGTCGGGGAAGAGCAGCAGTTCGGCCGGTATGCCGCGCATACGTGCAGCGTTGAATGCGCCCATTCCTTGGTTGGCGTTGATGCGGTAGTCCTTTTCTCCGTGAATACAAAGGATGGGTGTGTCCCACTTGTCAACGAACTTATGGGGTGAGTTTGCGTAAGTGCGGAGTGCGTTTTCAGACAGGTCTTTGTTCCAGAAAGCGTCTTCATACTCCCAGTTGCTGAACCATGCTTCTTCCGTGTCGGTGTACATCGATTCAAGGTTGAAAGCTCCGTCGTGGGCTATGAAGCATTTAAAACGTTTTTCGTGGTGTCCGGCGAGATAGTATACGCTGAAGCCTCCGAAACTTGCGCCTACTGCTCCGAGGCGTTCTTTGTCAACGAAAGGCAGGTTTTCGCAGGCGTCGTCGATTGCTGTAAGATAATCTTTCATGCACTGGCCGGTCCAGTCTCCTGATATTTGCTCATTCCATTCACTTCCAAAACCGGGCAGTCCGCGCCTGTTGGGTGCGATGACAACGTATCCGTTGGCCGCCATAATCTGCATATTCCAGCGATAACTCCAGAATTGTGACACCGGGCTTTGAGGTCCGCCCTCACAGAAAAGCAGTG
The DNA here is from genome assembly GCA_944320285.1 of uncultured Prevotella sp. Lineage (GTDB taxonomy): Bacteria > Bacteroidota > Bacteroidia > Bacteroidales > Bacteroidaceae > Prevotella. The sequence continues at coordinate 2,638 of CALUGX010000125.1, forward strand.
TGGGATATTTTTTAGTTTCGTCGAAATGAGAAGGCAGCACAATCCAATACAGCATATCCTTGCCGTCGGTAGTCTTGACCCAGCGTTGCTGTATCTTTCCGAAAGTCATTTGGTCGTAAAGATGTTTGTTCTCAAACGTGATTTGTTCGGCTTTTGACTCTTTCTCTTTTTTGCTCGGATTGATTATGTAAAGTTCTGAAGCCTGTGACATACTGTGCCTCTCGGCGAGAAGTTTTTTCCCGTCGTTGAGCAGCTGTACAGAACCGTAGTCGTTCCAACCGTCGGTAAGTTGCATCACTTCTCCGGCTATGTTGGTTTGGTAAACGTTTTCGCATCCGTGCCAAACGCTGATGAAATAAAGGTTATCTGAGTTTGCGCCCCAGCAGAAAGCGTCAACGTTTGTGTCGAGAGTTTCTGTTACGTATGACTTTTCCCCAGTCTTTACATTGTATAAGCAAAGACGGGTACGATCGCTTTCATATCCGTTGCGGGGCATACTAAGCCATGCAATATATTGTCCGTCTGGTGAATATTGCGGGTTGGTGTCATATCCGGGATTGTTTTTAAGGTTCTCTGGAGCGTTTACGGCCTGGTGCTTCATTGATTTTGTCGGGTCTGTTTCAGGCTCTTCGTAACCTTCCGGTTTGCAGATGTTGACAGTCTTTTTAGTGCTCGTGTCGTAAAGATATATGTCCGTATCTGTCGAAATTGCATAACTTATGCCTGTTTTTTTACGAGAAGTGTAGGCTATCGTTTTAGAATCTGGACTCCACGCAAACTGCTCAATGCCGCCGAACGGCTTTACGGGGCTTTCGTATGGTTCGCCTTCCATTATGTCAACGCCTTCACCGATGCCGGCTGTTGTAACCTCGGCAAAGAAAGGGTGGGGGATAGACTCAACGTATTCGTCCCAATGGCGGTAATTCATGTCTGTGATAAGCCGTCCCGTAGCCTTTGGCAAATCTGATGGATTTTCCTTTATGGTTTCGTGGTAAGGTATTTGTTTTATCAGTATTACCTTCTTCTCGTCTGGCGAGAATAGGAATCCGTCTATGCCTGTATTATCGTTCGTAAGTTGTTTGCGACCACTTCCGTCAGCGTTCATTTCCCATATTTGGCCGTCACACAAGTATGCTATTTTCTGTCCGTTGGCAATCCATACGGCATCGCTTTCGCTCTTTTCGCTCGTCGTCAGCATCTTGTTGTTTTTGCCATCGGCGTCCATTACATAGATTACAGTGTGGCTTTTGTTTTCCTTTACGCTGTAATAACTTACTTGGTAAACGATTTTCTTGCCGTCGGGTGATGCTTGGTGGCCGCCGATTCGCCCCATGGCCCATAATGCTTCAGGAGTCATCAAGTCGCTTTTAAGCGTGATGTTATTCTTCCCGATAAAGTTTGTTTGATTTTGGGCTTCGGCAGAATTGCAGCCGATAGCAAGTGCAGCGGCAATCATTATTGCTTTATTCATAATATTTTGATTTTGAAGATAAGGGCAGACAAAGTGCCTGCCCTTATCGAAGTTATTGGTTAATTATAAGTTTTATTTATTCTGTTGTTCGCGTTGACGCTTCAACTCTTCGGCTTGTTTTTGCATTGCTTCAAGCCTTGCCGCAAATCCGCTCATCTTTTGAGGATTGTTTTTGTTTTCCTGGTAGCGGGCTTCAAGTATCGCGAGCAACTTCTCGTCGTTGGTTGTTTTACGCAGCGTCCACATGATTGCGGCGCTGAAGAACAGCGAGATGAAGTAGTAGAAGTTAAGACCTGCCGAGTAATCGTTGAACATAAAGAAGAATATTACGGGCATAAGGTACATCATCCAGCGCATCATCTTCATCTGTTCGGCCTGCGCTCCGACCATCTGGTCTTTCTGTTGGCGCATCGTCATGATGTTGTAAAGGACGTTTGCACCGCAGAACAGGATACACGTAAGGCTTAAATGGTCGCCTATCAGCCAAATGTTAGTACCCCATTCTATGATTGGGTCGTAGGTTGACAGATCGCCGATCCATAGAAAACTCTCGCCGCGCAGCTGTATGGCGTTAGGCACAAAGTTGAACATTGCAATCCAGATAGGCATCTGTATGAGCACGGGAAGGCATCCGCTTAGCGGGCTTACGCCGTATTTTGAATACATAGCCATCATCGCCTGTTGCTTTTGCATCTGGTCTTCGGGCTTGTTGTATTGCTTTGTCGCTTCTTCTATTTTCGGCCTGAGCACGCGCATTTTAGCCGAAGACATATAGCTCTTCTTAACCAAAGGATACGTAATGATTTTGAGCAACAATGTTATGAGGATGAGTACGATGCCCATATTGATGTTCAAATCTGTCAGCCAGTCAAACACATAAATTGTAAACCAGCGGTTGATTATGCGGAACAACGGCCATCCCAAATAAACAAGGCGTTGCAGTTCAAGGTCTTTGTTGAAAGTACTTTGCTTCTCTACCTTCTTCAACAGGTTGAAATCGTTAGGCCCGAAATAGAACTCAAGCTCTGTGGGTTTCTTTCCTGTCGGATCGAAAAACGTCTTCATTTTGGCTGCATAATGTTTTAAGTAGCCTGAACCTTTTTCCTGCGGAATGCTTGTCAGTAATGAGTTCGCTCCTAAGTCATCCTTTGCAATTATCACTGCACTGAAAAATTGGTTTTTGAACGCAACCCAGTCAATGGCATCTTCTATCTTTTCATCAACTTTTTCACTTGTCTCGCTGAGATTGTCCGTGCCGCCTTCTTTGAGGTGATATGTCAGCGACGAATGTTGGTTTTCGAACGTAAAGCCTTTTTCTAATTGCCTACTGCGGTCTGTCCATTCTATGTCTATCTTATCATAGTTTGGCGCGAACATACCGTTTAGGCCGTTGGCTTGCATTGAGAAGTGCAACATATAGTCCTTGCCGAGCCTGTAGTTCATTACCAATGACTTTCCGTTGCCGGCGTCTGCTGTCAAGGTAACAGTCGTGTCTGTTAAGTTTGACGGTGTGAAATATAGGTCACTTGTTATTATGTTTGTCTCTTTTCCTGCCAGCATAAACTTTAATGACTGGTCTTTTGAGTCAAACAAAGTAAGGTTGTTGGCACCCTTGTTATCCTTGAAACCTTTTATTACAGCTTTTTCCACAGTGCCACCCTTGGTGTTGAGCGTAAGTTCCACATTGGAATTTTTCAGCACTATGTTCTGTGCCTTGCCGCTCAAAGCCTTGTAGAAAGCTACGGTAGTGTCTTGTACTGCTTGATTGGTGGCATTGGCTTGCACCTTCTGTTGCTCGGCCTTTAGTTGTTGCTCGGCTTTTTGTTTGGCTACAGTGGTTATCGAATCTTGTATCCTCTGTTGTGCGAGTTCCTCTTCCGAAGGCTTGGTGTACCAACTAAAACCTATTAAAACGGCCGCAATAAGAACAAAACCTATAATCGTATTCTTGTCCATTTCTTATTTAAATATATGTATTTCTTATTTGTTTTTGCCGTTTTTGTTTTCAATGGCAGTCTTGACAAAATCGAGGAACAGTGGGTGCGGACGCAGTACTGTGCTTGAATATTCAGGATGGAACTGTGTGCCGATATACCATTTAAGACCGGGTATTTCTACTATTTCTACCAAGTCGCTTTCCGGGTTACGTCCTACGCATTTCATTCCCGCCCGCTCATATTCCTGCTCGAAATCGTTATTAAATTCATAACGGTGACGGTGGCGTTCCTGTATGTGTTCTTTTTTATAAATGTTGAACACACGAGAATTTTGTTTCAATACGCATTCGTATGCGCCGAGTCGCATGGTGCCGCCCATGTTCGTGATGTTCTTTTGGTCTTCCATTATGTCGATGACATTGTGTTCGGTCTTTTCGTCCATTTCGCGGCTGTTGGCATCGTCGTACCCCAAGACGTTGCGTCCGAATTCAATTACCATCATCTGCATACCGAGGCAAATGCCGAATGTCGGGATGTCGTGTGTGCGTGTGTAATGCGCAGCTACGATTTTTCCTTCTATTCCGCGTTGGCCGAAGCCAGGACAAATGACTATTCCGTCCATGCCTTCGAGTTTTTCGGTAACATTTGTCTCGTTCAGCTTTTCACTGTTGATGAACGTCGTCTTTACTTTGTAGTCGTTGTAAGTGCCGGCCTGCGACAAGCTTTCAAGAATACTCTTGTAAGCGTCTTGTAGGTCGTATTTGCCGACAAGACCAATGTTTACAATCTCCGTGGCCTTGTGTCTGCGTTCAAGGAACGAACGCCAGGGGCCGAGCGTTGGTGTCTCGCCGATAGGTTCGCCCATCTTGCGTAGTATCGTCTCGTCGAGTTTCTGTTCTTGCATACGTACCGGCACTTCGTAGATAGTTGGCATATCTACACTTTGCACAACGGCGTCGAAGTCTACGTTGCAAAAGTTTGCAACCTTCTTGCGTATGCCGTCGTTAACAGGATGTTCCGTTCTTAATACGATGATGTCCGGCTGTATGCCGACGCTCTGCAATTCTTTCACAGAGTGCTGTGTCGGCTTTGTCTTCAATTCTTTCGCCGCTGCGAGGTATGGAATATATGTAAGGTGTACGCACAGGGCTTTCCTTCCGAGCTCCCATTTCAGCTGGCGTATGCTTTCAAGGAACGGAAGGCTCTCTATGTCGCCCACGGTTCCGCCTATTTCAGTTATCACAAAATCGTAATTATCTCTCTTGCCCAGCATCTTGACGTTGCGCTTAATCTCGTCCGTGATGTGCGGTATCACCTGTATTGTCTTTCCGAGATAGTCGCCGCGGCGTTCCTTGTCGATAACAGACTTGTATATGCGCCCTGTTGTCAGGTTGTTTGCCTTTGTCGTCTGTATGCCAGTAAAGCGTTCGTAGTGCCCTAAATCGAGATCGGCTTCGTGCCCGTCAACTGTTACGTAGCACTCTCCATGTTCATAAGGGTTGAGTGTGCCGGGATCTATGTTGATGTACGGGTCAAACTTTTGGATTGTGATATTGTATCCTCTTGCCTGAAGGAGTTTTCCGATTGATGACGATATAATTCCTTTGCCAAGTGAGGAAGCTACACCGCCGGTGACGAAGATGTATTTTGTTTCTGCCACGATTATAATGTTTTGATTACTAATTACAAACTAAAAATATGATGTGCAAAATTAAGAAAAAATGCTGATACGCCCAAATTATCTATACTTTATTAAGTGAAAAAACTACCACCTCTATTATATTTGTGAAATAAATGCTAACTTTGCATCAAAAATTTATTTTTGTGAGATGATTTCCAGATTTGTTTTTATGGCTTTTTTGATTTGTGCTGTGTGTCAAGCGTATGGTCAATCGCGTCACACACGTCGTGCACGCCATATTGAAAAGCCTGACACTTCGATTGTTGCCGCCTATGTAGATTCTTTGTTGTCGTATAAGGCGAAATCCGATTCTTTGTTTCTCATTCGTGATTCACTATGTGTCGAGCCTGAGCGTGACACACGCTTGTTTAGGTTGTTCACACCTTTGACTTTTTATTATTCGGTAGCCGGGAACATTATGGCACTTGGTGACGCCGGGCGTGATGCCGTTGAAACTGCCGTTGATGACGTTTTGATGGCCGCTTATCTAAACAGTCCCGACAGAGTTGTCACCACGGAGGACGAGATTACCGAGGCAGGTGAGCTGCACGAGGAACTTACCAAACCTTTACGCCACGATGTCAAATATGTAAGGGCTGACGACGTTATGCCCGATGAAACGCCTGATTTCCCGATAGACATAGTGGTTGAAAAACCTAACTTCTGGACTTTCAGCGGTGATTATTATTTGCAGTTCTTACAGAATTTCGTGTCGGGTAATTGGTACAAGGGTGGTGAAAGCAACTATTCAATGTTGGCCAGTGCCACACTCCAGGCGAATTACAATAACAAGCAAAAAATAAAGTTCGAGAATAAGTTGGAGCTGAAACTCGGCTTCCAGACTTCACGTGGTGACACTCTTCACAGTCTGAAAACGTCCGAAGACCTTATCCGATACACCGGGAAACTTGGTCTTCAGGCTACAAAAGACTGGTATTACACTTTGCAGTTGATAGCTTATACTCAGTTTATGCGTGGTTATAAGAGTAATGACCCGAAAGTCTATTCAGATATCTTGTCGCCTTTGAACATCAACCTGTCACTCGGTATGAGTTATAATGTCAAGGCTTTTAACGATAAACTGACAGGTTCTATCCAGCTTGCTCCATTGGCTTACAACTTCAGGTATGTGGGGCGTGAGGCCTTGGCTACGCAGTACGGTCTCGACGAGGGTAGCCATACCATGAATGATTTTGGTTCTGAATGCACTTTCGACTTGACTTGGACGTTCTCAGAACTTATAAAGTGGAAGACGCGGCTCTATGGCTATACTACATATAAGCGTACAGAATTGGAATGGGAAAACACAATAACCTTCCAATTCAACAAGTTTATATCTTCCAACCTTTTCATATATCCCCGTTTCGATGATGGTTCTTCACGTGATGACCATCATGGCTATTGGCAGTTCAAGGAATATCTGTCCGTAGGCTTCGCGTACTCTTTTTAATTAGAAATTGTTTAGTTGCGATTTAAGAGTTAAGAATTAAGAAAATATACCCTGCCCAATATTGCTTAATGGCGCTTTTCTTAACTCTTAACTCGTAATTATTTTAGTTCCCTTTTACTTCCTGCATTTTCCCCTCGATGTACACCCGTGTCATAGCAGGGTTGCCGTTTGTCCTTATGGTTATGGCTTTCTTAAAATGTCCGGGAAAGCGTCCTTTCCCGTTGTATGTCACGTTTATTGTGCCTTTCTGTCCTGGCATCACAGGCTTCTTTGTGTATTTAGGTATGGTACAGCCGCATGAAGCCGTGGCCTGGTTGATGATTAGCGGGGCGTCACCGATGTTGGTAAATGTGAAAGTACACTTCTGTACAGGCTGTTTTTCTGAAAAATTGCCAAAGTTGTAAGTAGTTTTGTCAAACTTGATTTTGGCTTCTTTCTGTGCCGACGCATACCCAAAAGTCATAACCGCCAGCAACAATGCGAATAAAGCTCGTTTCATGTTTCTATCTTTTTATGGATTATCTGTGCAAAAATACACCTTATTTCGTAACATCACCATTTATTGAGCTTTATTTTACATAAATTTGGCTATTTTTATGAATATCCGCAATTATTATACTTTCCGGATAACCTAAAAGGTAAGGTGAAAAAGTGAAAGGCTGCGTTAATCTAACGAAGAGTGAATAATTCATTTACAGTTTCTTACTTTTCACTTTTAGCTCTTCATTTTTCATTTTAAAAAGGCATATATTCTTTTCTTCTCACCTTGGGGGAAGCCGGGAATACTTTTTTTAAATGCCATTCGGTTAATACACTTTGTAAAGATGTAGTACTGTTCTTGTGTCAAAGTGACATTTTGAAAATGTACGATTTTTCTGTTGAAATAGAAAAACGCAGCTTTGATTTTGTTCTTTCTGTCGTGTGAAAGATGTGCGTATTGTTCTGTTTTTACGGTAAATGTGACTCCGAAACATATTATTTGAGGTTGCGTTTTGCCATAGTTTTCAGTCACGTATACCGTATTTGTCAGTGCGAAAGACCATCTATGGCGTTCATTTGGGCCGTTTTGACGTAAAAATATGGCTGTTTTATTGCACACTATGTGTTGTGTTCAATATAAATCTTTGTGCCATAATGTGTTATCTTTGCACACTTTCTCTTGCGATATTTCCGCCCAAAATATTTTTATTGCAGAATAACGCAGCTGTGAGGCGTTAAGTAGAGTCAGAATGTAACCAAATATTCTGAAATTGTTGCATTATGTATTCTTTGTCTTGCCATATACGCATGACGGCTTGATCGGGTATTCCGTCATGCGTGCATTCAGTGGCAGAATGCACGCATCGTATTGTTGTAACGGTTATGACAGACTTTCAAAATGTAAGACACGTGAATTTAACCATTAATTTTTGCGTGTTCATGCTTTTTTTGTAATTTTGCATTTAAATTTATCATTTACATAAATTATGTATAGAACTAATACGTGTGGCGAGTTGCGTCTCGATGACGCCGGCAAGCAGGTGACGCTGGCCGGATGGGTGCAGCGCAGCCGTAAGATGGGGGGAATGACGTTTGTAGACCTCCGTGACCGTTATGGTATAACACAGCTTGTTTTCAATGAGAACGACGACGCAGAGCTTTGCGCCGCAGCAAATAAGTTGGGGCGTGAGTATTGCATACAAGTGGAAGGCGTTGTGAACGAACGCCAGAGTAAAAATGACAATCTGCCTACGGGCGATATTGAGATTGCCGTGTCAAAACTCAATGTGTTGAGCGAAAGTTTTACTCCGCCGTTTACAATCGAAGACAACACCGACGGCGGCGATGACATCCGCATGAAGTACCGTTACCTCGACTTGCGCCGCCCTTGTGTGCGCAAGAACTTGGAATTGCGTCACCGCATGACTATACTTATCCGAAATTTCCTGGACTCAAAGGACTTTATCGAGGTAGAGACCCCTATATTAATAGGTAGTACGCCTGAGGGAGCACGTGACTTTGTTGTGCCTTCGCGCATGAATCCGGGACAGTTCTATGCACTGCCGCAAAGTCCGCAGACACTGAAACAGCTGCTGATGGTGAGCGGTTTTGACCGTTATTTCCAGATAGCAAAGTGTTTCCGCGACGAAGACTTGCGCGCCGACCGTCAGCCGGAGTTTACGCAGATTGACTGTGAGATGTCGTTTGTAGATCAAGACGATGTAATCAATCTGTTTGAGGATATGGCCCGCCATTTGTTTAAGGAAGTACGCGGCGTTGAACTACCAGCCAAACTCCAACAGATGACGTGGGCGGAAGCTATGCGACGTTTCGGCAGCGACAAGCCTGACTTGAGGTTTGGTATGGAGTTTATAGAACTGATGGATGTATTGAAAGGCACAGGCGAGTTCGGCGTGTTCAATAGTGCCGAGTATATCGGCGGAATATGTGTGCCTGGCTGTGCCGGTTACACAAGGAAACAGTTGGATCAGCTGACAGACTTTGTTAAGCGTCCGCAGATTGGAGCGAAAGGCTTGGTATGGGTTAAGTTCAATGAGGACGGCACAATAAAGAGCAGCATTGACAAGTTCTATTCATCGGAAGTGATGCAACAGCTGAAAGAAAAGGTTGGAGCTAACGATGGCGATCTGCTTCTCATTATGAGCGGCGACAGCACTAACAAAACTCGTGTACAGCTGTGCAGCTTGCGTTTGGAGATGGGTGACAGGCTCGGATTAAGGGACAAGGATAAGTTTGAATGCTTGTGGATTATTGATTTCCCACTGTTTGAGTGGAGTGACGAGGAGCAACGCCTCATGTCAACCCACCATCCGTTCACGATGCCTAACCCCGATGACATACCATTGTTAGAAACTCATCCGGAACGTGTACGTGCAAAGGCATACGATTTTGTTTGCAACGGCATCGAGGTGGGCGGCGGCAGTCTGCGTATACATGACGGCAAGTTGCAAGAAAAGATGTTCAACATCCTTGGTTTCACACCCGAACGTGCTATGGCGCAATTCGGCTTCCTCATCAACGCCTTCAAGTACGGTGCGCCGCCTCATGCCGGATTGGCGTTCGGTCTTGACCGTTTTGTGTCAATAATGGCTGGTCTTGACAGTATCCGCGACTGCATTGCTTTCCCGAAAAATAACAGCGGACGTGACGTAATGCTTGATGCTCCGTCACCACTCGACCCGAAACAACTTGATGAATTGCAGATTAAAGTTGATTTAAGTCAAAAAAATTAAGGGTTGTAGTCTTTTGCCCTTGTTATATTAGAATTTCTTTCAGAAAAATTGGTCGTTATTAGAAGAAAAGCATTATATTTGCATCGGATAACGGAAAATAAAGTTGTCCATAAAGTGTGATCTTTAATGTGATTTTACTTTAATTATGACTGAAAAGAGAGAAACAGTAAAGAAGACCGCTACAACGAAGGCAGCGGCAGAGAAGAAAGCAGCGCCGAAAAGAAGTACTGCAAAGAAAGTTGCTATTGAAATCAATGCAGAGAGTGTAGGATTTAGAGCAGGCGATGTGTATCAGGCTCTTGCCACGGCAGGTAAGGCTCTGACAGTGTCAGAGATAGCCAAGGCTGCAAAGATCAGTGAAGATGAAACACTCTTGGGTATGGGGTGGCTCTTCAAGGAGGGCAAGGTTAAGGCTGATGACAATAAGATAACATTGGCTTAATCCATCGAGACGATATTTAGGAAGGGCCGGAAGTACAATCTTACCGGTCCTTCTTTATTCTAATCCTATGAACTACGACAGCGAAATCCTTTTTATTCTTAATGAAGCCGGCACCAAAGGGCTGAGCATAAGGAAGATAGCCATACACGTGTTTAATAAATACAACGGCTTTTTTAACGCTGTATCGCTTGAGGATGTGCATCGTTATGTGGCATCTTATTTAAATAAAAACAGCAAGGCACCGGACTCAATAATTGAACGGACTGATGTTCGCGGAGTTTATCGATTAAACCTTAATGATACGTCCGGGCAATTACAATTTGACTTTAAAAATGCTACGTCCGAAGAAAATGGTATTGCCAAGGTGGAAGGAGATCAGTCTTTATCGCTGTTTTGATATGTTTTTAATAAAGTTTATGTCGGAAAGAGTGTTAATGTTTGCCGATTAATTTAACAGATAAAACAATTATTTATGTCAGGAAGATATTTATTAGGCTTAGATGTTGGCAGCTCCTCAGTTAAGGCGTCTTTGGTTGATGCTGACAGTGGCGTGTGCGTGGCGTCAGCTTTTTATCCGGAAAAAGAAGCTCCGATACTGGCTGAAAAAACAGGCTGGGCGGAACAAGATCCACATATGTGGTGGGGCAATGCGAAGCTGAGTCTGAAAAAAGTAATGGCAGATGCAGACGTGGCCGGAGACGACATAAAGGCTATTGGCATTTCGTATCAGATGCACGGGTTGGTGTGCGTAGATAAAGATTTGAACGTGTTGCGCCCTTCGATTATTTGGTGTGACTCAAGGGCTGTGCCATACGGTGAGAAGGCTTTTGAAGACTTAGGTGCCGATATCTGTTTGAGTCATTTGCTTAATTCGCCAGGAAATTTTACAGCCGCAAAATTGGCGTGGGTGAAGGAGAATGAGCCTGCTCTGTTCGATAAGATTTATAAGATAATGCTTCCTGGCGATTATATCGCCATGCGTTTGAGCGGCGTGGCCAATACTACGATTGGCGGTTTGAGCGAAGGTATGTTTTGGGACTTTAAAAACAAGGATGTAGCCAAGTTCTTGCTTGACTATTTCGGTTTTGACGGCAGTGTAATTGCCGACATTGTACCGACGTTCAGTGTACAGAGCGAGGTGTCTGCCGCAGCTGCGGCAGAGTTGGGGCTCAAAAAAGGCACGCCAATAAGTTACCGCGCAGGTGACCAGCCAAATAACGCATTAAGCCTGAATGTTTTTAATCCCGGCGAAATAGCATCTACGGCAGGCACTTCCGGAGTTGTGTATGGTGTCTTGGGGGAGGTTCATTATGACAAGCGCAGCCGCGTAAATACGTTTGCCCATGTGAATTACACGAAAGAGCAGACACGTCTCGGCGTGCTTTTGTGCATAAACGGTACAGGTATATTGAACGCTTGGGTGCGTCGAAATATAGCTCCTGAAGGGATGTCATATCCGGAAATGAACGACATGATGGCCGCAGTGCCAATAGGTAGTGACGGAATTACCGTGATACCGTTTGGCAATGGGGCGGAGCGCGTGCTTGAAAACAGGGGAATAGGTTGCTCGATGCACGGCATTAATTTTAACAAACACGGCAAGGCCCACATAATGCGTGCTGCGCAAGAAGGCATTGTGTTCAGCTTCTGTTATGGTATGGAGGTGATGCAGCAGATGGGTATGGACATCAAGAAGATACACGCGGGCCGGGCAAATATGTTCTTAAGCGAGATCTTCCGTAACACATTGGCCGGCGTCAGCGGGGCTACGATAGAGCTTTATGAGACGGACGGCAGCGTGGGAGCAGCCAAAGGTGCCGGTATAGGATGTGGCATATACAAAGACAACAACGAGGCTTTTTCCACGTTGAAGAAACTTTCAGTAATTGAACCCAACGAAACTCTCAGGGCAGAGTATCTTGAGGCTTATACGACATGGAAAGACAAGCTGCAACGGCTTACAAACAAATAAATACAATAACCTACTAAAATCAATTTATTATGGCAAAAGAGTATTTTCCGCAAATCGGGAAGATTAAGTATGAGGGTGCTGATAGCATCAACCCGTTAGCTTACCATTATTATGACGCTGAAAAGGTGATAATGGGCAAGAAGATGAAAGATTGGTTGAAGTTTGCTATGGCTTGGTGGCATACGCTCGGAGCTGCAAGCAGTGACCAGTTCGGTGGCGGAACGCGGGTATATCCCTGGGATGTTAAAGAAGACGCCGTAGAGCGCGCCAAGGACAAAATGGACGCAGGTTTTGAGATAATGGAGAAACTCGGAATTGAATATTTCTGTTTCCATGACGTGGATCTTGTTGACGAAGGTGATACAATCGAAGAGTATGAAGCCCGCATGAAGGCTATAACAGATTATGCCTTGGAAAGAATGAAAGGCACGAATATTAAGAACCTGTGGGGTACGGCAAATGTTTTCGGTAACAAACGTTACATGAATGGTGCTGCTACCAATCCGGACTTTGATGTTGTAGCACGTGCTGCAGTTCAAATTAAAAACTCAATAGACGCTACAATCAAACTTGGAGGTTCTAATTACGTTTTCTGGGGCGGACGTGAAGGCTACATGAGTTTGCTTAATACCCAGATGCAACGTGAAAAAGAACATTTGGCCACAATGTTGAAGGCAGCACGTGATTATGCACGGGCAAAGGGCTTTACAGGAACTTTCCTCATCGAGCCGAAGCCGATGGAGCCTACAAAGCATCAGTATGACGTTGACACGGAGACCGTTATTGGTTTCTTACGTGCACACGGACTTGACAAAGATTTCAAAGTGAATATAGAGGTTAACCACGCTACTCTTGCCGGACACACTTTTGAGCATGAGTTGGCAGTAGCCGTTGATAACGGTATGCTGGGCAGCATTGATGCAAACCGTGGTGACTATCAAAATGGTTGGGATACAGACCAGTTCCCGATTGACAACTGGGAACTCACACAGGCAATGATGCAGATTATCCGTAATGGCGGTCTGGGCAACGGCGGCTCTAATTTTGATGCAAAGATACGCCGCAACTCAACAGACTTGGAAGACCTGTTTATTGCTCATATAAGCGGTATGGACGCTATGGCACGCGCATTAGAGAACGCTGCCAACATAATTGAAAAGTCGCCTATATGCCAGATGGTTAAAGACCGTTATGCTTCATTTGATTCTGGTAAGGGTAAAGAGTTTGAGGATGGCAAACTTTCACTTGAGGAAATTGTTGCTTACGCTAAAGAACACGGCGAGCCCAAGCAAACTTCAGGCAAGCAAGAGCTTTATGAAACTATTGTGAATTGGTATTGCAAATAACAAAATTTTGCAGATATTGTTAAAGGTGGAATTTTTATTCCGCCTTTTTTTGTTTTTTTTCTTTTATACATATTCATTTTTTATTACCTTTGCTTTTACTATTAATTAGCAGTAATATTTATGGCTTATTCAAACAATCATTTAGTCATAATGGCCGGTGGAGTGGGGAGTCGCTTTTGGCCGATGAGTACGGCGGAGAAGCCTAAGCAATTCATAGATGTCTTAGGCGTGGGCCGTACTTTGTTACAGTTGACTTACGACAGATTTAAAGGTTTGTGCAATCCGGAAAATGTTTGGGTTGTTACGAGTTCCAATTATAAGGATTTGGTAAAAGAACAACTCTCTGAAATTCCAGACGGGAATATCTTATGCGAGCCATGTCGCCGTAACACGGCTCCTTGCATTGCATACGTTAGTTGGCGTATAAAGGCAACGGACAGGAATGCCAATATCGTAGTTTCCCCCAGTGACCATATAGTCACAGACGTTGGGGAGTTCAGACGAGTAGTTTCGCAATGCCTTAAGTTTGCTGGTGAAACCGACGCCATCATCACCCTTGGCATGAAGCCTACGCGTCCGGAGACTGGGTATGGATACATTCAAGCTGACTTATCATCAAGTTCGCCCCGCAACAAAGAAATTTTCAGGGTTGACGCTTTCAAGGAAAAGCCGGATCTGGAAACAGCACAGAAATATGTCAAGAACAAGAGTTATTTCTGGAATGCAGGCATCTTTATTTGGAGTGTCAATACTATTGTCAACGCTTTCAGAATTTACCAACCGGCATTGAGTAAGGTGTTTGAGAATATGTCATCGGTATACGGTACGCCTAATGAGCAGGAAGAGATAGACAAAAGATTCCCGGAGTGTGAGAATATATCCGTAGATTATGCGATATTGGAGAAAGCAGAGGAAATATTCGTTTGTCCTGCTGATTTCGGTTGGAGTGATTTAGGTACGTGGGGATCGTTACTCGTACAAACAAAAAAAGACCTTTACGGTAATGGAGTAATTGGCGATAATGTGTTGCTTTATGACACGCATAATTGCATAGTTCACACATTGGGTAAAAAGAAAGTAGTAATACAAGGCTTGGATAATTTTATTGTAGCGGAAAAAGATGACAAGTTGCTGATTTGTAAATTGTCGGAGGAACAACGTATCAAGCAGTTTTCAGAAGGAAATGATAGATGACGTTTTTACGGGTCGTGGGGTTTTACGGTGTGAGTTTGATAATTTATCCTAAAACCGCATACCCCAAGATTGTATAGTCTCAAAAATGATATGAAAAACCAACCAACATAAATTTACATAACATAAAAATGAAAAAAAACGTTGCTTTGATTACAGGAATAACAGGCCAGGATGGTTCATATTTGGCCGAGTTCCTTATTGAGAAAGGGTATGAGGTACATGGATTGTTACGTCGCTCATCGTCGTTTAATACTGGTAGGATAGAGCATCTTTATCTTGACGAATGGGTAAGGGATATGAAGAAGACACGTCTTGTCAACTTGCATTGGGCAGACATGACGGACTCGTCGTCCTTGATACGCATAATAGGGGAGACAAAGCCGACTGAAATATACAATCTTGCTGCCCAAAGTCATGTTAAGGTGTCGTTTGATGTACCTGAATACACAGCAGACACTGACGCTGTCGGCGTGTTGCGTCTGTTGGAGGCCGTGCGTATATGTGGCCTTGACAAGACTTGCCGCATTTACCAAGCGTCAACGTCAGAATTGTATGGCAAAGTACAAGAGGTTCCACAGAGTGAAACGACGCCGTTCTATCCGCGCTCACCGTATTCTGTTGCAAAACTTTATGGCTTTTGGATAATGAAGAATTATCGTGAAAGTTACGGAATGTATTGTTGCAATGGAATATTGTTTAACCATGAAAGTGAACGCCGTGGCGAAAACTTTGTCACGAGGAAGATTACGCTTGCAGCGTGCCGCATTGTGCAGGGTTTTCAGGATAAACTTTATCTTGGCAATCTTGACGCTTGTCGCGATTGGGGCTATGCCCGTGACTATGTTGAATGTATGTGGCTGATATTACAGCAGCCTGAGCCTGACGATTTCGTCATTGCAACTGGTGAAATGCACACGGTGCGTGAGTTTTGTACGGTTGCCTTCAAGGAAGTTGGCATAGAATTGCGTTGGGACGGTGAGGGTGTCAACGAGAAGGGCATTGATGTTAAAACGGGCAAGGTGCTCGTAGAGGTAGACCCCAAATATTTCCGTCCGTGTGAGGTAGATCAACTTCTCGGTAATCCGGCCAAGGCGAAGAAGATGTTAGGATGGAACCCGACGAAAACTTCCTTTGAAGAGCTTGTGAAGATAATGGTTCGTCACGACATGAAGTTTGTGAAAAAACTTTATATTAAGGCCCAATGCGAAGAATAATCTTTTAATTAAACAGATGAAAATGAAGAATGAAAGATGATATGTGCCATAAAGTACTGTGAGATTCTTTATTCTTCATTTTTTATTATTAATTTAAAGTTTACATTTTTGAATTATGTTAGATAAAAATTCAAAGATATATGTTGCCGGCCACAAAGGATTGGTTGGTTCGGCTATATGGAACAATCTTAAGTCACGCGGATATGATAATCTTGTAGGTCGTAGCCACAAGGAACTCGACCTGCTTGACCCAACTGCGGTCAAGGCTTTCTTTGACGTTGAGCAGCCTGACGCCGTGGTGTTGGCGGCAGCTCATGTTGGCGGGATTATGGCCAATCTTAATTATCGTGCCGATTTTATCTATCAGAACCTCCAGATACAGCAGAATGTCATTGGTGAAAGTTTCCGCCACGGCGTAAAGAAGCTGCTTTTCCTCGGCAGCACGTGTATATATCCACGTATGGCTCTGCAGCCAATGAAGGAAGATGCCCTATTGACGTCGGAACTTGAGTACACAAACGAACCTTACGCCATAGCCAAGATTGCCGGCCTGAAGATGTGTGAGAGCTTTAGCTTACAATATGGTTGCAATTACATAGCAGTGATGCCGACCAATCTTTATGGCCCGAACGATAATTTCCATTTGGAGAACAGCCATGTCTTGCCGGCGATGATACGTAAGGTGCATTTGGCTAAATGTCTAAATGAGGGCCGTTGGGAGGATGTAAGGCGCGATCTCGACCTGCGCCCTGTTGAAGGCGTTACGGGCGGGAACAGTGAAAGCGAGATTACTGCCGAACTGGCCAAATTCGGGATAACGAGCGAGGCCGTCACCCTGTGGGGCACTGGCAGTCCGATGCGTGAGTTCCTTTGGAGCGAAGATATGGCAGACGCCAGTGTTCACGTGTTGTTGAATGTTGACTTTAAGGATACTTATGCGCCTGGTGAAAAGGAGATAAGAAACTGCCATATCAACGTTGGTACGGGCAAAGAGCTTAGCATACGTGAACTTGCCGGGAAGGTGATCAATACCGTCGGCTTTAAGGGTGAGCTTCGTTGGGACAACTCAAAACCTGACGGCACGCCGCGCAAGCTGACTGACGTGTCAAAGTTGCACGTCCTCGGCTGGCATCATAAGGTAGAGATTGACGATGGTGTGCAGAAACTTTATGATTGGTATAAACTTGGGATTTGCATCAATCATAACTGACATATTTATGTTGGATTTTATCCCACGTTTTCACGCGCTGCAAAATAAGTACACTCCCTTTTGTGCTTTGCTCGTGCTCGTTTAATCAAAACGTTGGATTTGGTTTCAAATTTGCGAATATGCACTCAATATGGGCAAAAAAGCGGCGGGATGTGAACAAATGCACATCCCGCCGCTTTTATCATTTAGTTTCTATCTCTTCCTTCATGTCGATAAAATGTTTCTCGCCGTCGTAAAATTCATACTGCAAGAAAGCCATCTTCTGTGAAGGAACTACATGCACGCCCCGTCCGTATTTCAGTTGCCATTTGCGTTTCAGGCTGATTAAGCCTTGGTTGATGTAAGCGGCAACGTATGGATGTACGTGCAAATAGAATTTCTTGACGCCGATCTTGTTGACTAAGCGGTCTATTTTCCTTTCAAGCTGGTCTACGAAAAGAATGCTGGATTTTATTTTTCCAGTTCCGAAACAAGTAGGACAGTTTTCTTCTACGTTTACGTCGATTGCAGGGCGGACTCTTTGCCTCGTGATTTGCATCAGTCCGAATTTGCTTAGCGGCAATATGTTGTGCCGGGCACGGTCTTTCTGCATATTCTTGCACATCCGTTCGTAGAGCATTTGCCGGTCTTCGGCCAAGTTCATGTCGATGAAGTCTACGACTATGATGCCTCCCATATCCCTAAGGCGCAACTGGCGTGCCAGTTCGTCAGCGGCTCCGAGGTTAACGTCCAGTGCGTTGGCCTCCTGCCCGGTTACCGAACGTGTGCGGTTACCGCTGTTTACGTCTACAACGTGGAGAGCCTCAGTGTGTTCTATAATGAGGTATGCCCCGTGTTTGTAGTTTACGATTTTGCCAAAACTCGATTTTATCTGCTTGGTTATGTTGAAATTATCGAAGATTGGCACGTTACCTGTGTACATCTTCACTATGCCCGCCTTTTCAGGGGCTATTAATGTGACATAGTGTTTGACCTCTTTGTATATTTCTTCGTCGTTTACGTAAATGTTTTCATACGAGGGATTGAACAGGTCGCGTAATAAGGCTACGACCCTGCTTGTCTCCTCGTAGACTAACTGAGGCCTTTTCTCTGTTTTCTGTACTTTTGTAACGGCATCCTCCCAACGCTTTAAGAGAATTTTCAGTTCGGTGTCGAGTTCGGCAACACGTTTGCCTTCTGCTACGGTGCGTACAATGATGCCGAAGTTTTTTGGCTTTATGCTGTTGATTAGTTGTTTCAGCCTTGCACGCTCTTCGCCGCTTTTGATTTTTGAAGAAACCGAAACTTTATCGTTGAAAGGTATCAGTACCAAGTAACGTCCGGCGAAGCTCAGTTCACCCGTGAGACGCGGCCCTTTTGTCGAAATGGGCTCTTTTACGATCTGCACCATCACTTCTTGGCCTACCTTGAGTGTATTTTGTATGCTGCCGTCCTTTTTCAGGTCAGGCTGCCGTGACGCCTTTGAAAATGGATAAAGTTTCTTTCTGTCGCTTTGTACTTGTTTTAAGTATTTTTCGTAAGAGCTGAATTGACTGCCTAAGTCGAGGTAATGTAGAAAAGCGTCGCGTTCAAATCCTACATCTACGAAGCAGGCGTTGAGCCCGGGCATCAGTTTTTTTACCTTTGCCATGTAGATGTTTCCAACGGAAAAGGAAGCCGAGCGTTGCTCGGTTTGATACTCTACCAGGTTTTTATCTTCCAGCAGGGCAATCGAAATCTCTTTCTGTTGGACGTCAATTACTACTTCGCTGGTCATTTCCAATCGTTTCTACTTAGTTTGTCAAAAAAGCGTAGGGCACGCCGGCAGCGTCTTTCTCAAACCATGCCGGCACGCCCTTTGTCTGTCCATAAGACACTGTGCAAGCCTGTTTACTTGCTCTTGTGCCTGTTCTTTCTCAGTCTTTTCTTACGCTTGTGAGTCGCCATCTTGTGGCCCTTTTTCTTCTTACCGTTTGGCATAATTTATAAGTTTTAAGTTGTTATGATAATTTGTTAAATGTTGGATTCCGTCCCCCGTTTTTTATACTCGGCAAAGTAAATTAAATTTCTTTTGCTCGTGCTTGATCAAAACGTACCGCGCGTTGTTATTCGCCTTTCATTTTGTCTACGAAACTCTTTGCCGGCTTGAAGCTCGGAAAGTCGTGTTCGTTTATCACGATGGTCTTGTTTTTAGATATGTCACGAGCCGTCTTCTTGGCCCTGTGTTTCACGACAAAACTACCGAAACCTCGCAGGTAAACGTTTTCCTTTTTGTCGAGGAGACTATTTTTGATAATTGTCATGAATGCCTCCACCGTGGCGGAAACATCTTTTTTCGCTATGCCGGTAGACGTTACGATTTCCTCGATAATATCTGCTTTTGTCATAATATAATTATGTGTTTACTGTTTCGCTATGTTGTGCTCCTTATTTTGGGCTTGCAAATATACGGCTTTTTGTTGTGAAACGGAAATTTATTTTGCTTTTTTTGCTTATTTGAAGTTTAAAATAGGCTATAAATCACGTAGTTACCTCGTTTTTGCCGGTTTACTGACAGTTCGCCCAATGATGTTCCCGACAGTTTGCAGCCGTCTCTTTTCCATTGTGTTTGTTAAACTTAAATCGGACAATATGGATGTCTGCTACATAAATATTGCCGTCTTTTGCATAATCAGATTTAAGGAATTGTTTGTTTTTACAGAATTGAGGCGTTTTTTTATTAAACGGCAGGTAAGGCACTAAACATATAGAACAAAACTGTCTCTGAGTCAGAAGACCTGTCGGAACACTGTATTTATTGTTTACTTTTTGTTTCTTTATTGGTGATTTTTATGTCAAAGTGTAAATTTGAAAATGTCTGTCAAAAATCTAAAAATAGCTTTATGTGGTGCCCGGTTGTGGCCTTTTACACGTCAATATATGCTTTTTTGTTATGCGTTTGGATGCTTTTTATGGGGTGAAAGGGCATGTTTCGCGGAGTTTTCATCTGTTAAATATCTTCCAGGAACGTTTCTTGTCCGTGCTGATATACGTCTTTATCTGCGATAACAGTGGCAGAAAAGATGCAAAAACGATATGTTCGGTTGCACATTTACAGCTAAGATTATTTAATATGTTGTTTTTCAGGCTTTTACGTTTGCGCATGAAAACTTCGTAAATTTCGGGGAAAAGTTTTTTTGTTGTAGAATAGCGTATTCTCGGTGCGTTGTTGAAAATCAATGTGACAGTTTTATCTGTATTTTGGTTGCATAATGAACATAAGCCAGGTATTAAGAAACGGAGTTTGATATGTGTTCAATGTAACCACGCTATAAAGGTTGTTTTGAAGCACCGGCTTGCCTGTTTGGAAATAAATGTTTATCTTTGCCGCTTTAAAGTTTAATGTTTATTATTTATTCAGAACCGTATTATGTTGACAGAGAAACGCAGCAGTATGCTCCACGGAGTGCTGCTCATTACCTTGTTTTCGTGCGCCGCGTTTTATATCGGCGACATGGATTTTGTAAAGAGTCTTTCGCTTAGTCCGATGATAGTGGGCATCGTCCTGGGGATGCTTTATGCTAACAGCTTGCGCAATAATTTGCCAGACACATGGGTGCCGGGAATACAGTTTTGCTCGAAGCGCGTGTTGCGCCTCGGCATCATCCTTTACGGTTTCCGCCTTACGTTCCAGAACGTGCTCGATGTTGGTCTGCCGGCTATCATAATCGATGCCATCGTTGTGACGGTGACCATTTTCGGCGGAATGTTTATTGGGCGCTTGCTCAAGATGGACCGCGGCATCACGTTGCTTACGTCAGTAGGCAGTGCCATTTGCGGTGCGGCGGCAGTGTTAGGTACAGAGTCGGCCATACGTGTGAAACCTTATAAAACAGCAGTGGCTGTCTCCACGGTTGTGATATTCGGCACGCTGGCTATGTTCGTTTATCCAATACTTTACCAAAGTGGCATTTTCGACCTGACACCCAAAGAGATGGGTGTTTTTGCCGGTTCTACGATACACGAGGTCGCCCACGTCGTAGGTGCGGGCAATGCTATGGGGAAGGATGTGTCTGACTCGGCCATCATAGTGAAGATGATACGTGTCATGATGCTTGTTCCAGTGCTGCTCATTATCAGTTACAGCGTTATGTGTGCGGCTATGAAGAGCGGTGACGCTTCAGGGCGCGGCAACATTCAGCTTCCTTGGTTTGCCATATTGTTCCTTGTGGTGATAGGTTTTAATTCATTCGATTTGCTGTCTGTCGGTCTTGTGGATTTCATCAACACCTTTGATACATTCCTCCTGACTATGGCGATGACAGCCCTTGGTGCTGAGACCAGCATAGACAAGTTTAAGAAGGCCGGCTTTAAACCGTTTCTTTTGGCCTTCATCCTCTTTTTGTGGCTCATCGGCGGCGGCTACCTGATGGCCAAGTACCTAGTGCCGATGATAGGGTAGAATGGGAAAACGCATGGATGTTTGGCGATTGAAAGAAAATATGTATCAACTCAGGTAAGTTTAGGGTATAACTCCTGATAGCTCCCTAATTTTGATGCGTCTTATCCAATAACTTTCGGCAACTGCCGATTTTTAAATTTGCTCTTTAAATAAAGTTTAAAATTGAGAGTTTTGCGGCAAAAGGTTTCCATAGTTCGTAAAAAAACAGTAATTTAGCACGCTGAAATAAAGCGTAAAATGCGTCAGAACGAAAGGAAATGGCCTAAAACGGCATTTTATATAAAATTAATCATCTAAATTAAATGGACAATATCAACAGTACATTTGACCAAGACAGGATTATTAAAATCAATATCGAGGATGAAATGAAATCCTCATACATCGACTATTCGATGTCTGTAATTGTGGCCCGTGCGCTGCCTGATGTGCGCGACGGTTTCAAACCGGTGCACCGAAGAATACTTTACGGAATGATGGGGCTTGGCAACACGAGTGACAAGCCTTATAAGAAATGCGCCCGCGTGGTGGGTGACGTGCTCGGTAAGTACCATCCCCACGGCGACAGCTCGGTTTACGGCGCATTAGTGCGCATGGCGCAGGAATGGAATATGCGTTATACTTTGGTGGACGGCCAGGGTAACTTCGGAAGTGTAGACGGCGACTCGCCGGCGGCTATGCGTTACACCGAGTGCCGTCTCTCAAAAATGGGTGAGCACATCATGGACGACCTTGATAAAAACACGGTTGACATGATGAACAACTTTGACGATACACTGCAAGAGCCTACCGTCATGCCGACGAAGATACCTAACTTACTGGTGAACGGCGGCAACGGCATCGCCGTGGGTATGGCGACAAACATACCTACGCACAATCTCGGAGAAGTGATTGACGGTTGCTGTGCTTACATAGACAATCCCGACATTGATGTAGACGGTCTGATGCAGTACATAAAGGCCCCCGACTTCCCAACAGGTGCATATATATATGGTATAACAGGTGTACGCGACGCTTATGCCACTGGACGAGGCCGCATTGTGATGCGTGCCAAAGCCGAAATAGAAGGTTCTGATTCGCATGACAAAATAGTCATTACTGAAATACCTTATGGCGTAAACAAGGCACAGCTCATAACTTACATAGCCGATCTTGTGAAAGAAGGCAAGCTCGACGGTATAAGCAACGCCAACGACGAGAGCGACCGTCACGGTATGCGTATTGTGATAGATGTGAAGAAAGACGCCAACGCCAACGTTATCTTGAATAAACTGTTCAAGATGACGGCATTACAAAGCTCATTTTCAGTGAATTGCATAGCTTTGGTTAAAGGTCGTCCGCGCCTCCTTACGTTAAAAGACTGTGTGCGGTATTTTGTTGAGCACAGGCACGACGTAACCATCAGGCGAACCAAATATGACTTAGCCAAGGCCAAGGAAAGGGCACACATACTTGAAGGCCTCATCATTGCCTGCGACAACATAGACGAGGTGGTGCATATAATCCGCGCGTCGAAGACTCCGTCAGACGCACAGCGCAATTTGGAACAGCGGTTTGAACTTGACGAATTGCAGTCGAAAGCCATCGTTGATATGCGCCTGTCACAGCTTACAGGTTTGCGTGTGGAGCAGTTACACGCCGAGTATGAAGAACTTGAAAAGCGCATCGACTACTTGCAGTCAATACTTGACGACCCCGAATTGTGCAAGAAAGTCATGAAAGACGAGCTCCAGGAAGTAAAGGCGAAGTATGGGGACGAACGCCGCACGGAGATAAAATATTCAAGCGAGGAGTTCAATCCGGAAGACTTCTATCCTAACGACCCCGTCGTGATAACAATCAGCCATCTGGGTTACATTAAGCGCACGCCGCTTTCGGAGTTCCGCGAGCAGGCGCGCGGCGGAGTGGGCAGCAAGGGCGCGCACAGCCGTGACAACGACTTTACGGAATACATCTATCCCGCAACGATGCACAACACGATGATGTTCTTCACCAACAAGGGGCGTTGCTATTGGCTGAAGTGTTACGAAATACCCGAAGGTGCAAAGAACTCGAAGGGCCGTGCCATCCAAAACCTGCTCAACATTGAGCCGGGCGACAGCATAAAGGCCTTCTTGAGACTTCGCGGCAGCCTTAACGACCAGGAATTTATCAACAGCCATTATGTAGTGTTCGCCACGAAGAACGGCCTCATCAAGAAGACGAGCCTTGAGGCTTACAGTCGTCCGAGAGCTAATGGCGTGATTGCCATCAACGTGCTTGAGGGTGATGAAGTGATAGGCGTGCGCCTTACTAACGGACATAACGAGCTGCTTCTTGCCGACAGGAACGGCCGCGCCGTAAGGTTCAATGAGAACACTGTTCGTGCTATGGGACGTGTCTCGACAGGTGTTAGAGGTATGCGCCTTGACGAGGGGGACGACGAGGTTGTAGGTATGGTGGTTGTGAATAAGCCTGACACAGAAACAATCATGGTTGTCAGTGAAAATGGGTATGGCAAGCGCAGCCAGGTGGAGGACTACCGAACGACCAACCGCGGCGGCAAGGGCGTCAAGACCTTGAACATAACCGAAAAGACCGGGCGTCTCGTGGCCATAAAGGTTGTTACTGACGATAATGATCTCATGATAATCAACAAGAGCGGAATACTCATCCGTCTGAAAGTGTCTGACTGCCGTGTGATGGGACGTGCCACACAGGGCGTAAGGCTTATCAACCTGACAAAGAAGAACGACGTAATATCCAGCGTATGCAAGGTGATGAGCTCAGACCTTGAGGCCGTGGCCGAAGCCGAAAGCCGTAAGGAGTGGAGCGCGACGAGCGAAGCCTTCCGTAACGACAGCTTGGCAGCAGGCGGCGGACAGCCGGACGGGCTTGACACACAAGCCGGCGACATAAATAACACGGACGACGTGGACGCCGCAGATGTTCAAGAAGATGAAAACAATTAATTCTAACTAAAATAGATTGGTTTATGAAAAAGTTAACAATCATGGCGTTGGCTGTAATGTTCGGCGCCTCTGCTTTTGCACAAGACGTGTACAAGCAGATTTCAAAGATCAAGGATTATAAGGAGGCTTATAATCTCTTGCAGTCAAATCTTGGCAATATGTCTGCCGCAGAGAAGGCACAGTGTTACAATGCGTTGGTAGACCTGTCTCTCGATAAGGTGATGAAGGAACAAGGCACTATCACAGAAAACCAAATGGCCGAGCAGCTGAAGACCGAGGTAGTGCCCTATGACACGGTAGGCCTTTACGACGCCGCCATGAACGCATTGGAAAACGGCGTGGCTTGCGACGAGTTCGATATGCAGCCGAACGAAAAGGGCAAGGTAAAGCCGAGGTTTCATAAAAAGAACGCTGAGCGTTTGTATCCTATCCGTTTTCATTTGATCAACGCCGGTATCTATTATCAAGGCAAGAACGAGGATTTGTCATACAAGAACCTTGCAACATACGTTGAAAGTAACGATTATCCTTTGTTCAAGGAGATAGACAAGAGCGGTGACACCAACCTGACACAGATTGCTTATTATGCTTCGCGCAGCGCATATTTTGCAAAAGATTATGCCAAGGCTGAAAAATATGCCGACATCGCCCTCAACGATACGGCTATGGCAAAAGACGCCATGCAGATAAAGTTGGCGGTAATGCAAAGCCAGCTGAAGACCCATGCCGACACGCTCAATTACGTAACGAAACTGAAAGACATTTACGCAAAGGATGAGAGCAATGACATGATTTTCAGCACAATCTGTTCAATGCTGTTGTCACTTAACGACAAGGCTGGACTTGACGCCATTGTACAGGCTAAGCTGTCTAAAGATCCGAACAACTTTACTGCTCTGACAGTCGTAGGGCAAGTTTATATGAACAATAAGGACTGGGACAAGGCAATAGAGACTCTTACGAAGGCTGTAAACTTGCAACCTGACAATATCGCCATTATTGCATCAATCGGAAACTGCTATATGTATAAGGCTCAAGAGGCAGTGGAGAAAGCTACTGCTAACAACAAGAGCCTGACACCTGATGTAGAAAAGGTGATTGTAGATGTTTATATGAAGGCAATAGAATACTTGGAGAAAGCCAAGAACTTGGACAAGATGATGGAGTATAAGAGCTATTGGGCTTACTCTCTTTACACTTGCTGTTACAGGGCTTTGGGTGCTGACGACCCGAAGACGAAGGAAGCTGAGCTCCTTACGAAATAATCTGAAAAATGTTTTTTCATGGAGACTGGTGTTTCGACGCCGGTCTCCATATTTAAAATTCAAGGTTGTTTTCTAATTTATCATTTCTATTTGCCATGCGTCGGTTATTTTTTTTATTTGCCATTCTACTTTTTTCTTTCACAGTTAATGCCCAGAAGAAAGAAATAAGTCAAGCGCGTTCGTTGATAAAAAGTCGCAGTAATCTTGAACAAGCCGAAACCTCAATGCGTGAATTGCTCAAGGACACGGCTAACCGCGGGAATATAAAGATATACCAAACTTTGGCTGACGCAGTGCAGGTACAGTATGAAGTGATAAATGAGAAATTATATCTGAAGGAACAGTTTGACACTGCTGCCCTTTTTACTACGGCGCGTAAGATGTTCTTGGTATATGAATGTCTTGATAGTATTGATATAAGGCCTGACAAGAAAGGCAGGATAAAGCCGAAGTTTAGAAAAAAAAATGCAGAGTTCTTGTCGAAATACAGACAAAATTTATACAACGGCGGTATGTATTTCATCAAAAAACGTGATTACGACAAGGCTTATAGTATGATGGACGTTTACATTGACTGTCGGCATCAGCCGTTGTTTGAAGGGGTGGTGTTTGACGATTCTTTGTCGTTGGCTGCTGCGTTCTGGGCCGTTTACAGTGGGCACAAGTTGGGACGGCCTGACAGTACGTTGAAATATTCAAGTATGGCGTTGTCCGGCAAGAAGTACAGAAGGCGCACGTTGGTTTATATGTCAGGGGCATATTTGCAGAAGGGTGACACCTTGGGATATGTCAATACTTTGCGCCAAGGTTTTAACGAGAATAAGACATCAAGGTATTTTTTTACAAGGCTGATGGATTATTATAACAATTTAGGTACTCTTGATTCTGCGATGGTTATAGTAAATTCTGCTCTTGAAGCAGATGAAGACAATGCGTTGTTTTTATTTGCCAAAAGCAATATATTGCTGAATGAAGGCGATTATAAAGGTTGTATCTCAATAAGCGACACCCTTATAGCACGAAATGACACCTTGGCGGATGTTTATTTAAACGCCGGTGTGTCATATATCAATATGGCTTTGGCTCTTGAAAAAGATGTGAAGAACCGAAAGAAAAACTCAAGATTGATTTTGGAATATTATAAGAAGGCACTGCCATATATGGAGAAATACAGAGTGATGAAACCTGATGATAAAATCAGGTGGGCACCATCATTATATAATATATATTTGAAACTGAATATGGGGAAGAAATTTGAGGAAATAAGTGACGTGTTGAAAAAAATGAGAAATTGACAACAAATCCCATCTATAAATAATGTTATTTATTTTGACGATACTTTTTTTTGAGTTATCTTTGCAAGGATAAAGGGTAATCCACGCTTTAAATCTAATGAATGTAGGCGAGAACCTTCATTATAAAAATAAACTTTACGTGTATGAATCTTAAAGTTCGATTGTCAATAATGAACTTCCTTGAGTTCGCAGTGTGGGGGGCGTACCTTACTTGTATGGGCAATTACTTGGGACGGGCCGGAATGGGTGCTGAGATCGCTTGGTTTTATGCAATACAAGGGATTGTTTCCATTTTTATGCCTACGATAATGGGAATTGTCGCTGACAAATACGTGCAACCACAACGTTTGTTGGGTTTATGCCATTTGTTTGCGGGGTTGGGTATGGTTGCGTTGTTTATTGCAGGAATAGGCTGTGAACAGCCAAACAAGGCATTGTTTATCTCGTTATACACGTTTAGTGTGGCTTTTTATATGCCTACGTTGGCTTTGTCTAATACGACGGCTTTTACGATATTGAAGAAACATGGTTTAGATACGGTTAAGGATTTTCCGCCGATACGTGTATTCGGGACAGTTGGATTTATAGTGGTTATGTGGTTTGTAAATTGTGCGGTTATAGATGATGGAGGATTTTATCTAACACTTGGTGAGAATGCGCACAAGTTCCAATACACATATATGCAGTTCCTTGTGTCAGGAATGCTTAGTTTCCTGTTGTTCTTTTATTGTTTCACATTGCCTCATTGTGAAATAAGCAAGAAACAGGCACGTTCCCTGTATGAGACGCTTGGCTTGGATGCCTTCAAGTTGTTCAAGGAGCGTCGTATGGCATTGTTTTTTGTTTTTTCCATGTTGTTGGGGATGCTGCTTCAAATAACAAATGGTTATGCAACTCCGTTTATCACAAGTTTCAAGGGCGTGCCAGAAATGGCTGATACTTTTGGGGCGAACAATGCAACAATGCTGGTGTCTTTGTCACAAATAGCAGAGGCTTTGGGCATCTTGCTCATACCGTTTTTCATGAAGCGTTATGGAATAAAGATTGTGATGCTGATAGCTATGTTTGCTTGGGTTTTGCGCTTTTTCTTTTTCGGGATTGGCTCGCCTTCGTTTCCGGGGGTGACATTGCTTGTTTTGTCGTGTTTGGTTTATGGTGTGGCATTTGACTTTTTCAATGTGTCAGGCGGCCTGTATGTTGATAGCGAATGTGCACCGAACATCCGCGCGTCTGCTCAAGGACTGTTCATGCTGATGACAAACGGATTGGGCGCAGCAATAGGAACACTCTCGGCCGGAGCTGTTATAAACCACTATTGTTATTGGGAAAACGGCTTTTTACTTGGTGACTGGCAGACGTGCTGGTTTATATTTGCCGGTTACGCATTACTTATTGCAGTCGCTTTTGCAATAATTTTCAAGTCTCCTAAAGCCAATCGAGTATGAGTCTAAAGTTTGATTGTATGAATAAAGAACGGTTGATTTTCAAAGGCGTGTCAGAGATTGTTGGGACTGAAGACCTTGGCTTGTTGATTTTAACAGATGAAGCAAAGGTGCGACAGATAACAATCGTTTGTGACAAGGCTATGGCTGTTCAGTTGGAACTTAGGATTAAGAAAATTCCAATAACGAAGATAATGCTTCCAGAAGTTCTTTGTAGTTTGTTGAAACAAAATACAGAAATGGATTTTGAAATCATCATAGATGATATTGTTGACGGCCAGTATCGGACGATACTCTATAACAAAAGTACGGCAGAACCTACCCTTATAAGGGCTTCAGATGGTGTGCTGCTTTCATTGGTGGGCAATATCCCGTTGTTTATTGAAACCGGCCTAATGCGGCGTCAGTCCGTTATGTATAGAGAAAATTCAAAAGGCGTGTCATTGCCGGTCAATACAATAAGTGACAAAATGTTGCAAGCAGCCTTGGATAAGGCCATTGCAGATGAGAATTACGAACTTGCGTCACATCTCCGTGACGAGAAGAAACGTAGAAACAAACGAAGTGAGAAAACCGACAATTAGAAGTTTACTATGAAAGAAATGAGATTTTTTTATGTACCTTCAGCTCCCGATATGACAGAGTTGCCTATGGATGAGGCTATGCACGCTTTGAGGGTTCTGCGCTTGAAGAGTGGGGATGAGATGTTTTTGATGGATGGTGAAGGTAATTTCTATCGTGCTGAAGTTACAATAGCGGCTACAAAGCGTTGTATGTATGAAATCAAGGAAACGTTGCCGCAGGTGAAATCATGGAACGGAAATATACATATAGCCATTGCACCGACAAAAGTTATGGATCGCATAGAATGGTTTTGCGAGAAAGCCACCGAGGTTGGCATAGACGAAATAACATTCTTGAATTGTAAAAACTCCGAACGCAAAGTGATGCGCACAGTGCGCTTGGATAAGATTGTGGTTTCGGCAGTGAAACAAAGCCATAAGCCTTGGAAGCCGGTTTTGAATGCCATGATGTCTTTTAAGGATTTTGTGACAACGCCGCGTAATGGACGTAAATACATAGCACATTGTTATGAAGAAATAGAGCGTAAAGATTTTTTCGGTGACGTTTACAAGTTAGCTGATATTGACGGTGGTGATGATGTTACTGTCTTAATAGGTCCTGAGGGCGATTTTTCAATAGATGAAGTAAAGTTAGCTGTTGATAACGGTTTCGAGCCGGTGACTTTAGGTGCAAGTCGTTTGCGCACAGAGACTGCGGCTTTGTATGCAACTATGATGGCTCAGCTTGCGTTGCGTAAGTAAAAGCCCGTACTTTATGTTTGATTGTTTCTCTATTCATTAAAAATTGATATAATGGGAGTTATGGTTTTGAAAAGAGCGTTCTTTTATATTTTTTTACTTCCGTTTGTTCTTTTGTTGCCGTCATGTTCGGATAAAGATCACATCGATGTAATACCTGCGAACAGTATAGCCGTAGCGTCAATTGATGCACGGCAGGTGTTTGGCGACAACCTTGAAAATGTGTTAGGTGATGTTCTGAAATCAGGTGAAGTAATTGATTGTGGCATAGATTGGACTGTAAGACTCTATGCGTTTGAAACTGTTGACGGGAGTGTCGGATTGTCTGCAAAAGTCTCGGACGATAGTAAATTAACCGATTGGTTGAACGGATTGTCTGAAAATGGGTATTGCACGAAGGTTTCTAAGGACGGTGATTTTTGTTTTACAGTAATGCAAGAGGCGTGGGTGATAGGTTTCTCATCTGATGCAATGCTTGCTTTTGGCCCGGTTCTACCTGCAGCACAAGTTGAAATCAAGCGTAAAATAGCAGATTATTTAGGGCAAGACAGTGACAACAGCATAAAGAGTTCACCGTTGTTTGGCAGGCTCGACAGTTTGAGCGGCCCTCTCACACTTGTGGCCCAGGCCGCAGCATTGCCGGAAAAGTTTGCCGCGCCTTTCATGCTTGGTGTACCGAAAGACGCCGACGCATCACAGGTCATGATTGCAGCGGCAATCAATTCGGATGCCAAGGACTGTGTTGTGATTAACGGTGAGACCTTTTCATTGAATAACGAAATAGATGATGCACTGAAACATTCTCGTCAAGTTTATCGCCCGATAACGCAAAAGTATCTTGAAAAGATGCCGGTTGATGCTGCTTGTGGGGTATTCATGAATGTTGATGGGGCGCAATTTATCAATCAGCTGCATTCAAACAAGACCTTCCAGGCTATATTGGCCGGTGCCAATATGGCCATAGACATGGATAATATTATTAAAAGCATTGACGGCGATGTGGCCGTCATTTCACATGACTTGTCTTCAAAGATGAAAGGGCTTGAGATGTATGCTGTGCTGAAGGACAAAAAAATCTTGGGAGACGTAAACTATTGGAAACAGTCTTGTCCGCCGGGTAGTAAGATTACCGACAAGGGCAAGGACGCATATTGTTACACCAATGGTGAATTGACATACTTTTTCGGCGTGACGCCTGATATGCAGTTTTATATGGGGAATGCAGAGAATACGGCAGATATTCTTTTAAACAACACAGGCAAGCGTTTGCCTGTCAATGTCGTTTCTTGGGTTAAAGGCAGCCGTTTGGCATTGGTTCTCAACGTTGAAGCATTGTTTGGCGTTAGTGGTGACAGCAGCGGACGTTTCGTCAAGTCTTTGTTCGGAGGTGCAAAGACCGTTTTATATATCATGAAATAGGCGATGGAAAAGATAGAGTTTCATAAAGTCGTGCCTGACATATTTTCTGGCCGTAGCGACCTTCATTCTGACATTTGGGGCAAGGACGTGTTATTCAGGAAAGGCCATTTGTATCTTATTGAGGCCGATAGTGGAAAAGGCAAGAGCACATTTTGTAGTTATGTTCTCGGTTATCGTCACGATTATTCAGGGGTAGTGGCTTTTGACGGCGACGATACAAGGCGGTTGAAGGTTGCCGGTTGGGTGGATTTGCGAAGGTCCCATCTTAGCTATCTGTTCCAGGAACTCCGCCTATTCACCGAGTTGACGGCTTATGAGAATGTTGAAATCAAGAATAAATTGACAGGTTTTAAGACCAAGGCGCAAATCGAGGAATGGTTCGGGCTGTTGGGTATAAGTGACAAGCTGAATACAAAGCTCGGCCATTTATCTTTTGGCCAGCAGCAGCGCGTCGCCATGATGCGTGCTCTTGTGCAGCCGTTCGACTTCCTGCTTGCCGACGAACCTGTCAGTCATCTCGATGACGCCAATTCGCGCGTCATGGGCGAGCTTATGATGAGTGAGGCCAATGCTCAGGGGGCAGGTGTTATTGTCACAAGCATAGGTAAGCATATTGATTTTGATTACGAAAAAGTTTTCAGATTATGACATTGGTTTGGAAGTTGTTACGCCGGCATATCTGCATACCGCAATTTGCAGGATTTGCATTTGCCAATCTCTTTGGTATGGCGATTGTGCTTCTTGGTTATCAGTTTTACCGTGACGTTCTGCCCGTATTTACGTCGCCGGATAGTTTCATGAAGTCAAATTACGTCATCTTGAGTAAAAAGATTGGCGCGGGGAGCACGCTTTCCGGGCGTACAAATTCGTTTACAGGTGCAGAGATTGACAATTTGGCAAACCAGGAATTTGTCGGTAAAATAGGGCGTTTCACGTCTACTGAATATCGGGTTGACGCCAAGATGGGCATCAATGGTCAGCCGTTAATTGACTCCGAATTGTTTTTCGAGAGTGTGCCCGACGGTTTCGTCGATACCTCGTCAGAAGCCTGGAAGTACGAGGCTGGCAGCCGTGAGGTGCCTATAATCCTGCCCAGAACATATATTAATATGTATAATTTCGGCTTTGCCCAGTCGCATTCTTTGCCTAAGATAAGTGAAGGGTTGGTAGGTATGATAGATTTTCATATTTTCATTCACGGCAACGGTCGCAGTGATAACTTCAATGGGCGCGTCATAGGCTTTTCAAATAGGCTCAATACAATACTCGTGCCCCAGTCATTCATGGACTGGAGCAATTCGGTGTACGCCCCAGGCAGGTCGTCACAGCCAACGAGACTTATCGTCGAGATGACTAATCCCGGCGACGAGAATATCGCCAAATATCTTGATAGCAGGGGCATAGAGGTTGACGATGACAAGTTGCAGGCCGAGAAAACCACGTATTTTCTGCGCATGATGGTTTCCGTTGTCATGATTGTAGGTGGCGTGATAAGCGTCTTGAGCTTCTACATATTGATGCTGAGTATATATCTCTTGGTACAGAAGAACACTACGAAGTTAGAAAACCTTATGCTCATAGGTTACAGTCCGTTGCGTGTTGCCGTGCCATACGTCGTGCTCACCCTTTGTCTTAACGTCCTCGTGCTTGTTGTTGCGCTTGTGGCAGTGTCATTGGTACGTAATGTTTACATGGACGTCATTATTACCCTGTTCCCGCAGATGGCGGCAGGCTCGTTGCTTCCGTCCGTCGGTCTCGGCCTGCTGCTGTTCGCGCTCGTGTCTTTGGCTAACCTTTTTGCCATTCATCGCAAGATGATGCGCATATGGTATCGCAAGGATGAATAGTCTTCTGTCAAGTTGCTGATTGTCTGCCGGTTATTGAAAGTGCATCTCTCGCAATCCGAAAGATGCACTTTTTGTTTGCAGATATGTCTTTTTGATGCCTGTTTTATGCTTAGCATCCCTCACGGAAGAAGTCGAGGGCTTCCGTCAGTTCATATTTTGTTACGGTCTGGTTGATACGTATGTCGCCAACGCCGCCAAGGAGCGTGAAGTTTATTTCTCCGGCGGTGTTCTTCTTGTCGTGCTTCATCAGGGCTGTGAGTGCGGGATAGTCCTTGCAGGTGATGGTGAACGGCTCATAGTTTTCCTTGATGTACGTAACGGTTTGCCGCATTTTGTCAGTAGGGAAACCGCATTTTATGCAGCTTAAGTAAAGTTCACACACAAGGCCGAACGCCACTGCGTAACCGTGGGGCAGGGGATTATCCGTTGTGAACGAGAATGACTCGAAGGCATGGCCTACGGTGTGGCCTAGGTTGAGAGCTTTCCTTATGCCCGCTTCGTAGGGGTCGGCCTCCACGATGTGCTCCTTTACCTTAATGCTGTCGGCCACCATGCGTTGCAGTTTGTCAAGGTCCGGGTGCAGGATGTCGTAATTGACAAGCTCCGCCCACATTCTTTCATCGCTTATCAGCCCGTGTTTCAGCATTTCGGCATATCCGGAGCGCAGTTCGGTCGTGTCGAGGGTTTTTAGGAAAGCAGTGCTTATTATAACATATTTTGCGTCGTTGAACACGCCGATTTCATTTTTCAGTCCGTTGAAATTGATGCCTGTCTTGCCGCCCACGGAGGCGTCAACCATCGCCAGCAGCGTGGTGGGTATGTTTACGAAGTTGATGCCGCGCTTGAATGTCGAGGCTGCAAAGCCCCCAAGGTCTGTCACCATGCCGCCGCCGATGTTGATGATGCACGAGTGGCGTGTTGCCCCGCTGTTGCTCAGCTCTTTCCATACACAGGCTAAGGAGTCGAGTGTCTTATTCGTGTCAGTGGGTTTTATTGATATTGTCTTAGCGTTTTCCAAGCAAGGCGTGTCGCTAATCAGAGGCAGGCATAGCCGCTCCGTTGTTTCGTCGGCTATGATATATGTACGGTCGTGTTCACACGCCGCCACAGCTTTCTCAATGTCCTTCTTGATGTTTTGTGAGATGATTATTCTTTGTTCCATATAAGTTTAAAAATGATGAATGTTGTTGCAAAAGTAGTTATTTCCGCCGACAAAAGATGCTGTTTTATATAATTTATTGTCAAAGTGATTAAACCGTGACGTCTGGAAAAAGTCTAAAAGATAAAAATCAGAAAATATAGTTTGGTAAAATGAAGAAGATATTGACTGTTGCGTGCCTGTTGTTCCTGTCCATACTGTCGGTTTCGGCGCAAGGGCTGAAAATTAGCGGCACGCTTGTTGACCGTGACACCAAGGAAGGCGTGATGCTGGCTACAGTGCAAATGCTTAAATCAGACAGCACTTACGTTAAAGGTGTGCTTAGTGACGAGAAGGGGAATTTCTCTATCGAAGCTCCGGCTGCGGGTAATTATATTCTGAAGTTTACGAGCGTCGGTTATGTTGCGCTCACAAAAGATGTTAAGGTGACGGGCAAAAGCGACATCGCCCTTGGCGAAATAACTTTCGGTGCCGACGCCATAATGTTGAAAGGTGCGACCGTTGTTGGTCAGGCGGCGCGTGTCACCGTGAAGGAAGACACCTTTATATATAACGCCTCGGCTTACCGTACGCCCGAAGGTTCCGTTGTCGAAGAATTGGTTAAGCGCATACCCGGCGCGCAAGTTAGTGATGACGGCACTGTGACTATTAACGGTAAAGAGGTGAAAAAGATACTCGTTGATGGCAAGGAATTTATGGAGGGCGACACAAAGACAGCCCTGAAAAATCTGCCGACGTCGATAATAGACAAGATAAAGACCTACGACGAGAAGAGTGACCTGGCTCGTGTTACAGGCATCGACGACGGAGAGGAACAGACGGTGCTCGATTTCGGTATAAAGAAAGGCATGAACAAGGGCTTTTTTGGTAACGCCGACGCATCTGTGGGCACACACAGCCGATATGCAGAGAGGTTGATGGGGGCGTTCTTTAAAGACAAGACACGCATCATGCTTATGGGCAACCTCAATAACGTTGACGACCGCGGCTTCCCCGGAGGCGGTGGCGGCGGACGCTTCGGCGGCGGCAAGAACGGGCTGAGAACGCAGAAGATGGCGGGTGCCAACTTTAATCTTGAGCCTTCAGGCAAGTTGAAGCTGG
Source organism: uncultured Prevotella sp. (assembly GCA_944320285.1). Classification (GTDB taxonomy): domain Bacteria; phylum Bacteroidota; class Bacteroidia; order Bacteroidales; family Bacteroidaceae; genus Prevotella. Next base: position 38,006 of record CALUGX010000125.1, read on the forward strand.
ACGGTAGCGTCCGCTGGAACCATTCAAATAGTGATTTGCGTACAGAGCAATCAACCGAGAACTTTGTCAGCACCGTTGGCTCGTTTTCCAACAGTCTGAACCGGAATAATACACGGTCGGACAGTTGGAACGCGAGAATGCGTCTTGAGTGGAAGCCTGACACCATGACGAACATCATGTTCCGCCCCAGTTTCAGCTATTCTACGAACGACGGGCGTGCGTCGGGTACGAGTGCGTCTTACAACGACGACCCATATAACTATGTATCCGACCCGCTTTCGCAGGATGCAATAGACCGGTTGGCCGGTGACGGCCTGATGGTCAATACCAGGACAAACAACTCGATAACTTACTCTGACAACAAGAGTGTAGGCGCCATGCTTCAGCTCAACAGAAAGCTCAACAGCCGCGGGCGCAACGTCACGCTGCGCGCTGATGTCAGCTATGGCGAGAGTGGCAGTAAGAACCTTAGTACGTCAGATGTAACGTTGTACCAGGTGAAGGACCGGTTTGGCAACGACTCCACTTATCAGACCAACCGTTACAACACCATGCCGACCAAGACACTTGATTATAAAATAAGGCTCACTTACAGCGAACCGATATTCCGTGCGATGTTCCTGCAATTCAGTTACAACTTCAATTATAAATATAACAAGAGCGAACGCTCCACTTACGACTTCAGCGATGTCCCGGCAAACACGTTCGCCGGGCTTAGCCCTGCTTATCGTGGGTGGGACGCTTATTTATCACGTCTCGACCGGCCTATAGGCAGCTATCTTGACACCGACCTCAGCCGCTATTCCGAATACACCAATTACATCCACGAGATACAGCTGATGTTGCGTGTAATCAGAGAGAAGTACAATTTCAACGTCGGTGTGATGGTACAGCCGCAGAAGACGCATTTCGTGCAGCGTTACCAAGGCATCAGCACTGATACTGTGCGCAATGTAGTCAACGTAACGCCTACGCTCGACTTCAGATACAGGTTCTCGAAAGTCAGCAACCTGCGCATCAATTATCGGGGGACTACCTCGCAGCCGAGCATGACCGACCTGCTCGACATCGTTGATGACAGCGACCCGCTCAACATCACTATGGGTAATCCGGGGTTGAAACCATCGTTCACCAACAGGCTGCGCATATATTACAACAATTACATTCAGGACCACCAGCGCGCTTTCATGGCCAATCTCAACTACAGCAACACCCGTAACAGTATAAGCAACATGGTGACATACGACGAACAGACGGGTGGACGCACCACAAGGCCGGAGAATATCAACGGCAACTGGGACATTTCGGGCGCGTTCATGTTCAATACTGCCATTGACTCCGTAGGGCGATGGACGGTTAACACGTTTACCAACGTGAGATACAATAACTATGTAGGTTATCTCGCCCTCGACCGCAACTCAGATTCGCACAAGAACACTACCCGCACAATGATGATAGGCGAACAGTTGGCGGCCACGTTCCGCAACAGCTGGCTGGAAGTGACGCTCGACGGCTCGCTTGACTACACACACACGCGCAACCTGCTGCAAAGTCAGAGCAACCTCGACACGTGGCAGTTTGCTTATGGTGGCAACGTGAACGTATATATGCCGTGGGGCATGAGCCTTTCGCTTGACCTTCACCAGAACAGTCGCCGGGGCTACAACGATGCGTCGATGAACACCAACGAGCTTGTCTGGAATATGCAGCTTAGTCAGAGTTTTCTCAAGAGTAAGGCTCTAACGGTGTCATTGCAGCTTTACGATATTCTGCATAATCAGAGCAACTTCAGCCGCACAATCAATGCCATGCAGCGCAGTGATACAAGCTATAACAGCATCAACAGTTACGCCATGCTCCACGCTGTCTACCGCCTTAACCTCTTTGGTGAAGGCGGAAAATCAGCACCGGAGCCGCCGCGCGGAGGTCGCGGACCACGCGGAGGACGCCCCGGCGGTTTCGGCGGAAGATGATTTTAAGAATGAGGTTGATTTCTGTTGCCTTGATATATCGGGCTAACGGCAGCCGGATGGATTTATTTGTGCCCCTATAGCAGCCGGTACTTACGGTTTGTCACATATCAATGGCTTTTTGTTATGGTTTTCATTTGTTCTCGCCACACCTGTAAGAGGTATCCTTTTATGATGTGAAAAGGTGCCTTTGAGAAGACGAAAGGCCATATCTTATAGGCTGAAAGGACACTATTTGAAACTGTAACTGTCGCCGCATCTGCAATCCGACGCACAAACTATTCGGCGGATTTGCAAATCCGCCGATACGGAATGAGTATCAACACATACCCTGCTGCTATCTTTGTGCGCAAGAATTTTATTGCTGCTGTTTTCTGTTTCATGCAGTTTACTTCATTTTCGTTTACAATATGCTTTCCTCATAAAAATGCAGCCCACTGACCTTGTGGTAGCGGGCTGCGGTGTCTGTATGATTTACCGGGCACAAATGCTCCCGCCCGGAATGGGAGTTCCTTCTTACTGATTTTTTTCCAATACGGGCAGACCGTCTGGGCCTAGTACATACAGCCAGCCCGTGCCGGACAGCTTCTCGTTCATGGCTTTCATCGCGTCCGTCCAGTTGCCGTCCGTCACCTTCGTGGTTTCGCCAGTGCCTGCCTGATTGAAGCCGATACCTTGTCCTTGGTTGTTCTGCCAGTAGCAGGCGGTGATGATGCCGTCATCTAACATGGAGTCCTTGAAGTTCCTTCCCGTTACGCCGCCTGTGGTGACTCCATCCGGGCCGCTGACTGTTTCCGCAGCGTGATAGCAGGCGGTCAGGGTGCCAAAATCGTTGGACCCCGTTACGCCGCTTACATAGATAGGGTCGGTTCCGGTGCCTGTGCCGGTCACGTTGCCCGTGGCATAGCAGGCGATAAGGGTGCTGCTTCCTCCGTTAGACCCCACCACGCCGCCGGCATAGGTGCTGTTTGAATTGTTACTTTCAAGGGTCACGTCTTTTGTGGCATAGCAGGCGGTCAGGATGGCACTCAAATTCGTTTGACCTACCACGCCGCTGACACTGCCCGTTCCATTCACTGTGGCCGAGGAGCTGCATCTGGTGATGGAACCGCTCCATTGCTGGCCCACCACGCCACCTACGCTGTTGTAGGTGCCGCCGCTATTACTGTTTCCGACGCTGCCCGACACCGAGCAGTTTTCAATGTTGCCCTGGCTATATCCTGCCACGCCGCCGACATTGGCATACTGGTAATCGCTTGTTATCTGCACGTTCTCCAACTTTACGTTCTTCACCGTACCAACTTTGTCGATGTAGCCGAACAGACCTGCATTTTCGTCACTTCCCGTCACGATCAGCCCCGATATGGTATGGTTGTCGCCGTCGAAAGTGCCGGTGTATCGTTTGCTAAATTCTGTGCCTATCGGTGTCCATTCCCCCGTCAGGGTGATGTTGCCCGTTAGGGTGATGTTGATGTAGGTCGCTCCGTTGTTCACCAGCTCGGCGAGGTTCTTCAGCCCCTTTTCGTTGTCCACGGTGTAGTTGCCTTCGCTCACTTCGGTATAGCCCAAATCCTTATTCAGCGTGATGTTGTA
>CALUGX010000126.1 GCA_944320285.1 uncultured Prevotella sp.
TTCTTGCCATACTCGTCTTTTTTGGTTGCAAAACTATAAATCAACGAGTTAAACCTTGACAAGCAAACCTACGCAGAACGGCGCAAACGGAACGATGACTGTTAAATCTGCATTTTCATCGGGTAACGAATAGGAAACCGTTCTCTTGCTTCAATCCGCTTTGAAACGGTTTTCAACCCTTTTCCCAACTTCAGTGATTTTCTTCTAACTGCTTAATTCCCAATTTCTATTGCGTTAATCTGCCGAATTTCGGAGGTTTTTCCATAGATTTTTCGTAATTTTGTCCTTGGTAATCATCGTTGAATGTTTTTGTAAAAAATTGATTTTCAGCTATAAAGGTACAAAATGTTTACGAGATTACCAATTTTTTACGCTTCTTTCTTATCTCGAACTGGCGTATGAATGCGAAAAAACGACGTAAAGCGACCAGACTGGCATGAATATATAATCAAACGGAAGTCTAGCGACCTATTTGGATTAAATGGAAAGAAAAAAGAAGAAAGAACCGTAACATTTCAAAGAAAAATGCTACCTTTGCAAGTCGTGGAATGTAACGTTAAGGTCGGTGGCGGCTGTTATGTATTCACAGATAGAAATATATAAAAAGGTAAAGATTAGATTTTTCGGGAAGGATAATTTATGACAAAGTACAACATCAGTCTTAATAACAACAAAGAGGCAGCTTACCGGGCGATGGTCAACCATAAGCTAATGAACGAGCTGAAGGGTAAGATTGTCACGATATTGTTGAAAAAGAAAAAATATAAGGATAAGGAATATTCAGCCAAACGATTGGCTGAAGACTTGGAAACAAATACAAGGTATGTGTCGGCTGTAGTCAGCGTATGTTTTGGCATGAACTACACTTCATTAGTGAATAAATACAGGGTGGAGTATGCCAAGACCTTGCTGAAAGACAAACGCTATAGAAATTTGAAAATGGAGGACGTTAGCGATATGGTGGGCTTCTCTAACCGCCAGTCGTTTTATGCGGCGTTCTATAAGTTTACGGGAGTGACACCGAGACAATACAAATTAAGTGACGAGTGAATAAAAGGTAAAAGTGACAAATCCATTTTGTCTTTAATTTCTGTAATTCCTCAAAGCCAATGACAGAAAAATTCAAATATACGGAAGGGCGATTTGCCGACATACAGATGTTGAGATACCGGTTAGACGGTTTCAGCGAGTTGTCGCTAAGGCAGAAGAAATTGGCCTATTGCTTGGCTGAAGCGGCACTGTGGGGGCGCGACATTACCTTCGACCAGTTTGGACGATACAACCTGAAAATACGTAAGACGCTCGAAGCTGTGTATATCAGCTATACGGGCGACAGAACAACGGAAGACTTTAAGGGGCTTGAGACCTATCTGAAACGGGTGTGGTTCTCAAACGGCATATACCACCATTACGGAAGTGATAAGTTTGTGCCGTCATTTTCAAAAGAGTTTTTTGTGTCAGCCGTGCGACAGGTCGACAAAGGTTTGTTGCCATTGGGCGACGGAGATGACGCCGACACTCTGATAAGCGAGTTGACGCCGGTAATATTCGATGCAGACGTGTTGCCGGTGAAAGTATGTAAGAAAGACGGTTGTGACTTGGTGAAAGCATCGGCTTGCAACTTTTACGAGAGCGTTAGCCAAAGCGAGGTGGAAAGCTATTACGCCATGAAAAAGAAAGACGGCTGTGAAACGCCACCATCGTATGGGCTGAACACTACCGTAACAAAAAAAAGCGGAATCGTAACCGAAGAACCTTGGAAGATAAATGGACGATACGGCGCAGCTATTGAAAAAATAGTGTGGTGGCTTGAAAAAGCATCGGCTTACACCGAGAACGATAAGCAACGCAATGTAATAGAGTCGCTTGTGAGATATTATACTACGGGTGACTTGGCAACATTCAACGACTATTGTATAAAATGGGTGGAAGAAAAGGCGTCGCACGTGGATTTTATCAATGGTTTTATTGAGGTTTACGATGATCCGCTCGGACTGAAAGGCACATGGGAGGGACTTGTGGAATACCGCGACGAGGAAGGCACAACGCGCACGAACATCATCAGCGGAAACGCGCAATGGTTTGAAGATAATTCACCGGTAGACCCGCGCTTTAAAAAGAAATGCGTAACCGGAGTGTCGGCGAATGTTATATGCGCCGCCATGCTCGGCGGAGGAGAGTATCCCGCTACGGCGATAGGCATAAACCTTCCAAATGCCGACTGGATACGAGCACGGCACGGAAGTAAAAGCATCACTATAAGCAACATAATCAACGCATACAACGAGGCAGCCCGTGGCAACGGATTTATAGAGGAGTTCGTAGTGGACAACGAAACAAAGGAACTCGTAAGGAAATATGGCGACATCTGCGACATAATCCATACGGATCTGCACGAGTGTCTGGGACACGGCAGCGGACAGCTGTTGCCGAATGTAGATCCCGACGCCCTGAAAGCCTACGGAAACACAATAGAAGAAGCACGCGCCGATTTGTTCGGCCTGTATTATGTGGCCGACAGCAAAATGATAGAACTTGGTCTGTTACCTGACGCCGAGGCTTACAAAGCCGGATATTACACATATATGATGAATGGTCTGCTGACACAGTTGGCCAGGATACGAAAGGGAGCCGACATAGAGGAGGCTCATATGCGCGACCGTGCACTGATAGCCCGCTGGTGTTACGAGCAAGGCAAGGCGGACAACATCATTGAAATGGTGTACAAAGGTGGCAAGACTTACGTAAAGATAAATGATTACGGCAGGTTGCGGAGTCTGTTAGGCAAGCTGTTAGCTGAAGTGCAAAGGATAAAGAGCGAGGGCGACCATGCCGCAGCACGTGACTTGGTGGAGACGTATGCAGTAAAGGTTGAACCAAGCATACACGAAGAAATAATATCACGATACGAAAGTCTGGGTATACCTCCTTACAAAGGTTTTATCAACCCAGTATTGCGCCCGGTAAGAAATGAGAACGGTGATGTCACGGACATCGTAGCAGACTATTCAGAGGCATACGTAGACCAAATGCTGCGGTACGGCAGGGACTATTCCACATTGATTTGATTTATATCTCATGGAACAAGAAGTGCAAGAAAGATTAAGGCAGATAAAGAGCCGCTTCAGACTAATGATGAACGGAGTGGCATCACAGTCAATGCGCGAGAAAGGCGTGGCATATAAAATAAACTGGGGTATCGGACTGCCTGAACTTAAAATCATTGCCTCAGAATATGGCAAGAACTATGAGCTGGCCGTAGAACTGTGGAAGGAGGACATCCGCGAGTGTAAGATTCTCGCCACGCTGATAATGCCCGCAAACGAAATGTCGGTGGACTTAGCCGAATTGTGGGTGGAACAACTCAAGACTCAGGAAATGGCTGAGATGACAGCCTTCAATTTGTTTCAACATATTGATAATGCCGGAAGATTGGCACTGAAATGGATTTCGTCAGACAATGAGTTGAAACAGATTTGCGGATACAACGTGTTGGCGCGTTTGTTATTAAAAGGTATTGTATTTACCGACCGAGACATAAATGAGTTTAAGGATCAGGCACAAACGGCCATGTCGGATGGAAACATATCTGTGCGCCACGCTGCCACCAACGCGCTTGCGAAAATTCATTAAGCAGATGAGTGATGAGTCTTGTATGCTAAAAAATATAATTTTTTGTCGATAGCAAGACGTAATACAGATTTTTGTTGTATTTTTGTAAGACGAAATAAATATCGGTGATGAAATGAAAGCCAATTCATACGCCGCTGCAAGACAGGTGATGAGTAACTACTTAGAGCAAAACAAGTGCCGCAAGACGCCGGAACGCTTCGCGGTGCTTGAGGCTATATATGGTATGGGCTTTTATTTCTCGATACGGGATTTGGACGACAAGCTCCATGAAATGAGTTTCCCGGTCAGCCGTGCAACGCTGTACAACACCATAAAGTTGTTGATGGAGTTACATCTTGTGGTAAGTCTGCGTTTGCCTGAAGGCATACGCTATAAAGCGAGTTATGCAGAAAGCGGCTGTGTACAAGTGTGCACTGTCTGCGGAAAGGCTCAAGAGGTAAGGATACCTGAAATTACCGAAGTGTTAGGCAATGTGCGCCTGAAACGTTTTCGCAAGGAAAATTTTGTTACATATATTTATGGTATATGCAGCACCTGTCAGGCCAAGTTGACACGACAGAAAAATAAGAAAACTTAAATGTAAGGATATAATATTAAAAAAGAATATGGAAAAAGGCAAAGTAGATGTCTTGTTAGGCTTGCAATGGGGCGATGAAGGCAAGGGTAAGGTTGTAGACGTCCTGACTCCCCGTTATGATGTCATAGCAAGATTTCAAGGCGGCCCGAATGCGGGACACACTCTTGAGTTTGGAGGCGAGAAGTATGTGCTGAGGAGCATTCCGTCAGGCATATTCCAAGGCGGCAAAGTCAATGTGATTGGTAATGGTGTAGTGCTTGCCCCGGATTTGTTTATGGATGAAGCCAAGGATTTGGAAAAGTCTGGCCATCCGCTGAAGGAAAGGCTGTACATATCAAAAAAAGCACATTTGATAATGCCAACCCACAGGTTGCTTGACGCCGCCTATGAAATGGCGAAAGGTAAAAACAAGGTGGGCACAACCGGCAAAGGCATAGGTCCGACGTATACAGATAAAATCTCACGTAACGGGTTGCGTGTAGGCGACATATTTGACAATTTCAACGAGAAATATGCAGTCCACAAGACACGCCATGAACGTATGTTGAAAGCACTTGGGTATACGGATTATGATTTGACAGATGTTGAAAAGAAATGGATGGAGGGAATAGAATATATCCGTCAGTTCAATATCATTGATTCAGAACACGTAATAAACAAGGCTCTCAAGGAAGGAAAATCCATATTGTGCGAAGGTGCACAGGGCACTATGCTTGACGTAGACTTTGGAAGCTATCCGTTCGTAACATCTTCAAACACAATTTGTGCCGGAGCTTGTACAGGATTGGGCATTGGCCCGAACAAGATAGGCGAAGTATATGGCATAATGAAGGCTTATTGTACGCGTGTAGGTTCAGGGCCGTTCCCTACAGAACTGTTTGACGAGACCGGTGCAGAAATTCGCCGCTTGGGACACGAGTACGGAGCCGTAACTGGACGTGAGCGCAGATGTGGATGGATTGACTTGGTTGCATTACGTTACGCTATCATGGTTAACGGAGTGACACAGCTCATAATGATGAAAAGTGACGTGCTTGACAACTTTGACACGATAAAGGCTTGTGTAGCATATAAATGTGACGGTGAGACTACACGGGATTTCCCCTATGATATAGAAACAGGTATAGAGCCAATATACAAGGAATTGAAAGGGTGGAATACCGATATGACAAAGATGACAAGTGAAAGCGAGTTCCCGAAAGAATTTGTCGATTATATCAAGTTCCTTGAAACTGAGCTTGAAACCCCAATAACTATCATTTCTATCGGTCCAGACCGTGAGCAAACGATAGTTAGAAAGTGATATTACAACAATTAAGAATTTGGAGAAGTTAAAGCCGTTGGCCATACGTGCATTGCCACAGAAAGTCACGCTTTAACTTCTTTACTATTAATACTTTACATAGAATAAATGAATAAACCATCAATACCAAAAGGAACGCGTGACTTTTCACCGATGGAAATGTCAAAGCGCAATTATATTTTCGATACCATACGCTCTGTTTTTTCCTTATATGGCTTCAAGCAGATAGAAACGCCGGCTATGGAAACGTTGCAGACACTGCTTGGCAAATATGGAGAAGAAGGTGACAAGCTGTTATTCAAGGTGCTTAACAGTGGTGATTACCTTAGTAAAGTAGACCGCGACGAATTGATGGAAGGCAACTCACTGTACTTGGCTTCAAAATTGTGCGAGAAAGGTTTGCGTTACGACCTTACAGTGCCATTTGCAAGATATGTTGTGATGCACCGTGATGAGTTGCAAATGCCGTTCAAACGTTATCAGATACAACCTGTATGGCGTGCAGACAGACCGCAAAAGGGACGTTACAGGGAGTTTTATCAATGTGATGCGGATGTTGTGGGCAGTGACTCTTTGTTGAATGAAGTTGAACTTGTGCAAATAATGGACACAGTTTTCAGACGTTTTGGCATCCGCGTACAAATAAAGATAAACAACAGGAAAATATTGTCAGGCATAGCTGAATACATCGGTGCGGCAGACAAAATAGTCGATATAACCGTAGCCATTGACAAACTTGACAAAATCGGTATAGATAATGTTAATGCTGAGTTGGCGGCTGACGGACTTAGTGATGAAGCCATCAGAAAATTGCAACCAATCATTTCACTTAGTGGCAGCAATGAAGAAAAACTTGATGTAATCAGTGACGTATTGAAGCATTCAGAAACCGGACTCAAGGGTGTGGAAGAATTGCGCAGCATTTTTGGTATGTTGACAAATATAGGTATAACGAATGAAGTGCAGTTTGACTTAACATTGGCGCGTGGATTGAATTATTATACTGGTGCAATCTTCGAGGTGAAAGCTCTTGACGTACAGATCGGTAGTATAACTGGTGGCGGACGTTACGACAACCTTACAGGAATTTTCGGTATGCCGGGTCTTAGCGGTGTTGGCATTTCGTTCGGTGCAGATCGGATTTATGATGTATTAAACGCATTGGATTTATATCCCAAAGATGCTATGTCTGGGACAGAATTGCTATTCATCAATTTTGGTGATAAAGAAACTGCCTATTGTTTGCCTATAATAAAAAAAATCCGTGAAAACGGAATAGCAACGGAAATCTATCCAGACGCAGTGAAGATGAAAAAGCAAATGAGTTATGCCAACAGCAATAATATATGTTATGTGGCACTTGCCGGAGAAAATGAAATCAATGAAGATAAAGTGACATTGAAGAATATGGCTACCGGTGAACAACAACTTCTCACAGTGAACGAAGTGATAAAGATTGTTAGCGAAAGAAGATGAATTTAGAATAAAATATGAAAGTAGTCAAAACACTTGCAATATTATTGTTATGTGCATCATTGTTTACGGCTTTTAAGGATGAGCGCAAACTGCATATATTCATGATCGGTGATTCAACAATGGCAAATAAAGACATCCGCGACGGAAAGGTTGAAAGAGGGTGGGGCATGATGCTCAGGAACTTTTTTTCAGATGACGTAGTGGTTGATAATCATGCCTTGAACGGACGGTCATCAAAAAGTTTCATTACTGAAGGGCATTGGAAGAAAGTAATCAGTCAAGTTAGACCAGGAGATTATGTTTTTATCCAGTTCGGACACAACGACGAGAAAAAAGATACAGCCAGGCACACAGACCCAGGCTCGACATTTGATGATAATCTTAGGATGTTCGTAAAAGAGACGCGGTTAAGAGGTGGAATACCGGTATTGTTTAACAGTGTTGTCAGGCGTAATTTTGCCAACAGTCAAACGGCGGTCGAAGATGATGACAAGCGAGATAATTCATCAAAACAACTTGTTGAAGGCGACACCCTTGTAGACACTCATGGTGACTACCTCTTGTCTCCTCTTAATGTCGCAAAAGAGATGGGTGTGCCTTTTATCGATGCTAATAAGATAACGCGTGACTTGGAGCAAGGTCTTGGGCCAGAAGGCTCAAAAAAATTACACGTTTGGTACAAGCCTGGCGAAATTAAATCATTACCGGAAGGAAGACAGGACAACACCCATTATAATATTTGTGGGGCATATACGGTTGCCGGACTTTTGGCAGATGCAATCGCTGAGCAAGTTCCGGAACTGAAGGATTATGTTCGTCATTATGATATGGTGGTAGCGAAAGATGGAAGTGGTTTGTATTTTAATCTGCAAGATGCCGTTGACGATGCCGGTATCGGTGAAGAAACAGTAATACTTGTTTGTGCAGGTGAATGGGAAAGGCCTATCATCCCGAAAGATAAGAAGATAAAATTTATTATGCGTGATGGTGCAAAATGGATGAAGTGAGAATATTTAAATATAATAAATATTCGGAAAACGGTTTGACTTTTAACATTGTCTCTACTTTTTAGTTTAAAATGAATACGGGATTCGTAAAAAGGTCCCGTATTTTTTATGTTTATGGTAATACTTCAAGATAAAGCAAATAGCGTATAAGTATAATTTGAGCCTTACAGCAAATAAGTTATCAGAACAAATGGCTACCTTTGCGCTGAAAACGATATAAAGATGGAAACAGAGTGTTTGAAAGGAATCAATACGTTGCGGTATTCGGACATTTTCCTTGCCATGTATTCAGACAACAGTAATAGTTGTCTGCACCGCAACCATTCGCATATACTGGTCTATATGTATTCAGGTGAATTGGAGATAAGGGAACACGAAAGGGGCACAGAATTGCACAAAGGTGAATGTGCCTTTATCCGCAAGGATTTCAGCGTGCAGCTCACCAAGCAGGCATACAAAGGAGAGCAGTTTAAGGCAATATTCCTGATGTTCACGGACAAATTTCTACGCAGTTTTTACAGCCGTTTGGAGAAGAGACATCTGCCGAAAGATGCACGACGAAGCAAAGTCAGCTTGTACAGACTGCCGTCCAACCGCCCCGACATCGTAAGCCTATTCGAGTCAATGACCCCTTACTTCAATTCCGGAATCAGGCCAACGGATGAACTGTTGAAATTGAAAATGACAGAAGGATTGTACATACTTCTGAATACGGACAAGAACCTGTATGCCTCGCTTTTCGACTTTGCAGACCCGTGGAAAATAGACATCATGAACTTCATGGAACAGCACTACACTAACGATCTCTCGTTGGAAGAAATGGCCAATTACACCGGGCGTAGCCTTTCCACATTTAAACGTGATTTCAAAAAGATTAGCGATTTGTCTCCACAAAAGTGGGTGATACGCCGCAGGCTGGAAGCCGCACACGCGCTAATACTGTCTGGTACAAAGAAAGTGACAGATATTTGCTATTATGTTGGTTTTAAAAATTTGTCTCACTTCTCTAAAGCATATAAAGGACTGTACGGTTGTTCTCCTGTTCACAGTATCTGATAATTCATTTTGAACTGTACGGCAAAATACTTTGAGCCGACGAGCAAAGCCATTCTCTACAAAACCCGCTACCTTTGCACCGTAATTTTAAAACAATAAACAATATGGATACAAAAGAAACGAGAACAGCATTGGTGACAGGTGCGGGGATGGGCATCGGACTGGCCTGTGCAGAGGCATTTGCACGTGCAGGTTATATTACAGTATTAGCAGACATCAAAGAACCGAAAGAGCAAGCGGCCCAATTAGTAAAGGACGGGTATCAGGCGGTGGCTTATCGAATAGATGTGTCAGACACACAGGCTGTTAAAGAAATGATAGAATGGATTGTCTTAAACTATGGACGTTTGGATGCCGCACATAACAATGCGGGCATACAGACACCGCAACGCCCGATGGCGGAAATAACCGATGACGAGTTCGACCGTACAGTTGCTGTAGATCTGAAAGGCGTATGGAACTGTATGCGTTATGAAATCTTACAAATGTTGAAACAGGGGCAGGGAGCTATTGTCAATACCTCATCGGCAGGTGGGGTTGTCGGTTTTCCGAGGCAGGCCGCTTATATAGCTTGCAAACACGCCGTGTTGGGACTGACAAAAACGGCAGCCATCGACTATGCTGGCCAGGGTATCCACATCAATGCCGTTTGTCCTGGTGTGATACAGACTGCGATGGTGGACGAACTTATTACCCGCAACCCGGCCTTGGAGCAGCAGTTCACAAAAGACATTCCTGCTGGACGACTCGGTAAGCCTGAGGAAATTGCCGATGCCGTGTTGTGGCTGTGCAGCCCGCAAGCCAGTTACATGAACGGGCAGGGGTTAATTGTAGACGGTGGTATTACTATAAAATAAGCATGGCTGAATAATAACAGAAAAGTATGGATATTTTTGAAAAAGATCTTTCAGGCGCTATGGTTTCACCTGACGAGCCGGACTATGACAAACTTATCAGTACTATCTTCGACACGATGGCTACAGCTGCGGAAATGAATGCAAAAGGCTGGCTCACGCCGGAAGAAGTACACGAGTATCTGCACCGCATTACAGGCAGGGAGATTGATAATAGTACAACACTGTTGCCTCCGTTCTATGTGGATTACGGAAAGAACATCCGCATAGGCAAGGGATGTTGGATACAGCAGGGCTGCACTTTCTTCGACCGTGGTGGCATAACCATCGGTGACGGAGTGTTCATCGCTCCGAAAGTAAATCTCATTACTATCAACCACGACCCGAATCCAGATAACCGCAGCGCCACATACGGCCGTCCCATAGTCATTGAGGACAAGGTGTGGATTGGTATAGGTGCAACTGTTCTGCCCGGCGTGCACATCGGTTACGGTTCTATTGTCGGTGCCAACAGTGTGGTGACACATGACGTACCTCCTATGACCGTCGTAGGCGGCAATCCGGCAAAATTTATTAAAACGATTAAATCTGAAGGTAAAGAGTAATAATCTTATTTTAAGAAAAGCTCCCTAAATCCGTATGTTTCAGGATTAAGGGAGCTTATCGGTGATTCCGTTGGGATTCGAACCCAAGACCCACGCCTTAGAAGGGCGTTGCTCTAATCCAACTGAGCTACGGAACCTCCAAATCGGCTGCAAAGTTACTTAATTTTGTTTTTATGACAAAATTTTCAAGATAAAAGTTAATACTTTGATGTAAAACTTTTAATTTCAAAACTTTTCTGACTTTATTCAAGCATTTTGCATATAAGCTATTTGAATGTGTCAAGAGTTCATTGTTGCCAAAAACTCTTCATTGTTTCGGGTATGTATTATTCTGTCGTGTATCGTGTTCATTGCCTCTATCGAATTCATGTCAGCGATGAACTTACGCAATACCCACATACGGTCAAGGGTAAGTTTGTCTTGCAGCAAGTCGTCACGTCTTGTGCTTGAAGCTACAAGATTGACTGCCGGGAATATTCTCTTGTTGCTCAGGTTGCGGTCAAGCTGTAATTCCATATTACCCGTGCCTTTGAACTCTTCAAATATTACTTCATCCATTTTACTGCCGGTGTCAATCAGAGCAGTAGCCACAATAGTGAGTGAACCTCCACCTTCTATATTTCTTGCTGCACCGAAGAAACGTTTTGGCTTTTGCAGAGCATTAGCATCGACACCACCTGTTAAGACTTTACCGCTTGCCGGGGCAACAGTATTGTAGGCACGTGCTAAACGTGTTATCGAATCAAGGAATATTACAACATCATGTCCGCATTCCACCATGCGTTTAGCCTTCTCAAGCACTATTCCTGCAATTTTCACGTGGCGCTCAGCGGGCTCGTCAAATGTTGATGCAATAACTTCTGCGTTTACAGTGCGTGCCATATCGGTTACTTCCTCCGGGCGTTCGTCAATAAGCAACATCATCAGGTATGCTTCAGGATGGTTGGCAGCTATGGCGTTGGCGATGTCTTTCATCAAGATTGTCTTACCCGTTTTTGGCTGTGCCACAATCAAGGCACGTTGGCCTTTACCGATAGGCGAGAACAAATCAACAATCCTTGTGCTTAAGTTGGTCGTCGCCTTGTCGCCACATAAAGTGAATTTTTCGTCAGGAAAAAGAGGTGTTAAGTGATCAAAAGGTATGCGGTCACGCACTTCTGACGGGTCGCGACCGTTTATCTTGTCAATGCTTGTAAGTGGAAAATATTTTTCTCCGTCATGTGGAGGCCTCACATGACATTCTACAACGTCGCCTGTCTTTAAGCCGTATCGTTTTATTTGCTGTATTGAAACATAGATGTCGTCAGGTGATGACAAGTAGTTGTAATCACTTGAACGCAGGAAACCATATCCGTCAGGCATTATTTCAAGCACACCGTTGGCTGTTATGATATCTTCAAAATCGAAGGCCATATCCTGTTCCGGTTGGTTAGCGTATGCCACTGTGTTCATGCTCATCGGTATTGTAGGATTGTCGAACATGTCAAAGTTCGGAACGGCCATTTGGTCTTCTATGGGAAGGTCTACAACTGTTATGAAATCAGTACCGTCGCCTGGGTCGCCTTCCCATATTCCGGAAGCAATGGCTTCACGCTTCTCGTCAGCAATTTCATTGTGAGCGTTGACCTTTGCCTGCAACTGTGCAAGCAAATCAGCCTGGTTGCCTGTGTCACCATTAGAACTGTTTGAATTATATTCAGCCTCAGGCACAACCGATATATCAGCATTGTTCATCTGTGGCACAGTCTGCTCTGCCGTTTCTGCCGGTTGCTCTATTGCCGGTGCTTCAGAAATATTTTCTGTTATTGCACTATCTGCCACATCAGTCTCCGGTTGGTTGTTTGTTGAGCTTTCAGGTATTTCTTGAACAACCGTTTCCATGTTGTCGGCAACAGGCAATGTTTCTTCAGCTACTTGTTGTTCTGTCTTCTTCGGCCGGCCTCTTTTCTTTGCCGGTGCCGGAGCGATTGGCACATCATTGAATAATGAAGGGGCTTCCGTTTGCGGCATCTTATTTTTTTTCAGATCGAAATTTTCTCCGTCTTTACCGTTCACTGAGTACACCCTGTCGGTATCCTTCTTGACAATACGAGTCCTCCGCCTTTTAGTTCCGAGTGGGTTTTTATTGCCCTCTACTTCGGCCTGTTTGTCAAGTATTGAATAGATAATATCTTCTTGACTATCGCTTGACTTTATTTTCACACCGGTTTGCTCGGCGATTTCTTCAAGTTCGGCGATGTTTTTAGATAACAATTCGTCTTTGCTGTACATATAAATAAATGTATTGTGGAATTTAAATGATTGGTGCCGTTTCACGAATGGAAACGGTTTAATTGTTTTTAATCGATGTGCAAAATTACTAAATTATCTTGAAAATAAGGCCTTTAAAGGTCTTTACTTGTTTTGTTTTAACTAAATTTTAACTATCATCCTTCTATTTCCGATAATTCCAACCAACGCATTTCTTTCTCATCAAGTTCGGTCTTGATTTCTGGCAGGCGTTTACTTTTTTCCGTAAGCTCTTCTATTGACAGTTTTCCGCTGCACAATTGCTCCTCAAGCGCATTCTTTTCTTTTTCTAATGCTGCGATTTCCTTTTCCAACTGGGCATATTCTGTCTTTTCCTTGTAAGTCATTTTATGCCTTTGCTCCGGTTCGCGTTGTCTCTTTGGGGTTTTCACATCCTTCTCCGTGGTTGTCTCAGCTTTGCTTTTCAGTGATTTCCAGTCACGATATTGCGTATAGTTTCCTGGAAAGTCTTGAACTATGCCGTTGCCTTGGAACACAAGAAGATGATCCACCACTTTGTCCATGAAATATCTGTCGTGGCTTACGATGATTACGCATCCAGGGAAATCGGCCAAGTATTCTTCGAATATTTGCAACGTCTGTATGTCAAGATCGTTGGTCGGTTCGTCTAATACAAGGAAGTTGGGGTTTCTCATCAGCACAGTGCAAAGGTACAGCTTGCGTTTCTCGCCTCCGCTTAATTTATAAACGTAATTGTGTTGTTGTTCCGGTGTAAAAAGGAAATATTGTAAAAATTGCGAAGCCGTAAGATGTTTGCCGCCGCCCATATCTATATAGTCGGCAATGTCTGTTATTACGTCGATTACCTTTTTTTGTTCGTCGAAGACCATACCTTCTTGTGAAAAATATCCGAATTTGACAGTTGAGCCTATGTCAAAGCGTCCGCTGTCAGGCTTTTCCATGCCGAGGAGCATTTTAATGAAAGTGGTCTTGCCTGTGCCGTTGTTACCTACGATACCCATCTTTTCATATCGGGCAAAGTTGTAGTAAAAATCCTTCAGAATTATTTTATCATCGCTCCATTGTTTAGATATGTATTGGCATTCAAATATCTTGCTGCCGATATACACATTTCTCGACTTGAGGCGCAGCTGCCGTTCCTCGATTCTCTGTTTTGCCACCTTTTCTAACTCATAGAAGGCGTCTTCTCTGTAACGTGCTTTATGCCCGCGTGCCTGTGGCATTCGCCGCATCCAGTCAAGCTCTTTGCGGTACAGGTTGTTGGCCCGTGCTATCTCTGCTTTTGCATTATCTATGCGTTCTTGCCGCTTTTCCAAATAATAGCTGTAATTTCCACGATAGGTGTAAATGGTCTTGTTGTCGAGTTCCAATATCACCGAACAAACCCTGTCAAGGAAAAACCTGTCATGCGTAACCATAAGCAGCGTCTTATTGCCTTTGGCGAGAAATCCCTCAAGCCATTCAATCATGTCGAGATCGAGGTGGTTGGTTGGTTCGTCGAGTATGAACATATCAGGCTCTGTCAACAGCACGTTCGCCAATGCCACGCGGCGTTGTTGTCCACCGCTCAGTGTACCCATGAGCTGAGAAAGATCGCCGATTTTCAGCTGTGTAAGTATCTGTTTGGCTTTCAACACTTTGGCTTCGTCGCCTTTATGGTTGAAGCAGGCTTCAAGCACAGTGTCGCCCGGATTAAATCGCGGCGTCTGTTCCAAGTACCCAACGTGCAGATCACGCTTGAATATGATGTCGCCGGAATCGTAACCTTCAATCCCTGCCAAAATTGACAGTAGGGTTGATTTGCCTGTACCGTTGCGGGCTACAAGGCCAACCTTCTGGCCTTCGGATACGCTGAACGATATGCCGTCAAACAGCACCAGTGAACCGAAAGTTTTTGTAAGATTTTGTACGTCTAAATATGGTAACTGATTAGACATTAGCTTGTTGGTCGATTTCTTTCAATGATTTGTTTATGTTGTCAATATAGCTTATTACTTCATCACGGCCTGTCTTTTTCTCACTGCTTGTGATGAAGTGGGGTGGCAGTTCTTCCCAAGTGTCTGTCAGGCTTTGCATATATGTTTCTACAGACTGCTTTGCTTTTTGTGCACTCAACTTATCAGCTTTTGTGAATATTATGGAGAACGGAATGCTGCTGCGTCCGAGCCAGTCGATAAACTCGCGGTCTATGGCTTGAAAGCCGTGGCGTATGTCTATCAGCACAAAGACGTTGACCAACTGCTTACGTTGCAGTATGTACGAGGTAATCATCTGCTCAAGTTTGTTTTGTACGGTTTTAGACCTTTTGGCAAAGCCGTAACCGGGCAAATCAACCAAATACCACTCCTTGTTTATTATAAAGTGGTTTATAAGTAGCGTTTTGCCTGGCGTAGATGAGGTTTTGGCCAGGTTCTTATGGTTGCAGAGCATATTTATCAAACTCGATTTACCTACGTTGCTCCTGCCGATGAAAGCGTATTCGGGCTTCGTGTCGTTCGGACACATTGTCCAAGTAGGGCTGCTTAAAACAAATTCCGAAGTTTTTATGTCCATAATGCGTTGTTGTTTATGTTGCAGTTGCTCCGATGTCCGTAGGTTCGCGTCTCGGTGTAGCACGGTATGGAGGCTTGCAGGGATAAAACTGTATGGGAATGGCGGCAACTGTTGCTGTGCCACGTTTTAGTGTGCAAAGTTACTCTTTTTTATTCATAATAGCAAATCATACGGCGGTAAGTAGTGTTCTAAAATCAATACGCCATTATATATTGATCTTAGCAGAAGGTAAGTAAAATGGATGATATCACAACAAAGTGTATCGGCTTTTAACATTGAAAATAGCTTAAATAAATTGATTGTCCAGCCGTTGGAAAATACGGGCTGTTTTTATGTGCAACTATAACTTTTTGAAATACAATATATTGTGCCTGACTTAGTAAAAGTGTGCATATTTAGATATGTTTTGCCATTGGTAGATATATAATTTCTGACTGATAAATGGCATAATCTACGGTCGGATGAGTATGAAAGTATTGATTTTTATGGTGCAGATCATTGCAAACATTGGCTTTTCATGCAACAAATCAGCACTCTTTGTGGTGTAAAGGGGTACCTTTGACATCGCCAAAGGGCACAAGTGTTCTTGTCTTCTGCTAAAAAGAGATGTAAAATAACCTATTTTGTGTTTTCTTTCTGGCATTTTAGAAATGACATAATGATACCTGTATTCCCGAATATTAAGTCAATGTGTTATTGTTAAAATGCGACAACAGTATGACATAATGCAAGCCGTCAGTGTCTTCACAAAGCGGTATCAAAAAAAGATGAATGTCTGCAAAGCTCCCATTCATTAGTAGTTAAAGTAGTTAACGCCCGCTGCGCTGACTAAGGAGTTAAAGACAAATGCTAAGTTTGTTCATGTGCATTTGACATGATTAGGATAATTGCGGACATTCATAAAAAATTATTACTTTTGCATACGTAAGCGTCATGGCTTACAAGTCGGATAAAATATGCGCAAGATTATACACATAGATATGGATGCCTTTTTTGCTTCAGTGGAGCAAAGGGACAACCCTGAACTTCGCGGAATACCCATAGCCGTAGGCTTCGACGGACCGCGAGGGGTGGTTTCTACAGCAAGCTATGAGGCACGTAAGTTCGGTGTACATTCGGCCATGCCGATAGTCCGGGCCAAGATTCTTTGTCCGCATTTAACGGTCGTCTCGTCAGATCATGCACATTATAAAGAGGTTTCAATGCAGGTTGGTGAGATATTCCGGCGATATACGTGCCTGATAGAACCGTTGTCGATTGACGAGGCATTTCTCGACGTAACCGAAAGCGGTATCGGTGCGGTTGAAATAGCCAAAGACATCAGGAAGGCCATACGTGAAGAATTACATCTTACAGCATCGGCGGGCGTGTCTTTCAATAAATTTCTTGCCAAAATAGCATCTGACTATCGCAAACCTGACGGGATGTTTGTCATTGATGAAAACAGTGCCAATGATTTCATTGCCGATTTGCCGATAGAAAAATTTTGGGGTGTGGGGCCTAAGACGGCCCAAGAAATGCACAAGATGGGCATCTTCAACGGTCGCCAGTTGCGTGATTGTTCGCTGAACCATCTTACAGATGTGTTTGGCAAGGCCGGCATTGTGTATTATAATTTTGCAAGAGGCATTGATGATAGGATAGTAGAACCTGTGAGGGTGAGGAAATCAGTTGGTTGCGAACAGACATTCCTTGACGACCTGCACAAGAAATCGGTTATTCTCATAGAGCTTTATCACATTGTTCTCGAACTCGTGACGAGGCTTGCTAAAAGCAAGTTCCGCGGATGCACGCTGACGCTGAAAGTAAAGTTTGCAGACTTCTCACAAATCACACGCAGTGCAACAGTAGACGGAAAACTAGAAAGCAAAGACAATATTCTGCCTGTGGCAAAGTATCTGCTTGGTCAAGTGGACTGTGAGTCAAAGCCCATCAGACTTATCGGCCTGTCCGTATCCAACCCTCCTGACGAAGCCCGACATGGAAAATGGGTGGAAGGCGTGCTCGACTTTAAGGATTAGTGTCATTTTAATAAATGATATTTGCATTTGTAGAATTTGTTTTGTACATTTGCAACAAAATTAAGACAAACCGAACAAATCCAAAAGATGAAACAAACTAAGATTGTAGCATCAATCAGTGATCAAAAGTGTGATGAGGATTTTATCCGCAAACTGTTTGATGCAGGGATGAACGTAGTTAGAATGAACACCGCGCACGCAACGCCTGATGGCATTAAGAAGATTATAAGGAACACGCGTGCTGTAAGTAAACATATCGGAATATTGATTGACACAAAGGGACCGGAGATACGCACCACGGCAAACGACGCCCCGATAACATATAAGACCGGCGATGTGGTTAAGATATTCGGGCGTCCGGAGATGAAAAGCGAACATGACATCCTCAACCTTTCTTATGAAAATTTCGCTAATGATGTGCATATAGGCGATGACATTCTCTTTGATGACGGGGCGATAGACATGAAGGTCTTGGGCATCAACGGGCCGGCCGTAGTGGCGCAGGTGCAAAACGACGGTGTGCTTGGTTCGCACAAGAGCGTAAACGTACCGGGTGTGCATATCGACCTTCCGGCAATCACGGAAAAAGACAGAAGAAACATCCTGTTAGCAATAGAGGAAAACATCGATTTTATAGCGCATTCATTTGTCCGCAGTAAAGAGGATGTTATGGCTGTACAGAAAATCCTTGACGAACACAATAGTGACATTAAGATAATCTCAAAAATTGAGAATCAGGAGGGCGTTGACAATATCGACGAAATAATAGAGGCATCATACGGAATAATGATCGCACGCGGCGACTTGGGTATTGAAGTGCCAATAGAAAAAATACCAGGCATCCAACGTATGATAATACGTAAATGCCGATTAGCAAAAAAACCGGTTATTGTAGCGACACAAATGTTGCACACAATGATTAACAATCCGAGACCGACTCGTGCCGAAGTTACAGACATAGCCAACGCGATATATTACCGTACGGATGCACTTATGTTGAGCGGTGAGACTGCTACCGGTAAATATCCCGTAGAGGCTGTTAAGACAATGGCTTCAATTGCAGAGCAGGCCGAACAGGATAAGATGTATGAACATGACTTTGATTTCCAGATAAGCGACAACAGCAATGTGACTGAATTTTTAGCACGCAATGCCATCGAAGCCACAGAAATTCTTGGTGTCAAAGGAATCATAACTGACAGCAAGACAGGGCTTACGGCCCGCCATCTTGCATCATTCAGGGGACCTAACCCGGTGCTTGCAATATGTTATAAAGAAAAGACGCAACGTTGGCTTGCCTTGAGTTACGGTGTCATTCCTGTTGCACAGCATGAGCAAATTGGGCCACAGGAACAATTTGTAGCCGCCCTTCGTATGTTAAGGCAGAAAGGTTATCTTAAGATGGACGACAAGATAGCCTACTTAAGCGGAAGCTTCGGTAAAGGAGGTGGTACGACTTTCTTGGAAATTAACAAGGTTCGCGAAGTGTTCGACCGTTCATACGAGTTTCATTTGCCAAACACTTATAGGTAATAAAGATAATTCAAATAATGTAAAAAACAAAAGGAATCAAACTCTTAAAAGTTTGGTTCCTTTTATTTTAGTTTTATTTTACAGGTATTTTCTCTACACGCCTTTGATGTCTTCCACCTTCAAAGGTTGTTTTAAAGAATACATCAAGTATTTTCTCTGCAGTTTTGTTGTCAACAAAACGTCCCGGCAAAACTAACACGTTGGCGTCATTATGTTGGCGTATCAACTCTCCAATCTCGGTGCACCATGCCAAACCCGCGCGAATACCTTGATGCTTGTTTAATGTGATGGCCATACCTTCACCGCTTCCACAAATGGCTATGCCTGGATAAACGTCACCATTTTCTATACCTTCTGCAAGTGTATGGGCGAAATCAGGATAATCACAACTAATGTCACTGTATGTTCCGTAATCTTTGTAAGGATAACCTTTCTGTTCAAGATACTCAAGAACAAACTTTTTCAACGGATAACCTGCATGGTCGCAGGCTATTCCAACAGTCTTTATTTCCATAAGCTTACTCCTCCATGAAAATTTTTACTTGTTTATAAACATTCTCGGCTGTATATCCGAGTTTTTCATCCAACACTTTATACGGTGCAGAGAAACCGAAACTTTGCATTCCAAATACTCGCCCGTTTGCACCAACAAGTCCCTCAAGAGTTACAGGAAGACCTGCTGTCATGCCGAAAATTTTAGAGCCTTTTGGCAGTACGCTTTCTTGATATTCTTTGCTTTGGCTACGGAAAAGTCCTTCACTTGGTACACTGACAATGCGAATCTTGATCCCATCCTTACGCAGCAATTCGGCTCCAGCGACGAGAGTTGACACCTCTGAACCGTCTGCTAAAAGAATTATGTCATAGTTCTCATCAGACCCGGCTACAACATATGCACCCTTGCGTGCTTGCTCATAGTCGTTGCCTGACGGAAGTTTGGCAATATTCTGGCGTGAGAATATGAGAGCAGTAGGTGTCTCCATATTCTCCATCGCCATAGCCCAACATATAGTGGTTTCATCAGCATCGGCTGGACGGAATACTCGAACACTGTCCTTCCCATGATGATTTTTGAGCTTTTCCATCAAGCGTATTTGTGCTTCTTGCTCCACAGGCTCGTGTGTCGGGCCGTCTTCACCTACGCGGAATGCGTCATGTGTCCAGATGAACTTGATGGGAACTTCCATCAATGCAGCCATACGGACTGCGGGTTTCATATAGTCAGAGAATACAAAAAATGTGCCACAGGCGGGGATGACACCGCCATGAAGATACATTCCAATACACATACAAGCCATCGTCAACTCGCTGACACCAACTTGGAAAAATGCTCCAGTAAAATCATCTTTGGCAAGAGATGTTGTTTTTTTGAGGAAGCCATCAGTCTTATCACTGTTAGATAAGTCCGCTGAAGCACAAATCATATTAGGAACTTGCTCCGCCAAAACACTGAGGCATGCAGCCGAGGCGGCTCTCGTTGCGGCTCCTTCTTTTTGCACCACTGCACTCCAATCCACCTTGGGGGCGTTTCCGCTGAACCATTCATCCTTTAATGCTGCTTTATCAGGATTTTCTTCAGCCCATTTCTTTTCGATAGCGTAGCGCTCTGCCACTATTTTCTTCAATTCTTCAGCACGTTTGGCATAAAGATCTTTAACTTCAGGGAATATCTGGAACGGGTTTTCTGGATCTCCGCCAAGGTGCTTTATTGTATTGACGTATGCTTCACCACCAAGCGGGGCACCATGTGTTTTTATGCTATGCTCATAGCTTGTGCCGTCTTCCTTCAATGCACCTTTACCCATTACAGTCTTACCGATAATCAGGGTGGGGCGGTGTTTTTCATTTTGCGCAGCTGTTAATGCTTTTCTTATCTCATCAACATCATTGCCATTGATAGTCATGACGTTCCATCCCCATGCTTCATATTTAGCAGCAGTGTCCTCATCCATAACTGCACTACACTCGGTTGACAGCTGGATGTCGTTAGAGTCATAGAACATTATGAGATTGTTAAGTCCAAGAATGCCGGCGAGACGCCCTGTGCCTTGCGATATTTCTTCCTCTATGCCTCCGTCAGAAATGTATGCGTATATTTTATGCTGCATCACTTCTTTACCAAGGCGAGCTTCAAGAAATTTTTCGGCAACAGCTGCACCTGCCGCAAATGTGTGCCCTTGTCCGAGCGGGCCCGAAGTATTCTCTATACCCCTGTTTATGTCGCGTTCAGGATGTCCTGGAGTAGGTGAACCCCACTGGCGGAATTGTGACAGTTCTTCAAGTGTGAATTTACCTTGTAAACAAAGTGCGCTATAAAGCATCGGTGACATATGGCCCGGATCTAGATAAAAGCGGTCACGTCCTGACCATGTCGGGTTTTCAGGATCATAGATTAAGAATTCAGAGAAAAGCACATTGATGAAATCTGCTCCACCCATAGCACCTCCAGGGTGTCCAGACTTGGCTTTTTCAACCATTGAAGCAGCAAGAATGCGAATATTGTCAGCCGCTTTGTTCATTAAATTTCTTTCGTTCATTAATACTTAGTGTTAATAGTTAGTAAGCTAGGTTCCTATTTATATTGTTTATTGTCAAAATGGCATTAGCCTGGCTGCATCTGTTAATATCAGCCGGTGTTCTTCGTTTGTGTACTTATCTTATGCAAAGATAATCATTTTTATCGTAAAATAAAAGAAATACTAAACTAATGTTTGCCAAAATTTGTCATTTTGAAAAACAAAATTTGCGTTATAAGAAATTTTGTCCTTGATTATATATGATTTGAGACTTCCTTTAATTTATGATAAAGGAAGTCTCAAACGATTTCTTTGCTTTGAATATGTGCGTTCTTTAACTGGAATGTTTATAGCCAAAGCTGTCGGATTTTCCGATAAAGTTCTCCGGATGGCGATATTATCGAAGTACTATATTTTGCGCACCCAACATTATTGCCGATTAATTGAACATTTCCTTTTCGGTGAATAATCCCAGCTTTTGGTATTTTTCATAAATGTCGGCATACACCTTGACACTTTCTGGCTGCGGCTTATATTCTTTGGAGAAACCGCTGTTCATCTTTTCTATGGCATCTTCCACCTTGCTATAAATGCCGGCAGCCGTGGCTGCAAACATGGCTGCGCCAAGGGCGCACGCTTGGTCTGTGTTGCATACTTTTATTGGCTTATTGATGACGTCACACATGGTTTGCATTACAAAAGGTGATTTCAAGGCAATGCCGCCGATGCCGATAACATTGTCTATCACTATGCCTTCTTCCTCGAAACGGTCCACAATGGCCTTAGTTCCAAATGCTGTTGCTTCAACCAGGGCTCTAAACACCTGCGGCGCTGTAGTTCCTAATGTAAATCCAGCGATAGTGCCTTTAAGTAATTGGTTGGCATCAGGTGTGCGGCGACCGTTAATCCAGTCTGTAGCAATCATCGTGCTTTCACTTACAGGTATCTTTTCCGCTTCTTCGGTAAGTTTGACAATTATCTTGTCACACGTGTTTTCAACAATCTCGTCAATTTCTTCTTTTGACAGCTTGCCTGATATTGTCTGTGGCAAAATATTGCGTACAGGGAACTCAAGTATTCTCCTGAACATGGCATAAACGTCACCGAAACTTGATTGTCCGGCTTCCAATCCTACCATACCTGGGATAACGCTGCCGTCCACTTGTCCGCAGATGCCTTTTATGCACTTTGAACCTATTTCATCGTAAGACGCAACCATGACATCACAGGTGGAAGTTCCTATCACGCGCACCAATGTATGCGGAGCAACTCCGGCTCCTACAGCTCCCATGTGACAGTCGTAGGCGCCTCCGGCAACAATGACATTTTCTGACAGTCCGAGCCTGTCCGCCCATTCCTTGCACAAGTGTCCAACAGGTTTGTCTGCCGTTTCGGTTTCTGTAAACAATCTTTCACGAAAACCTTTAAGGCGTTTGTCTATTGATGTTAGGAACTCTTCTGACGGCAGGCCTCCCCATTCCTCGTGCCACATAGCCTTATGACCGCATGCACAACGGCTTCTAACAATGTCTTTTGCCGATTTAACGCCAGTCAGTACGGCCGGAAGCCACTCGCAATATTCAACAATGGAATAGGCTTTTTCCGCAACCTGCGGATCTTCACGTAGAACGTGCAAGGCTTTAGCCCAAAACCACTCCGCCGAATAAATGCCACCTTCATACTTGGCGTAATTAATGTCAGATTTTGCACAGGCCACGTTTATCTCTTCAGCTTCTTTTATTGCTGTATGATCTTTCCATAAGATAAACATTGCATTCGGATTTTCTGCAAATTCGGGCAACATTGCCAACGGAGTACCGCTTTCATCTGTAAAAGCCGGTGTTGAGCCTGTCGTGTCGAATGCCAAGCCTACGACATTCTCGGCCACGCCTTGCGCACATTGGCTAAGGGCGTCGGTTACAGTTGCTTCAAGCACCTCAAGATAGTCTTTCGGGTGCTGCCTCCACTGGTTGAGCTTTGGATTACAGTAAAGCCCTTTCTTCCATCGTGGATAATATTTTACACTTGTTGAAAGGATCTCTCCACTTTCGGCGTTAACGACAAGGGCGCGGGCAGAATCGCTACCGTAGTCTAATCCGATTACATATTTAGGCATATCCTTATTCATTTTAAGATTGAAACTTTAAGAGGTTGGGGGAATAAACAAACATAAGCCGGGCAAAAATCCGTGGTATTAATAATCTTTCTATAACCACCTGAAATCCAAATTGTTACAGAAAGGCCGTCTTTCGTATTCTAAAAAGATACCTTTTAAAACCCGAAAGACGGCCTTTTGTCTTCTAAAAGACGGCCTTTCACAAAGTGGTTAATTATTAAAATAACCGGCCATGCTCACGCCATACCTGTCAAACTATGGTAAAACGTTTATACGGGGTAACCCTACCTCGATGAAAAACACGTTAAAAGATTAATTTAGTGCTTTGTTGAGCATATAGTAAACTTCGTTGAAGCGTAATTCTTTGCGGAACTCATCAACCTTGGTCTCTTCATTGATGAACACAGCCTCGATGCCGGCAATCTCTGCATAGTCCTGCCAGTATTCATCTGTCAGGTCGTATGAGAAGCAGCTGTGGTGCGTGCCGCCGGCATAAATCCAGCATCCAGCACCGACCTCGAAGTTGGGTTGAGGTATCCACAAGGCTGAAGCCACAGGCAGTTTGGGCAGTGGTTTGGGCTCGATGCACTTCACATCGTTGACAATCATACGGAAGCGGTTACCCATATCTACGACAGTTGCTGTAACACCGGTACCAACCTTTGATGTGAATACGAGGCGTGCTGTGTCGCCCTTCCTTACTCCGATGCCAAGGACGTGCACTTCAAGGCGCGGTTTTGATTCTGCGATAAGTGGACATACCTCAAGCATATGAGACTGTAGGATGGCACTTTGTTCGCCGTCGAAGTTAAGTGTGTAGTCCTCAAGGAATGAGCATCCGTTCTTCATGCCCTGCGTCATAAACCAAACGGTACGGTAAAGTGCGGCTGATTTCCAGTCGCCTTCAGCTCCAAAGCCGTATCCCTCGGCCATGAGACGCTGTGAGGCAAGGCCTGGAATTTGGTCGAAATGGCTGCCGTCTGTCTGTCCGAGGTCGTCGAAGTTTGTCGTAAAACCTTTGGCGCCTTTGGCTTTCAGTATGGCACGCAAAGCGAGCTCTGCTTTGGCTGCATTCCAAATAGCGGTATATTCTTTTGAATTGCCGTCGTTCTTGATGTCTCCACAGTCATACAACCGGAAATATTCATTTACGAGCGCCTTAACGTCCTCATCTTTAAGTTTGCTTTGATATTCCATAAGTTCGCTGGCCGGGCAATAGTCAACATGATACCCCAGCACTTGTTCGGCAGCCACCTTATCGCCGTCTGTAACGGCCACGTTGTTCATCTGGTCGCCGAAGCGGATGATAAGCATATCCTGTGCGTCTGCCCAAGCGGCGCAGACACGCTCCCACACTGCGATATGGTCTTGCGTGGCAGCCTCTTTCCAATAACCAACTACTAACTTGCGGCGTATCCTCATGCGAGCTATTATGTGCCCGAACTCACGGTCGCCATGCGCACTTTGGTTCAAGTTCATGAAGTCCATGTCTATCGAATTCCAAGGAATTTCCTTGTTGAACTGTGTATGCAGGTGGAGTAGGGGCTTATGGAGTATTTGCAAGCCGTGTATCCACATTTTTGCCGGTGAGAATGTGTGCATCCAAGTGATTACGCCGACGCATTTTTTCTCGTTGTTGGCAGCGGCAAACAAGTCTGCCACTTCTTTACTGCTGTTAGCCGTACCTTTATACACGACCTTGATGGGGAGACGTCCTGAGTTGTTCAATCCGTCGACCATTTCTTTCGAGTGGCCGTCAACCTGAGCCACGGCTTCACCTCCATAAAGAAGTTGTGCACCTGTTACAAACCACACTTCAAAATTCTCAAATGCCTTTTCCATAGTTATTGTTTTTGTTAGTGTTTGATTGATTTATGTTATTTTTCACTTTTTCTTCTGCCCGTAATATGCGTTAGGACCATGTTTCCTGCTGAAATGTTTTTCAACGAGAAGCGGGTTCATCGTTGTATTTGTATTAACGCAAAACGAAACAAACGCCATTTTAGCTACTTGCTCCATGACAACAGCATTATAGACAGCGTTGTCAGGATCTTTGCCCCATGAGAAAGGTCCGTGGTTCTTTACCAGCACGCCGGGTGTATGGACATAATTCATATTCCTGAACCTCTCCACGATCACCGTTCCTGTCTCTTTTTCATATTCAGCCATTTGTTCCTGTGTCATATCACCGGTGCACGGTATTTCGTCATGGAAATAGTCAGCGTGTGTCGTTCCGATGTTCGGGATGTCCTTACCAGCCTGCGCCCATGCCGTAGCGTATGTAGAATGGGTGTGGACAATTCCGCCTATTTCGGGAAAAGCCTGGTAGAGGACAAGATGCGTAGGTGTGTCTGAAGAAGGGTTTAAGTCGCCTTCAACGGTCTCGCCAGTCTGCAAGTCAACAACAACCATATCTGACGCTTTCATCTCGTCATAGCTTACGCCTGACGGTTTGATTACCACCAAGCCTTTTTCACGATCGATGCCGGAGACATTTCCCCATGTAAATATTACCAAATTATGTTTAACCAAATCTAAGTTTGCCTTAAACACTTTTTCTTTTAATTCTTCTAACATGATGTTTATAATTTAAATGTAGAGTCTGTTAAGTAGGCATTTTTGTTGAAACGGTACAGGGCTGCACCACGTTTTGATGTCACTTTGTCAACGAAATCTGTCTTTTCAATGTATTCAACAGTCTTTATTCTTTTTCGGAAGTTTCGTTTGTCGATTGTCTCTCCTAAAATGGCTTCATACACGTGTTGTAGTTGTGTCAATGTGAACATTTCAGGTAGTAGGTTAAAGCTAAGGGGCTCTGAAGATATACGCCTACGCAATAGGGTTATGGCCTTCTTTACCATGTCGTTATGATCGGAATATAGAACCGGCAGTTCGTCAATGTTAACCCATTCTACCTGGTGGGTTTCAAGCAACGCCTTATCGTAATCTTTTACGTTGATCAGTGCACAATATGCTATGGAAATAACCCTTTCCCCAGGATCTCTGTCGACAGCGCCGAACGCTCCGACCTGTTTCATATATATGTCTTTAAGTCCTGTCAACTGATATAATACCCTGTTTGCCGCGTCATTAAGGCTTTCGTTTTGTTCAACGAAACCGCCGTAAAGCGACCAGGTACCCCTTCCTGGGTCCATATTTCTTTTGCCGATAAGCAGCTTTAGCTTTTTATTCTCAAATCCGAATATGATGCAGTCTACAGAGACAAGGACTTTTGAATGTTCGTTATAATACGTTGTCATTACATTTTTGATATCAGAGGCATAGGGCTTGTAAACCCTATGCCCGTAAAATTACCAGAAATAAATGTAGAACGCGGCACACAAGGCAATTACGCCAAGCGAAGCAATTACGTCCCACTTGTTCCAACTTTTGAGTATTGACGCCTTATAATCACTTGTAAAGGTGATAGCCTCGATTTGTTCCTTGCTCGGTTTCGGTGTGAACATCGATACTACTACCATCATAATGATGATGAAGACAAGAAGCCAAACTTCGAATATCAGCCAGTTAGTCTGCCAGAACCATGTGGTGTTTTCCCAAAACGCACCTTCCATCGTAGCTTTGCCAGAATTTGTGAGTACGTTAGTCAACAAACGTAACATACCAATAAGGAAGCCTCCTATGAGACCATATTCGCCAGCTTTCGGCGTTATGCGTTTTGAGAATATGCCAAGGGTGAACACGGCGACCATTGCCGGGGCAATGAGAGATTGTATGTCTTGCAGGTAAGAGTACAAATTGCCCATATTCATCATTATCGGCATCCATGCAAGGCCGAGAAGTACGACAACCACTGTTGCCATTCTGCCAACGAATACATAATGGCTCTCACTCATGCCTTTTTTCATGGGTTTGTAGAAATCTTCCGTGAACAGCGTGGCGCAACTATTGAAGAATGCTGCCAGTGATGCTACAAGGGCGCAGATGAAACCAATGGTGACGAGACCTTTCACACCTGCCGGCAGAATATTTTTTACCATCATGGCAAACGCTCCGTCGGTATCGTGTGTATTGGTGATGTCCATTTCGATACCGCTACCTGTTTTTAGTGAAAGGGCATAGGCCACCATTCCCGGTATAAGGAACATGAAAACGGGCAACAGCTTAAAGTAACCGGCAGCTATAGTGCCACGACGGGCACGCTTCATTACAGTAGTATTATCTTCACCTTTGGTTTGGCCAAGTACACGTTGGACGATATGCTGGTCTGTGCACCAATACCAGAAACCAATGATTGAAGCGCCAATGAACACTACGTAGCCGGGGAACTGTGGATACATAGGGTCGGCAGGGTCTGTGTGGAACATATGTGTCGTTCCGAAACCATTATGTGCGGCATTACAAACAGCCATCATTTGTGTCCATCCTTCGGCTATATTACCATTGCCCAACATACTTAGGCCAAGAAAAAGGACGAGGAAAGAGCCGACGATTAGTATTGGCGTCTGAATGGCAGAAAGTGTCATCACGCCTTTCATACCTCCAAACACAGTGAATACCGCAGTAATTACAATCAAACCTATGGCGCCGTACCAGAACGGGAGACCAAGGAGATACTCAAAGAATATGCCACCCGTGAATGCAGTAACTGACACTTTTGTTAAAACGTATGCTATCAACGTGATTATTGACAGCCATGAACCTGTACGTTGTGTGTAGCGGAATTTAAGGAAATCGGGCATTGTTATGATTTTGTCCATTTTGTTGTTCAACAACTGGTAGAACGGCACGAATAGCCAGCCAAGAATCAAAATCATCCATCCTTGCATTTCCCAGTGAGCCATACCAACGCCGTCTTTTGCGCCTGTTCCGGCTAATCCGACAAGGTGCTCAGAACCAATGTTGGCAGCAAAGATCGCTGCGCCGATTATATACCAAGGCTCGCCTTTCCCAAAGAGATAGTCTTGGCTATCAGCACCTTTCATCTTCTCTTTGTCTTTCTTGATGGCTCGATAAATTGCCCAAATAATAGCGACAACTCCTACTGCCAGGACTGCCCAGTCGAGCCAAATGAAATTGTTTGTATTCCAGTTCATTTTATTAGTTTGATTAGGTAAAGTTATTATATGGTTCTATTTTATGCTGAACTTATAAGCTACGTGGCTGTAATATTTTTCGCCAGGTTTCAAATATGGTGACGGCCATTGTGTTTTATTAGGCGAATCTGGATATTTCTGACTTTCGAGGCATACAGAAACGTGCTTGGGGTATTTAATGCCGTGTTTGCAACTTACGCCTGTGCCTTGGAAATTGCCTGTATACACTTGCACACCCGGTTCGTTGGTAAACATCTCAAGGAAGATGCCTGTCTTCGGAGAATATAATGACGCTGCAACAGTCGTGTCGTCACCTTTACCGTCTTTATATGTGTTAAGACACCAGTTGTGGTCGTATCCGGAGGCGTTCTTTATTTGGTCGAACGTTGTGTCATTGATTGTCTCGTCTATGGCGTGAGGCTTGCGGAAATCCATTGGAGTGCCTCCCACTGACTTGATTTCTCCCGTGGTCATGTATGTAGAGTCTGCCGGTGTATAGTTGTCGGCGTTAACGTATAACACCATATCCATTCCCTCTTTTGACGGGTCGCCGTTCAAGTTGAAATAGCTGTGGTTAGTCATGTTGACGACCGTTTCCTTGTCCGTAGTGGCTTCAAAAACGATGTCAAGTGTATTGTTTGACAATAATTTATATGTCGCTGTTGCTTTTACCGTTCCGGGGAATCCGTTGTCTCCGTCTGGTGAAACGATACTTAGTTGCAATATAGAGTCGTTAGGTTGGGTTGCACTATAAACTTGGTACATCCATCCTGATGGTCCGCCGTGAAGACAGTGTCCAAAGTTATTGGTAGGCAGTTGCACTGTTTTTCCGCCAACAATGAATTTTCCTTTATTGATGCGGTTTGCATAACGTCCTACCGAAGAGCCGAAATCACTAGGACTATTTATTGTATCCGCATATTGTGCGATGTTGTCATATCCAAGAACTACGTCTGTTGGTTTTCCGTTTTTATCAGGTACAACCAAAGAAACTACACGTCCGCCGAAATTAGTAATGCATACTTCCATACCATTTGAATTCTTCAAAACATAAAGTTTTACTTCTTTATTATTAATTATGGTATCAAAAGCAGCCGGGTCGAGACCAGATTGTGTTGTTATACTATCGGTTCCCGTAGTACAAGCTGACAAGCACGCTAAAGCCATTCCTAAACTTAAAACGCTTGATTTAATGCTCTTCATAAATTGATTGAATTGATTATTAAGTTTGATTTAATTGGTGTAAAAGTACAATTTAATTTCATTACTACTACAATTCCATCCGATGTTTTATGCTATTAAAATGTTTTTTTACAACTTTTATCAATGCACATAGATAAAAACTCATCTGTAATAAAGCGTGCAGCCTTGTTTGTTAATCGTTTTACACACCAGCAATCTTAACTAAGCCAATTCAGACAAGGCATGATTTAGCTTGCAAAAGGCCGTTTCTCAACGTGCGATATGTCACATTTTACAAGCTAAATGGTCGTGAATTTGCACTTTGTTAATTATCAGCGAATTATAATTTCTCCCAATCGGTTATTATACCTCAGACTTGTTTTGCGTTCATGCAAGGCATATTGTTTAAAACGTAGCGGCACGTCAAGATTGGGTGAGAAACAATATAACGGTAGGAATATGAAATAAGGCGAAGGACTTGCCTGTATTCCTTCGCCTTATTATAAAACTCTGTGTTTAGATTGTAATTTAGCACAATTTCCGTGCTCCATCGCTTATTACAACATCATAAACTTTGGCCTTTTTCCCGAATTTATTATCATATTCA
This sequence comes from uncultured Prevotella sp., assembly GCA_944320285.1. Classification (GTDB taxonomy): domain Bacteria; phylum Bacteroidota; class Bacteroidia; order Bacteroidales; family Bacteroidaceae; genus Prevotella. Next base: position 30,368 of record CALUGX010000126.1, read on the forward strand.
GTTAAAGTGTCATTTATAAATTTGTCATAAAGTTCCTCTTTCACAAGGTTTATGGTGCAGCCTCCAAAACCACCCCCCATAATCCGGCTTCCGGTAACGCCGTGTTTGCGGGCTAAATCTACAAGAAAATCAAGTTCTTCACATGAAACTTCATAATCTTTACTCAACCCGTTATGTGTTTCATACATTTTTTGTCCTACGGTTTCATAGTCTCCTGCGTTTAGCGCGTTACAAACGGCCAAGACCCTGTCTTTTTCACCTAAGACATACACAGCTCGTTTCATGTCCTCATCGCTTACTTCAGCCTTTACGCCCTCTAACATTTCCCAATTCGCATCACGTAAAGTTTCAATGTCCATGTCAGCATATTTGTTTTTCAAAGCCGCAACAACGTTTTCACAACTTTTACGTCTGTCATTATAGGCAGAAGATGCAAGTTCGTGTTTAACTACAGAATCTATCAATACAAGTTTATATCCTTTGGGCTCAAACGGATAATACTCATATTCACGGCTTCTGCAATCAAGACGCATGAGTTTACCAGCTTTTCCAAACATACTTGCAAACTGATCCATTATTCCACAATTAACACCACAATAATTGTGCTCTGTCGCCTGTCCTGCAAGCACCATGTCCCATTTAGAGACTTTGTTGTAACCGAATAAATCATTTAAGGCGTATGCAAAACAACATTCCATTGCTGCGGAAGAAGACATACCAGCTCCCAATGGGACATCTCCTGCAAATGCAATGTTAAAACCTTTTACATCAACACCTTGTTTCTTCATTTCCTGTATTATTCCATATATGTATCTTGCCCAGCTTGTGCGTGGCCCTTCAGGATCGTTTACTTTAAATTCCACCCTGTCTTTTAGGTCTATTGCGTATGCCATCACAGTGTCTGTCCCATTTGGGCGGATTTCGCACATTATGCCTTTATCAATGGCTCCGGGAAAAACGAAACCTCCGTTGTAGTCTGTGTGTTCACCAATAAGATTTATACGGCCGGGTGCGACATAAACGTTTCCTGTTTTTCCATCAAAATGTTTGATGAAACGACTTCTTACAAATTCAATATCCATAGTTTATACGCTTTTTATTTATTAACAATGCTAAATTTATAAATTGTTTTTTGCTTATATTGTTCGCCGGGCCTTAATATGACTGACGGGAAATATGGATGATTGGGAGAGTCTGGGAAATGTTGCGCTTCAAAGCATACGGCACTACGTTTTGGGAACGTTGCACCATGCTGGCCTTTGTATCCGTCAGCCCAATTATCAGTATAAAGCTGCACACCGGGTTCTGTTGTATATACATCCATTACACGCCCGCTTACAGGTTCGGTAACACGTGCTGCGAAACTTAATTCGCCTTCTTCTCTTTTATTCAAAACAAAACAATGGTCGTATCCTGCGCCATTTTTTATTTGTTCATCATCTGCATTAATGTCTTGTCCAAGAGGCTTGGGGTGACGAAAATCAAACGGTGTATCTTTAACCAGTCTTATTTCACCCGTTGGTATGGATGTTTCGTCTATTGGAAGGTAGTAGTCGGCATTGATTTCACACATTAAATTGTCAATGGTCGGGGTTGGGTTTGATATGCCGGCAAGGCTGAAATATCCGTGACTTGTAAGATTGATTATCGTTTTTTTGTTCGTTGTGGCTAAATATTCGATAATCAATTCGTTATCATCGTTAAACGTATATACAACTGTAACTTTCACTTCGCCGGTATAACCCTCTTCTCCATACGATGAAACATAACTTAAAACCAATGTTTCATCATTCATTCGCAAAGCATCCCACACTTTTGCATTAAATCCTTTATTACCTCCATGCAGTGAATTTGGTCCATTATTTATTGCAAGTTGGTATTCTTTGCCATTAAGTTGGAATTTACCTTTATTTATACGGTTGCCATATCTACCGATAAGCGTAGACAAATAAGGTTCCGGACTGTTTATTACGTCTTGAATGTTGTCATGCCCCTGTATCACGTTTGCGTATTTTCCGTTTTTGTCAGGAACCATGATCGCAACTATCGCTCCCCCATAATTGGTTATGGCGACTTCGTTGCCTAACTTGTTTTTCAGGATATATAAATCTGTCTTTTTGCCATTTATTGTGGTTTGAAAATCTTCACATTTCAAACCACACAAACATTGTGCTTCATTTGTGTTCATAATATTGATGTTTTAGTTAGTTATTTGCAAAGTAACCAAAAATAGTTGAGAAACACAAATGAAATATATGAAATTATTTCATTTTAATGTTAAAAAATAATTAAATACAATAAGATAAGAAATCCGCCACAATGTAACTACTGCCTCCGACAAAAATAAAATCTTCCTTATCAGCATCTTTTAGTGCTTGACGATACGCACTTTTCACATCTTTGTGACTTGTGCCGACAAGGTGCAATCTGTTGCCTAACTGCATTATATTTTGTTCGCTAATGGCGCGTTTGTTATTCGCCTTGGTAAAATAATATATTGCATTTTTTGGTAACATATTCATCACAGTTTCAACGTCTTTGTCATCAACCATGCCAAACACAATCCTCATTTGTTTGTACTTTTGCATTCTCAGCTGTCTACTTAAGTATTCCCAGCCGCCGACGTTGTGGCCCGTATCACAAATAACTACAGGTGAATTGTTCACTTTTTGCCATCTTCCTGCCAATCCCGTAGTTTTAATAACATTACAAAATCCATACTTAATGTCATCTTCACTTATTTCCAATCCTAACTTTTTAAGAATTTGTAATGAACATAAAACCGTAGCAGCATTTTTTGTTTGATATATGCCGCCAAGTTCACCATATAATGTGCCAATGCTTTTAGTTGTATATGTAATTCCGCCTTGGGGCTCCATTCTTGCGTTTGTGATGTCTGTCATGTCTTCGGCGAAAACAATCTGGCTTCCAGTTTCCTTTGCTTTAGCTTCAAAAACCGGACGTGTCTCATCGTTGCTTTCTCCTATTACAACGGGGATGTGCGCCTTGATTATTCCGGCTTTTTCATAAGCGATCTTGGCTAAGGTATTACCAAGGAACTGCGTATGATCGAAACTGATATTGGTTATAATAGAAAGGACTGGCGTTATTATGTTAGTACAGTCAAGCCTTCCACCTAAACCGACTTCCACAACGGCTATATCTACGTTGCAATCAGCAAAATATTTGAAAGCTAAAGCTGTGGTTAATTCAAAAAAACTTGGATGTAACGGCTCGAAAAAATATCGTTCATTCTCAATAAAGTCAACTACATATTTTTCCGATATGCACTTTCCGTTCACCCGGATACGTTCGCGAAAATCCTTTAAATGCGGTGAAGTATATAACCCGACGGTATAACCAGCCGTCTGAAGGACAGCTGCCATTGTATGCGAACAAGAGCCTTTACCGTTGGTTCCTGCTATATGGATTGTCTTATATTTTTTATGTGGGTTGCAAAAGTGGTTATCCAATGCTATTGTGTTTTCCAACCCCTCTTTATAAGCAACAGCGCCCACTTTATGAAACATAGGGACGCTGTTGTATAAATATTGTATGGTTTCTTCGTAAGTCATGATAGTTCTGCGGTCAGTTAAAATAGTTCTTGAACCTTTGGAATATGGTTCGTTTTGTTGCACTATCCCCCTTAAAATTATCACTTTCGCGCATTTCTTCCAACTCACGCTTTTCCTTCTGGCTAAGGGTTTTAGGTACATACACACTGATATTTACAACCATGTCACCCATACCACGGCCATACCCTTGCACAGCAGGTAAACCTTTCCCTCTTAAGCGCAAAGCCTTGCCTGGTTGAGTACCTGGTTCAATCTTTATTCTCACTTTCGAGCCATCGATTGTCGGTATTTCAACACTTCCACCTAATGCTGCAGTAGGAAAGTCAAGTAGAAGATTATATATAATGTCATTGTCGTCACGCACGAACGTGTCATTAGATTCTTCTTCAATGTAAACCTGTATGTTGCCAGGCACACCGTTATGAATGCCGGCATTGCCTTTTCCGGGAACATTCACCACCATGCCTTCTGACACACCTGCAGGGATGTTGATTTCTACGACTTCTTCGCCTTTTACGACCCCGCTGCCACCGCATACACGGCATTTGTTTTTGATTACAGTGCCTTCTCCGTTGCAGGTTGGACATACACTCTGTGTTTGCATCATGCCGAAAAGACTTTGCGTAGTCCTCGTCACCACGCCGCTGCCATGACACGTCGGACAAGTCTCTTTCGCACCATTCCCTTCTGCTCCCGAACCGTGGCAATGGCTGCAAGTAACGTCTTTCTTGACCTTGAATTTTTTTGTTACGCCGGTTGATATTTCCTGCAAGGATAATTTTACTTTCAAGCGCAAGTCAGAACCACGGTGCTGTGCAGGGCGGTGTTGTCCTCCGCTAAAGCCTCCACTAAAACCGCCAAAGCCTCCACGTCCGCCGAATATGTCGCCGAACATAGAGAATATGTCGTCCATACTAAAACCACCGGCACTGCTGAAACCACCGAAACCGCCTTCACCACCAGGACCGTTAAAGCCAAATTGGTCATATTGCTGTCTTTTCTGCGGATCATGTAACACGTCATACGCTTCCGCAGCTTCCTTGAATTTCTCTTCGGCCTCCTTGTTTCCAGGATTGCGGTCTGGATGGTATTTTATGGCTATTTTCCTGTAAGCCTTCTTTATTTCATCTTCTGAGGCATTTTTGCTCACGCCAAGCACCTCATAATAATCTCTTTTTGCCATAACTTTATTAAATTAAGATTTAAAAGTTAAGAATTAAGAAAATATGCCACTATAATATTGCGGACTTGCGATTTTCTTAATTCTCCACTCTTAACTTTTTCATTGTCCCACTGCAACTTTGGCGTGCCTTATTACTTTGTCGTTCAACATATAGCCTGTTTGGACGCAATCGAGCACTTTACCTTTCTTATCGTCACCCATACCGGGCACCATCGCAATGGCTTCATGGAAATTTGTGTCAAACTCGGCGTCCTTGGTGTCGATTTTCTTCACGCCGAGACTTTCCATTATCTTATTTATCTTTTGATATATCAATTCCATGCCCTCCTTGAGTACGGTTGCGTCTTCTGTTTTTTCTGCGTTGGCGAGTGCGCGTTCCATGTCATCTATTACAGGCAATATCGCCTGTACGGCTTTTTCCGAACCATTGAGTATCAGTTCTGCCTTTTCTTTCAGTGTGCGTTTCCGATAGTTGTCAAACTCTGCTACATAACGCAAATATTTATCCTTTAGCTGTTCAATCTCTTCTTGTGCGGCAGCTAATGGGTCTTTTTCGTCGTCATTATCAGCAGTATTGTTCGTCGCTTCAGCTGTCTTTTCAGCGTCTTTATCTTCGCCTTTTACGTCGCCATTGTTTGGGCTACTTGCACTTTCATCGGTGCCCGTGGCTGAAGTATCTACATCTTTTTCTACCGTTTCGGATACATTCTCCTCACGTTCATCGTTTTTTATATTCTTCTTTTCTTCTTTCATGACACAAATATTTTTTTGTAAAGGCTATAGCAAAAACCTTGCCAACGTGCACGTCTGTGACATTTATTCATACATTGCCGCGCGTTGTTCTTTCAAACGCTCATCATAAATGTAGTCATCATACTGCATCAATTTGTCGATTGTGCCTTTGGGCGTCAACTCAATGATGCGGTTTGCAACGGTTTGTATGAACTCGTGGTCGTGACTGCTGAACAGTATATTGCCCTTGAAACTTATCAGGTTGTTGTTGAACGCTTGGATGCTTTCCAGGTCGAGGTGGTTCGTCGGTGTGTCGAGTATCAGGCAGTTGGCGTTTTTCAGCTGCATCCTTGCTATCATACATCTCATTTTCTCACCTCCGCTCAGCACATTAACCTTCTTCATTACTTCTTCGCCGCTGAACAGCATTCTGCCGAGAAAACCTTTCATTACGACTTCATTCCCTGTACCAAACTGGCTTAACCAATCTACGAGGTTCAGGTCACTCTTGAAAAATTCCGTATTGTCAAGAGGCAAGTAAGCTGTCGTTATCGTCACTCCCCATTTATACGTACCGGCATCTGCCTGTCTGTTACCATTGATTATCTCAAACAGGGCCGTCATGGCTTTTGGGTTGTGGCTTAGGAACACGACTTTTTCACCTTTCTCTATATTAAAGTTCACGTTGTCGAAAAGCACGGTGCCGTCGGTGTCTACGGCTTTCAGCCCTTCCACTTCCAAAATCTGATTGCCCGGTTCGCGCTCCATCTGGAATATTATTCCCGGATATTTGCGCGATGAAGGTCTGATTTCGTCAACTGTCAATTTGGCCAACATCTTCTTGCGACTTGTCGTCTGCTTGCTCTTTGCCACGTTGGCGGAGAAACGGCGTATGAACTCCTCCAGCTCCTTACGCTTCTCTTCGGCCTTCTGGCGCTGGTTCTGCGCTTGGCGCAATGCCAACTGTGAACTCTCATACCAAAACGAATAGTTACCGGCAAACACTGACACCTTACCGAAGTCGATGTCTACCGTCTGCGTGCTCACGGCATCAAGGAAGTGGCGGTCGTGGCTGACAACGAGCACAGTCTGTTCCACGTTGCTCAAATACTCCTCAAGCCATTGTACTGTGTCTAAGTCCAAGTCGTTGGTAGGCTCGTCGAGGAGTAGGTTGTCAGGATTGCCAAATAGAGCCTTGGCCAGCATCACGCGCACCTTCTCGTTGTTCGACAGCTCGCTCATCTGCTTCTGGTGCAGCTCGTCCTTTACGCCGAGGTTTGAGAGCATCTGCGCCGCGTCGCTCTCGGCGTTCCATCCGCCCATTTCGGCAAATTTCTCCTCAAGCTCCGCCACGCGGTTGCCGTCCTCGTCGTTGAAGTCTTCTTTCATGTAGAGGGCTTCGCGTTCCTTCATATTCTGCCACAGCGGCTGGTGTCCCATGAGCACGGTGTCCATCACGCTGTATTCGTCATATTTGAAGTGGTCTTGGTCCAATACCGAAAGGCGTTCACCCGGTCCAAGTTCAACGCTGCCCTTGTTGGGCTCCAGCTCCCCGCTAATGGCCTTCAGCAACGTTGATTTGCCGGCGCCGTTGGCGCCTATCACGCCGTAAATGTTGCCGTTGGTGAACTTGATGTTTACATCCTTGTAAAGCACTCTTTTTCCGAATTGGATTGCAAGATTGGTGACTGTTATCATTCCTTGTTTTACCTTTATATTATAATTGCGGTGCAAAATTACAACAATTTATCCGATAATCCAAATATCGTTTTTCGCCTTTATGTTTTTCGTTATGTCAGGACAAGATCATTTTACGTTTAACAACTGTTCTCCTTGCCGGATATCTTCTTTTAGCATATTTAAATTCTCAAGCAACATCCTGACTTCTTCGCTGTTGATGTTGCGCAAATGCGTTTACAATACATTCTTAGCTTCATCATGTCGCCAAATTTAATAAGTAATTATCCGTTGGTGAAAGTAATTTAATGCGTACTTAATTCTGCTGATGGGAAATATAATGAATAGCCATAATGAAACTAAATTAAACAGATTTACTTACACTTTGATTTTTATTAATGCTCTGTATATTAAATATTTTGAATTTAAAATACTTTGGACGTAAATATCGCAAGGAAAAATGTGCAAGTGTAAGCGGTTGATTTTATGAGTTTTATATATAAACGATGTAAATGTGTGCAGTAAATGTGACTGATTTATAGATGAAAAACGGCCTTTGAAGGCGTATTTAATGCCAAACGAGGGTGCCATTGATGGCTAACGAGGGTGGTAATGATGCCCTTTACTACTCTTAAAGGGCATCATTTAAAGATGGTAAAGGGCGTTATTAAGGGGTGTTATAGCCGTTAAAACCATCAGTTTGGACGGTTATAACTCTCAATAAGGGGCGTCGTCATTCTATTTTGAGTAAACTTACGTACATTTTGGTTTTGACAAAAAGAAACGAAAATATGCAGATTTGTAAATTTTTGGAACTGTTTTGATTTCTGGCAAAGTCTGTTTTTATATATTAAAAACGCATCCGATTCTTTGATGAAAAATCAGAAACGGTTTATAAGTGTTAAGAAAATATGCAGCGAGAATAAATGACAAAGCATATTTTCTTAACACTTAATTCATATTTATAATGTCCTTAGTGCGGAGAGTAGGGCGTTGTTTTCGCCTTTACTGCCTATGGTGATGCGAAGACAGTCGCCGCAAAGCGTAACGCGCGTGCGGTTTCTTACGATAATGCCGGCGGCTTTAAGGTAATCATAGATGGCTTGGGCGTCGGTGAACTTCGCGAGCAGGAAGTTGGCATCACTTGGATATACCTTGATGCAGCACGGCAAAAGATTGAAGGCTTCAACCATACGCCCACGTTCTAGCAGGATGGTCTTCACCCATTTGTCTACGGCGTATGGGTCTTTCAAGGCCTCCAAAGCTGTGCGTTGCGTCAGTGCGTTGACGTTGTAGGGATATTTCACCTTGTTGAATATTTCGATTATAGCTTTGTCGGCAAAGGCCATACCGAGGCGTATGGCTGCACAACCCCACGCCTTGCTGAAAGTGTTAAGCACAACCAGGTTGGCGTATTGAGACAAATCAAGTCTCAACGGCCGCTCCGAAGAAAAGTCAGAATAGGCCTCGTCTACGATTACGATACCGCTGAAACGGCGTATTGTTTCAACGATTTCATCGCGGCGGATGTTGTTTGCTGTAGGATTGTTGGGTGAACAAATCCATATCAATTTGGTGTTGGTGTCACAGGCGGCAAGCAGTGCGTCTGCCTTAACTTGAAAGTCGGCGTCAAGAAGCACACGGCGATATTCCACGTCATTAATGTCGGCACATACTTTATACATTCCGTATGTCGGTTCGATGGCGACAACGTTGTCAATGCCGGGACGGGTGAAGCAACGGTAGGCGAGGTCGATAGCCTCATCCGAACCGTTGCCAAGGAAGATTTTGTCAGCATCAACACCCTTGATTTGGGCGATACGCGCCTTAAGCTCTTTTTGCAGCGGGTCCGGATAGCGGTTGTAAGGACAGTTGTAAGGGTTCTCGTTAGCGTCGAGAAGCACTTGTGCCGCGCCGCCGTATTCGTTGCGTGCACTGCTGTAAGGCTCTAATTTCCAGATATTTGGACGGATTAATTCACTTAATGGTTTCATTTTGTTGTTAACAGAGTTAATGAGATGTGAAGTCTGGAGTTAAGACAAATGCGTCATTCTTCATTCAATCTTGCGGTCATAGCGTTCTTATGGGCCATGAGCTGTTCGTTTTCAGCCATAATCTCAACCGCGCGGCCGATAGATTTTATGCCCTCCGGGGTTATGTGTTGGAATGTTATCTTGCGGTTGAAGCTGTCAAGATTGACACCGCTGTAAGCCGTTGCGTAGCCGTTGGTTGGCAAGGTATGGTTTGTGCCGCTGGCGTAGTCACCCGCACTCTCGCAGGCATACTTGCCGAGAAATACGCTGCCGGCGTTAACCACCATACTGGCCAAGCGTTCGTGATTCTCCGTGGCTATTATCAGGTGTTCGGGAGCGTACATATTGCTTAACTGCATGGCCGTGTCGTCGCTATCAACTATGACAATCTTGCTGTTTTCAAGAGACCTGCGGGCAATGTCTCTGCGGGGTAGGACTTCTAATTGCGACGCAACTTCCTTTTCTACGGCTTCAGCCATACTGACAGATGTTGTGATAAGCAACACCTGCGAGTCAACGCCATGTTCTGCCTGCGACAGCAAGTCGGCTGCCACGAACTCCGCGTTGCTTGTGGCGTCGGCTATGACACACACCTCGGACGGTCCGGCCGGCATATCGATGGCAACGTCGTGGAGCGATACAAGCTGCTTGGCCGCCATGACATACTGGTTGCCCGGTCCGAATATCTTATAAACTTTTGGTATGCTCTCTGTCCCGTATGCCAAGGCACCTATGGCCTGCACGCCTCCAGCCTTGAATATCTTGTCTACGCCGGCAATACGGGCGGCTGCCAAAATTGCCGGGTGTACTTTGCCGTCAGCAGACGGAGGCGTGCATAGTACTATCTCACCGCAGCCGGCAATCTTGGCCGGAGTGGCAAGCATGAGCACCGTGCTGAACAGCGGGGCGGTGCCGCCGGGGATGTACAGTCCGACCTTCTCAACGGGTACACTCTTTTGCCAACAGGTGACGCCGGGGCAGGTCTCAACCTTGTTGGCTGTAAGGCGTTGTGAAGAATGAAACTTTGAAATGTTGTCGTGAGCCAAGATCATAGCGTCGTAAAGTTCAGCGGGAATGGTGGCGACAGCCTCGTCTGTTTCCGCCTGGCTGACTACAAGACTATGGAGCTCGGCACGGTCGAATTTCTTTTCATATCGCTTCACGGCTTCGTCACCGTTAGTCTTTATATCATCAAGTATGCCTTTCACCGTGGCCGTAAGTTCTTCGGCATCTAAATGCGGACGGGCCGTAATTTCAGCCCATTCGCCACGTGCAGGGTATTTGTAAGTTTTCATAACCAAACAATATTCAGGAAGACTAAAGTATCATTTTCTCAATAGGCGTAACTAATATGCCTTGTGCCCCCATGTCTTTCAATTTGCCTATAATTTCCCAAAATCGCTTTTCATCGAGTACAGTGTGCACCGAGCACCATTCACTATCGGCAAGTGGTATGACGGTTGGACTTTTAAGTCCGGGCAAGACGTCGATAATCTTGGAAAGGTTGGCCTTCGGTGCATTCATCCTTACATACTTTTTGTCCTCGGCGTTGCGCACAGCTTTAATCCTGAACAGCATTTTGTCGAGTGTGGAGCGCTTTTCCGCGTCAAGTTGTTTTCTGGCTATTAGCACAGCTTCACTCTTCATCACCACTTCCACTTCCTTAAGATTATTGCTTACAAGGGTAGAGCCGCTGCTTACGATGTCAAATATACCGTCGGCAAGACCTATGCCCGGACTAATCTCTACGCTGCCCGTGATGACATGAATTTCGGCAGAGATGTTATTTGCATCAAGATATTTACGTAAAATCACAGGGTAAGAAGTCGCAATCTTTTTGCCGTTAAACCATCCCGGACCGTCATAACCTTCAGATTTTGGAATGGCAAGCGACAAACGGCACTTACTGAACCCCAGCCTCATCAATATGTCGGCCGGCTCGTCTTTCTCTGCAAACTCGTTCTCACCGACAATACCAATGTCGGCAACGCCCGAAGCAACACTCTGCGGTATGTCGTCGTCACGAAGATAAAGCACTTCAAGAGGAAAGTTGGATGATTGCACCAATAATGTGCGTTTGCTTGAACTGACTTTAATGTCCGCCTCGTCAAGCAAGTTCATCGTGTCGTTATAGAGACGACCTTTTGATTGTACTGCTATACGCAACATATTTATAATTTTATTAAAAAAAGTTTGGCAAATGTACGTTTTTCTAAGCATATTTGCAAGAAATGTTGTATTTTTGTATTCAAAATAAGGGGAAACCACAACTTTTATCGTCATTTTGATATTAAAACTATGCGTTTCAGCATAAAAAAAGTGCCCAGCGGCATGAATATAAGTCACAAAGTGAAACAGATACGGGCAAGTTTGTTTCACTTTGCTTATTTCATTTTTGCCATGATATTGACGATTTCATGTTCGGATAAGAAACAAGATAAAATTGTTACACCGTGGGGCGAAATAATGACAGACTCTATTCCAACAAGGAAAAACTTTACAGTGAGCGACATTGTCACCAATGGCGAATTGATAATATTAACCATATCGGGGCCTGAAACTTATTATGATTATCGTGGACGGGGTATGGGTACGGAATATCTATTATGTGAAAATTTCGCCCAAAAGCTCGGAGTGTCATTGCGTGTTGAACTGTGCAAAGACACAGCCGAAATGGTTTCACGACTTGAAAATGGCGACGGTGATATCATCGTTTTTCCATTGCCACGAAAGTTTACAGCAAGCAAGAACCTGCTATTTTGCGGTGCGGAAATCGACTCCTTAGATGTGCAATGGGCGGTGGACAGTGAAAACATTGAGTTGGCAGACAGTTTGAACGCTTGGTTCAAGCCGGCATTATATGCGCAAATAAAAAACGAAGAGAATTATATTTTTTCTTCGAGAAGTGTGAAGAGACATATTTATGCACCATTTATTGACAGAAAACGCGGAGTAATATCAAACTATGATCATTTATTTAAGAAATATGCGCCCACGGCAAGATGGGACTGGCGTCTAATGGCCGCCCAATGTTACCAAGAATCTTGTTTTGATCCAAGGGCCCGTTCATGGGCTGGAGCGTGTGGCCTGATGCAGATAATGCCGACAACGGCTGATCACTTGGGGCTGCCGCGTTCGTCGATGTATAATCCTGAAGAAAACGTAAAGGCCGCCGCAAAATTGATAAGGGAACTGTCTGGCAAATTCCGTAGCATAAGCAATTCTGCCGAACGGCAGTTTTTTGTCCTTGCAGCGTACAATGGAGGATACTTTCACATTCAAGATGCTATGGCCCTGGCACGCAAAAACGGAAAAAATCCACACAGGTGGAAGGATGTTGCCTATTATGTCCTTGCATTGGAAAAGTCGCAATACTATAATGATCCAATCGTAAAATACGGGTATATGCGTGGTTCTGAAACAGTTGGATATGTTGATCGTATCCGCCGGAGATACGCCCAATACAGAGGTGTGCCTTACAGCGGGGCATCAGTGGAAAATTGGGACGGTGGTGCACAAACCGCTCCGCATAGCCCGTTTACACCGAGAAAAGCAAAACGCCGCCACAGGTTTCACATATAATAAAATGTGGCTTTAGACAAACTATGAAAACCGATACTAAACTTTTTACATCGCACGCTGCTTTGAGATGTGTCATTGCCATCTTGCTATTATTGCCAGCCATGTTTACGTATGCACAAAGACATGAATGGGAACAATTCTTATACCAACTTGGAGAATATGAAGGTCTTGAGGCCTCAACATGGGAAACTTCTTACAATCTTCTGTGTGACTTGGAAGAAAACCCGATAAACATAAATACGGCTACAAGGGAACAACTTGAGCAACTGCCATTCTTAACAGCTAAGGACGTGGAGGGCATAAGTGAATACATCTACTTTCACGGACCAATTAAAAGCCTTGGTGAATTGGCAATGATCAGCAATCTTGACTACTTCAAACGCAGGCTTCTGTTTTATTTCACTTATGCAGGAAAACTGCCGGAAAATGGTTTTCCTACGCTTAATAACATCCTTAAATATGGTAAACATGAAATTCTCGGTACGATCAAGATTCCGCTTTACAAGCGCAAAGGAGATATAGATGGTTACCTGGGCTACCAATTTAAGCACAGCATCAGATATGATTTTACTTATGGAGATTATGTAAGATTTGGTCTAATAGGCTCACAAGACGCGGGAGAACCATTCTTTGCGAACAAGAACAATCTGGGGTATGACTTTTATTCGTTTTATTTTGTATTGAAGAAACTTGGACGCCTAAAGACTCTTGCTGTCGGAAGATATAGAGTGAGGTTTGGTATGGGATTAGTCATAAACAACAACTTCAGTTTTGGTAAACTGTCATCATTGACAACTTTAGGGCGTGGCGGTAGTAACATACGGGCACATTCATCACTTTCTGACGGTAACTATCTTCAAGGCGCTGCTGCAACTGTCAATTTAACTGAAGGGTTGGATTTAAGTGGCTTTGTGTCGTTACGTAAGTTTGATGCAACACTGAATGAAGACGACAATACAATAGCAACAATCCTTACTTCGGGTTATCACCGCACAGAAACAGAAATGGCGAAAAAGCATAACTCGTCGCACACCGTTGCCGGAGGTAACATTGATTACAGGTTTAAAGGCTTTCATGTCGGATTTACGGGTATTTACGTTGTATTAGACAAAGAACTAAAACCAAAGACCGAGGTGATATATCGCAGGCACTATGCTCATGGCAAAAATTTTTATAACATCGGGATAAATTACGGATATACAGGCCACCGTCTATCTTTCAACGGAGAAACTGCAACTGGCGGTTGTAACGCAATTGCCACGATAAACGCTCTAAGTTACGGTTTGACTGACAATTTAGACCTGATGGCCCTACAACGTTTTTATTCTTATAGATATTATTCACTTTTCGCTGAAAGTTTCAGTGAAGGCGGGGCGGTGCAAAATGAAAGCGGAATATATGTCGGAGCTAACTGGCGACCAATGCCTGGCATGAGTGTCATGGCATATACGGACTTTGCTTATTTCGCCTGGCCAAAGTATCAAGCCTCCAGCAGTTCTAAGTCGTTTGACAACTTAATTCAAGCAACATACATCAAAGGTGAATGGAATTTCACTGCCCGCTACAAGCTGAAGATGCGTGAACGTGATAATGAAGATAAGACAGGTCTGATTTTTAAGAATGAGCACCGTGGGCGGTTGTCTGCCGCTTACAGCCACGGGATATGGCAAATGAAAACTCAAGCCGATATAGCTTATACCCAATATAAAGGAAACAGTTTCGGATGGATGATTTCCCAAAACGCAAGTCTTACACTCGACAACCTGTTGAGTACGTCAGTATCTTTGGGTTACTTCGATACTGATGATTATAACAGCCGGGTGTATTCTTATGAAAAAGGAATGTTATACAGCTTTTCCATACCTTCATATTTTGGAAACGGAGTCAGGCTGGCGTTGCTCGCAAGTTCTCGCTTTTCAGAGAAAATAACGATAACAGCAAAATTAGGTCTGACAAAATACTTCGACCGCGACAAAATTGGCAGCAGTTATCAAGAGATAAACGGGTCTTCGACTACAGATCTTGAATTACAGGCGAAGCTACGCTTATGATGGGAATAAAAAAGCATCGGAAGATATAACTACATTTTAAATCTTCCGATGCAAAATATCCCTTATGCAAATCAAATCTTTTATCCGAGATATTTCATGAGTATTTTGGCATTTCCGCTTTCACGCAATTTAGCAATACTCTTTTCACGGATTTGACGGACACGCTCACGTGTCAATCCTAACTGGTCGCCAATCTCTTCCAAACCTTTCTCGTGGCATCCAATGCCAAAACATTCACGTATGATTGTTATCTCACGCTCCTTCAATACTTTGCTCAACACCGAGTTCAACTCAAGAGCCATCGACTCATGGTCTACGGCACGATCCGTGCGACTGTCTTCACCGCTCGGCATCACGTCAAGCATACAGTTGTCTTCGCCGTCTTGGAACGGAGCGTCAATACTTACATGATGTCCGTCGGCGGCAAGTGACTGCCCGATTTTTTCTTCGTCAAGCTTTGTAACCTCTGAAAGTTCAGAAACAGAAGGATGGCGTTGGTTTTCTTGCTCGAACTTATTGATTTCGTGATTTATCTTGTTGAGTGAACCTACCTGGTTCAACGGCAAGCGCACGATGCGACTTTGTTCGGCAATAGCTTGCAAGATGCTTTGGCGAATCCACCACACGGCGTATGAAATAAACTTAAAACCACGGGTTTCGTCAAACTTTTGCGCTGCTTTGATAAGACCGATATTACCCTCGTCTATCAAATCCGTCAAAGTGAGCCCTTGGTGCTGGTATTGTTTTGCCACAGACACAACGAAGCGAAGGTTTGCTGTCACCAACTTGTTTTTAGCACGTTCACCTTCAGGTCCTCCCTTCTTGATTTTTTGGGCAAGCTCGATTTCCTCGTCAATCGAGATCAAAGGAGCGCGTCCTATTTCGACAAGATATTTGTCCAAGGCTTCACTTGAACGGTTGGTAATACTTTTTTGAATTTTAAGTTGTCTCATCTATTTACCTTAAATAATGTAACTATCTGATTACTAATATGATAGCTGAAATCTACTCTAAAAACGGTGCAAAGTTATGAAAAATACCAATACGTTGTAATCGATTAATGGTTAAAAAATGAAAAATCATATTCCTTCTACAATTTTATCGCTGCCTATCATTATATTTTATGTTTGCATATAACGCTCAATATTTAGCTTTACCAATATAAGTAAAACAATTCCTGAACACCTTGTCAAAATCTTGAGGCGGACATTTGAATATGCCAAACAGTGCGCTGCCACTGCCGCTCATGGCTGCATAGACGGCCCCTAAATCATAAAGGGTTTGTTTTATCCTGCCTATTTCAGGATGTCCGGGCATGATGCTTTGTTCAAAGTCGTTTACAAGTACATTGTTCCATTCCCTGACCGGACGCGACATAATGTCTTTACAGCACACAGAAGGATGTTTAGGACTTACATGAGCGAAAGCCTCTTTGGTGCTGATCTTGAGCTTTGGTTTCACTATGCCTATATAATAAGGATGTAAATCCACATCAACCGGTGCGAGCACGTCACCGATACCTGTGGCGAATGAAGGCACAGGATTGATGAAAAAAGCGCAGTCAGCTCCCAACGACGCCGCAACAGAGCGCATTTCGCTTACAGACATACCTAAACGGAACATCTTGTTAAGCATCATTATCGTGAAAGCACAGTCAGACGACCCACCGCCCATACCGGCCTGCATCGGTATGCGTTTGGTAAGTTTGACGGCAACTCCCGGCAAGCAGGGGTAAAGCCTTTTTACGGCGCGGTAAGCCTTGGCCACAAGATTGTCATCACCTATGCTGTCAAGGCCAAGCCCCGTAACCTCAATATAGCAACCGCCGTCCGCTTCTCTGCGTGCCGTTATCTCCAAGGTGTCGCTAAGATCCACCGGATAAAAAACCGTTTCGAGGTCGTGATAACCGTCCGGCCTTTTAGCTACGATGTTCAGACCCAAATTGATCTTGGCACAAGGATGGCTTATCATGCCCACGTCACACATAGAATTAAATCCTTCTTGAAACATTCGCCTTTACTTAATTGATTATATGGAATAACCAATTTACACCGATAAAATTGTATTTACAATGCAAAAAGTTGTAATTTTGCGCCGCAAAACATACTGATATGCCAGAGAAGAAGACTAATACAACCACACCTTCGGGCAGCTACGCCCACGTGCAGCCACAGGCGACAGACATTGAACGCATTGTGCTCGGCGCACTCATGATAGACAAAGATGCTTTTTCCGTAGTAAGCGAAACGCTTCATCCGGAAACGTTTTACGAACCACGCAACCAGAAAGTCTACCGTGCCATACAAAGCCTGAGCCTTGACGAGAAGCCTGTTGATATAATGACCGTCACCGAAGAATTGAAGAGGCAAGGCACGCTTGAAGATGTAGGCGGGCCTGCTTATATTCTTGAACTAAGTTCCCATGTGGCGTCGTCTGCCCACATTGAATACCACGCAAAGATACTTGCACAGAAGTTTCTTGCCCGCCAGCTGATCTCATTCGCCGGTGTGATAGAGACCAAGGCCTTCGACGAGACAGTAGACGTAGACGAACTCATGCAGGAAGCCGAAGGTTCGCTCTTTGAGATTTCGCAGAAGAATATGCGGCAAGACTACGTGCACATCGACCCCGTAGTGAAGCAAGCCGTAGAGATATTGCAAAAGGCGGCAGCCAACAAGGGAGGACTTACCGGCCTGCCTACCGGATATACACAGCTTGACGACTATACGGCAGGATGGCAGAAGAGCGACCTCGTAATCATAGCCGGACGACCGGCGATGGGTAAGACCTCGTTCGCGCTTTCGCTTGCCAAGAACACCGCCGTTGACTACGGTTATCCGGTAGCTTTTTTTTCGCTTGAGATGAACAGTGTGCAGCTCGTCAACCGTCTAATCTCCAACGTCTGTGAGATTGAGGGCAAGAAGATTCTTAACGGGCAGCTTGACGACGAAGAATGGAGCCGTCTCGACAAGAACGTGGGGCGCTTGCAGCAAGCACCAATCTATATTGATGACACGCCGGGTATGTCGATCTTTGAACTTCGCACCAAGGCCCGCCGCCTTGTCCGCGAGAAAGGCGTAAAGCTCATAATGATAGACTACCTCCAGCTTATGAACGCCAGCGGTGCGCGCTTCGGCAGCCGTCAAGAGGAGGTCTCCACCATCAGCCGTTCGCTGAAAGGCCTCGCCAAAGAGCTTGATATCCCAATCATCGCCCTGTCACAGCTCAACCGTACCGTGGAAGGGCGTGACGGTCCCGAAGGCAAGCGTCCGCAGCTTAGCGACCTGCGAGAGTCGGGAGCCATCGAGCAAGACGCCGACATGGTGCTTTTTGTCCATCGTCCTGAATATTACAGGATATTTGAAGACGAAAAGGGTAACGATCTTCACGGCAAGGCACAGATAATAATCGCCAAGCACCGTAAGGGCGGCACGGGCGATGTGCTGCTCAACTTCCGTGGCGAGTTCACCCGCTTCGACAATCCGGGAGCACCTGCGCCACCACCTCTCGGCGGCGAAATCATAGGTTCGCGCCTTAACGGAGGCGACGATGTGCCAATGCCTCCATATCCGGATTATCCGCCAGCAGACGGGCCTCTGCCATTCTGATTGGTGGCACTATGCCGCGTTTTAACTGATTATACGTAGCATAGTGTCATTTTATTTATGTCTGACTTTTTTGTTGAAATAGAACTGTAGAGATATTGTTGATTGTTCTTTTTATAACGTTAAGCCGTCAGTGTTGTCCTGAATCACGGTTAATGTGTACAGTAAAAGCCGTCTAAACCGATAGTTTGGACGGCTTTTACGTATCTCAATGACGGCCTTTGAATAGAGTAAAGGGCGTCATTAACCACCTTAAAGACGCCCTTTACTGTAAGAACCAGTCATTATCATTGCACACTTTTTTATGCCATCACACAACATCTTGATTGTAAGTGCGTTATGATTGCACACGGAAAACGGCTTTATTTTCGTCCGATGGCAAATTATTTCAGAGCAAGGCTGTTGTAGAACGCCAGCGAAAATCAATGTGTCATCAATATCTTTGTTTGCTTTACAATCTGACATATCCCGACATTTGCCAACGTCATAACTGTGCAGGTGTCAACTTCATAAAGCACAACCGGTGTGTGATGCCTTTGCGATTAAGCGAATATACTGCGTAAAAGCCCGGCTGCAGACCTCGCGTTGCGAACGTCCCGTTAGTACAGGGGCGTATGCTTACGTCAGTTCCGGCAAGGTCTCTTATCACGACCGCCCCTTCAATCTTGTCTCGTGAAGTTTGCGGCAGAGCAGCATCATTTCCACAGACGGTTTCCACTAATGGCATACAGTCATTTACCTGTGCATTCCACAGCTCGGTTTGTTGCTGCGACGGTGAACTTTCACGTCCGTAGCGGTCTATGGTCGTCACGGCGAAATGCGTTTCGTCAGACGTCTTGACCGCAACTGTGCAACTGTCCGTTTTTGCGACCACGAGATTGCGCACGTCGGTCACGTCAACTGGATATGTCTTTGAAGCATAGACATTGTATGAAGCACCTGGGAGCGCGACACCGTGCCACGATATCACAGCATACTCTCCGGCACGCTTAACGGCAATGCTTTGTGGGGCCGCTGGCGTCGTGCCCGGCAGTGGTGCAACGAACGATGGTAGGGGGCAAAAGTCTTTCATATACGTATATATGGGTTGCCCCCATCCTTTTAAAAACTTTTCGCGAAACAGAGCGAACCCCATGCCGAGCGAACGAGCCACGCTCATCTGGCGTTCTATTTCACCAGCCGGCCATCCGCCTTCGTCAGGTGCAAGCATATAAATACCAAGTCCGGGAACAATCTCGCAGCCGTGTACACTCTCCGTCCAGTCAATAAGGAAAGGGTAAAACTGTCCGCCACGGAAATACATCATCGGGTATAGCTGGTCGACGATGCCGCGGGCCGTCCACGCAATGACGTCTTGCCTGCCGGCGTCGTAGGCGTTCCATCCGTAGCTTGACGTCCGTGACAAGTCGGCGCGCTTCCCTATTACGGCGCAGCTCAACTTCACCCACGGTTTCAGGCTTTTAATACCGTTGTGCACTGCTTCTACAATCTGCGTCACATTCCGTCTGGCCTGTGCCTCGTCACGGCCGTGCCATGTCTCAGGGTAACGTATATAATCGAGATGGATGCCGTCAACGTCGTAATGCGACACTATTTCAGAGCATAAGGCGGCAACGTACTGCGCGGCTCCTGGAGCGGCGGGGTTGATGTACCCCTGGCCGCGATGCCGCCAAACGAGACCGGGACGTTTGGTACGCAACATCTTGCAGCCGGGCGAGTCCCATCGTCCCAACGGCAGAGCCACCACCCATGCCTGTATTTCCATGCCACGGCGGTGGCATTCATCAATGGCGAAGGCCAGCGGGTCATATCCGGGATTGCGCCCAGCCGTGCCGGTGAGACATCCGTCCCAAGGTTCGATGGCAGAAGGATAAATAACGGTTCCCCTTATCCTCGTTTGAAAAAGCACTGTATTGACGTTGACGCCCTGTAAACGGTCAAGAATATCTGATAACTCACGTTTCTGACGTTCCACACCGTCAGGGGTTACAGCAGGCGCTGAAGGCCAGTCGAGACCGTTGAGTGTTGTAAGCCATACGGCGCGCGTCTCGTGCTTAGGCGGCGTTGTGCTAAATAAGTCTTGGGCGTAAATCGTCTGCAAAAATACAAGTAGAAAGGCGACTGTCAGCAAGCGTGCTGTCAGATTATGATTGTCGGATATGTTCATTTTGATAATTGTTGTTTCCGGTTTTCGTGCAAAGTTATACTATTTTTTTTGTTTTTCAAATATAATGTGTACTTTTGCAACCGTAGCAAAGAAGTAGGTAAAGACGCTTGCCGGCTTGCCTCTGACAGCTTGCAAACTAATAAATTAGCGATATGAAGAAATTATCAATGTTGATTGTGGCCCTGCTAATGGCAGTGGCCGGCCACGCCCAGTTTGAGCAGGGCAAATGGTATGTAGGTGCCGCCGTTACGGGGCTTGACATCAGTTACAGCGGTGCGGAAGAGTTCAATATCGGTCTTGATGCCAAGGGAGGTTACTTGTTGGCTGACGACTGGATGTTGCTTGGCCAGTTCGGATGGCAGCACAGCGGCCTTGACGGAGCGTCGGATATGATAAGCCTCGGTATAGGCGGACGGTATTACATCATACAAAACGGGCTCTATCTCGGCGTAAATGCAAAATTAGTGCACGCTAACCATAACTACAACGACCTCATGCCCGGCATTGAGGTGGGATATGCCTTTTTCTTAAATAAGAATGTGACGATAGAGCCGGCAATATATTACGACCAGTCGTTCAAAGATCATTCAGACTATTCTAAGATAGGATTTAAGTTGGGCATCGGCGTTTATCTTTAAGAGATTAAGTAAAGTCCTAAGGCTTTAAGGTTAGCCAGAAGGCATCACAAGCCATAACACCCGATAACAACATAACACCCAAAAACACATAATATTAATGTATACAGTTGACGAATTGGAAGACCGTCTTATCGACTTGGCTTTTGCTGAAGACATTGGCGACGGAGACCACACAACGCTGTGCTGCATCCCCGAAAATGCAATGGGGAAGTCGCACCTTTTGATAAAAGAAGACGGCATCCTTGCCGGAATCGAAGTTGCCAAAAAAGTTTTTTCACGTTTTGATCCTACGCTTAAAGTAGAAGTTCTCTTAGGCGACGGTTCAAGGGTTAAGAAGGGCGACATAGCCATGATAGTGAGCGGCAAGACACGTTCTTTGTTGCAAACAGAGAGACTGATGCTTAACATCATGCAGCGCATGAGCGGAATAGCAACAACGACAGACAAATACGTTAAACTCATAGAAGGAACCGGAGCCAGAGTGCTCGACACAAGGAAAACAACCCCCGGAATGCGTATGCTTGAGAAGCAGGCCGTAAAGATAGGTGGCGGTGTGAACCACAGGATTGGCCTGTTTGACATGATTTTACTGAAAGACAACCATATAGACTTTGCCGGAGGAATAAGCAACGCAATAAACAGGTGTCACGAGTACCTGAAGGAAAAGTCGTTAGACCTGAAGATTGAAATTGAAGTTCGTAATTTTGACGAGCTAAAGCAAGTGATGGAATGCGGCGGCATTGACAGAATAATGTTGGATAATTTTTCTGTTGAAGACACACGCAAAGCCGTAAACATCGTTGCAGGTAAATACGAGATAGAGTCAAGCGGCGGCATAACTGCTGACACGATACGCAGCTATGCAGAATGTGGAGTTGATTTCATATCCGTTGGTGCCTTGACCCACTCCGTAAAAGGTCTTGACATGAGTTTCAAGGCCTGCTAAAGGTCTTTAATTTCTTATGGTTATAAGGCTTTACGGTTATACAGTTTACAGTTTTGAGGTTGTAATTATCAGCCATACGACTTGTAATTCACGTTGACGTATAACCGTAAAACCTCATAACCAAATAACTGTAACTTTAATATCTTCCCGCAGTGCTTAATATTCTCTCTGCATTATTACTATCGGCATCCATAACTTTCGGCTCACCCGTAAATTACCCGATATCTTTGGCCGGCAATTTTGGCGAACCACGCCCCAACCACTTCCACGGTGGTATAGATGTTAGGACGGGTATGGTGGAGGGTAAGCCAATATTCTCGGTTGCAGACGGTTTCGTGTGCAGGGTAACAGTTGGACTTAACGGTTTTGGCAATGCTGTTTACGTGCGCCATCCTAATGGTATTACCACTGTATATTGCCATTTAAAGAAATTCACGCCCCAACTCGCCGCCATAGTACGCAACTGGCAGTACAAACACCAGACATGGTTTGCCGACGTTTGTCTTAGACCAACCGATTATCCGGTGGCGAGGGGACAACTGATAGCCGTAAGCGGCAACACGGGAGCAAGCAAGGCACCACACCTGCATCTGGAATTTCGTGCAACAAAAACATGGAGCATGATTGATCCATTGGATTATCTAAAAGATTTTGTCACAGATACGACAGAGCCTATAGCCCACTCATTTATGGCCTATCCGTTAGCCGGTAGTGGCGTTTTCTGCGGGTCCTCAAGGAAACAGTCTTACGGCTTTACGTCATCACGGCTTACAAGAAAATTCACAGCTTGGGGAAAGGTAGGCTTTGGTATCTGGGCAAACGACTATATGGAAGGCAGCTTCGGCATACTCGGTGTGCGCCACACATCGTTGTCGGTTGACGGTGAAATTGTTTTTGAAAGTGACGTTGACAGTATCCCTGACAACTGCAACCGTATGGTTAATTCATGGGGTGACTACGAACATTATTGCAGAACCAGGGTTTGGTACATGAAATCTTTTGCAGAACCGGGCAACACCCTGCCAATTCTTTCTACTGCACAAGCGTCATATGGCTTGGTGAATTTTAACGAAGAACGTGATTATCATTTGGTTTATACAATTTCAGACATTTTCGGAAACTCAAGACAATATTCGTTTGTTGTAAAAGGCAAGCGCCAAGAAATCCCCACAGCACCAAATGCGAGTCTGATGAACACATTAAGATATGACAGGATGAATGTGTTACAACGACCGGGAATGTCGTTAAAGATATTCACCGGACTGTTACCCGACGATATTGAACTGATGCCAACAGTACGGAGTGATACCGAAGCCTTGTCGGATGAATGGAGCTTTTACAAACAGTCATATCCTCTTTTCGGATGGGCGCAGATAAGCCTGCGACTGAAAAAAACGGTAAGCGATCCTTCAAAGTTGTACATTGTAAGCCATTATGGAGTTGACAGATATATGGGTGGAACGTACAAAGACGGATGGGTGACAGGTCGCATACGTGAGCTTGGAGCTAAGTATGAAATTGCGTACGACGATGAGCCGCCGGTAATCACGGCTTTCAATGCGGCAAACGGCAGGTTGAGAGTTTATGCGTATGATAAGAGAAGTGGTCTGAGATCATTAAAGGGATATGTGGACGGGCATTTTGTGCTATTTGAATATAACGAGAAAGCGCACATTTATTCATGTGATTTACGCCAGTCACCATCAATCAGAAAGACCGGAGGTAGCCACTTGTTGAAGATTTCAGCAACGGACAGATGCGGGAATAAGGCCGACTTTTCAACACAAGTGAAATATTGATACATAGAGAAAACAACAAACTAAAACATCATGAAAAGAATATTATTTGCAGTTGCAGTTTTGGCCATGTTTACCCGTACTTTTGCCTGCACTAATTTCATTGTAGGTAAGGATGCAAGTACGGACGGCTCGGTGTTTTGCACATATAATGCCGATGACTATGGTATGTTCATTGGCCTTTGTCATTATCCGGCGGGGAAACACGCGAAAGGCGAAATGAGGCAAATATTTGACTGGGACACTAAAGAGTATCACGGCCAAATACCTGAAGCCGGTGAAACTTACAACGTAATAGGGAATATCAACGAATTCCAACTGACAATAGCCGAAACGACATTCGGTGGCCGACACGAAATGGTTGACACTACCGGCATACTTGATTACGGCTCGTTGATATACATCGCTCTGCAACGCTCTAAGACGGCCCGTGAAGCAATCAAGGTTATGACTACACTTGCCGAAACATACGGTTACTGTTCTGAAGGTGAAACTTTTTCGATATGCGACCCCGAAGAAGCGTGGATAATGGAAATGATGGGTAAAGGACCTGGTAGTAGGGGAGTAGTGTGGGTCGCAGTAAAGATACCAGACAATGCCATTTGTGCCCATGCCAACCAAAGTCGCATACGTAAGTTTGACCAAAAAGACAAAAAGAATGTGATGTTCTCCAAAGACTGTATAAGTTTTGCAAGGGGAAAAGGATGGTTTGACGGAAAGGATGAAGACTTCAGCTTTTGTGATACATACGCATATCCAGACTTTTCCGGACGACGGTTTTGCGAGGCAAGGGTGTGGAGCTTTTTTAATCATTTTTCCAAAGATATGAATAAATATTTACCTTATGTCGAAGGAAAAGTTAAAAATGCAAAACCTATGCCTCTGTGGATTGTACCAGATAAGAAAGTTTCGTTGCAAGATATACGCGATTGTATGCGCGACCATTTTGAAGGTACTCCGTTCGCACTTGACAACGACCCCGGACAAGGAATATGGGAAATGCCATACCGTCCCACGCCGCTTACTTATGAAGTAGACGGTAGAGAATATTTCAACGAGCGACCTACGTCCACTCAACAGTCTGGATTTTCATACATAGCCCAGTTGCGAGCATGGTTGCCAAGACAAATAGGCGGCATTCTATGGTTCGGCAACGATGATGGCAACATGGTTGCTTACACTCCTGTATATTGCGGAAACACGGAACAGCCGAAATGTTACAATACTCCGGGAGCTGATGCCGTTACTTTCAGCAAGGATAATGCTTATTGGGTTTGCAACTGGGTTAGCAACATGGTCTACCCTCGATACTCATTAATGTTTTGTTCACTCAAGTCCGTAAGGGATTCCCTTGAACAAAGCTATGACGCAGACCAAGCCGAAATCGAAGCTATGGCCCTAAGCAAATATAAGAATAATGTAAGTGAAGCTATCAAGTACCTCAACGACTATAGTAACATAAAAGCTCAACAAATGTTAGAAAGATGGAGGCAACTCGCCATATATCTTATAGTGAAGTATAACGATATGACCGTGAAACCTGAAGCTAACGGCAAGTTTAAGCGCATAAAAACCGGACTTGGCGCAAGGGTGGAACGACCAGGATTACCAAAAAAAATAGCACGTGAAATAGTAAAAGCCACAGGTGACAAATACGCTGTGCCTACGGAGTGAACACAGACAAATATCAATGATAAATTTAAACGAGGGTGTGTCAAAACTGAAATGACTACTCTCAAAAGTTACAGATTATAACCATAATACTTAAAAGGGCCGCATCATTACTCAATACAGAGTTTGATACGGCCTTTTTTAGTCTTTTAGGATGATCAAATTTCAAATTATAAGTTCATGTTTCCAAAAAAAATGAATTTTGACACACCCTCGTTTAAGTTTATAAGTTATTACCAGTTGGTTGAATTATTTGTGCCTCTGTGTTTTCGGCTTACAATTAGATATATTTTGGCTGCTTATGCTTACGGTTTCTGTTTGCTTCTGACAACTTTGCAAGAAGCATCCTTTTACAGTGTGAAAAGTTGTCTTTCAAAAAAACAAAAGGCCATATTTTGCAGAATGAAAGAGCATCATTTGAAACAGTAACTATCGCCGTCCATTTAAAATAATGCCGCCAACGTGTAAGTTATTTTGAACTCTCATTTTGCTGTGTAAAATATTCTTTGCATATTTCAAGGAAAAGCATCGGCGAATATGCGAGTGTTTTCCACAAATGTTTGCCTCCTTTTAAAACACGTTTATCAACATAATCTGCAAATCCAGGATAGGTTTTCTTGTAACGTATCCGCATTGCATTCAGACTTATTACATTACCGGTCATGAACGGCACAATTACACTGTCGCCACGCAAACATATCCCATAAATTGTTGTTATGTTCATTTTCCCTAATTGTAGGTTTTGCGAATCAATCCCATTCCACCAATATATTTCTCCGCAGTCGTTACTCCCTTCGTAGTAAACAAATTGTCTCTGTGTACGCCTTGGTTTTAGAATTGAAGGGTTGGCAACAACTTTTGAAAGTAGTAAATCATATTTGCCGTCAGAAGATGATTTCTTTACAAACTCAATGGACTTTACATTCTCGGCATTATAAGTTTCAACATTCTCACCATCAGGCTTGGGCGACATCGTAAAAGAAGTATTCATACGCTTAAATAATTTTCCTGACACCCAATAATCCTGTACGTATCCCTCGATTTTGGTTCCATCGGACAACGTAACGAGCACATGGTCGTTTTCCGGGTCTTTTGCTTCCTGTGGAAAAGCGTTGAGACCAAACGTAAACAAAATTAAATATACAATAATGTATTTCATTATACAAGTTTTTTCATTATAATAAAAATCCAATTGAGACAAGAAGTCCGTAAATAAAAATGTTGCGGGCCGTTTTACCAAGAACATGATTTAAGGCCTTTCCTTTATTTATTCGTACCATTTCGCGATAAGTGGCATAATGAGGAAATAAATAGGCAAGTGGTAATATGGCTGCATAAAAATGATGTAAAGTAATAAAAACCGCTCCTATGGCTACGGCTAAAACACCTGTAAACAAGTAAGCCTTACGCCCTTTAGAGCTTCCAAGCCTTACTACAAGAGTCTTTTTACCAGCCTTGATATCATTATCAATATCACGGTAATTATTAATAATTAATAATGTGTCTATAACCAATCCACATGAAATTGACGCAATAACAGTGTCGGCTCCGACCTCACCTGTCAAAATATAATATGTGGTACAGACTGGAACCAGCCCGAAAAAAACTAATACCAACAAATCTCCCATACCGAGATATGACAAAGTTGTTGTATATAAAAAACAAAAAACAACACACAAAACTCCTATCACTACCATTTCAATGCCGCCATACATAATAAGTGGCATCCCAATTAAACACGCAGTCAACGTCGTTATGACAATAGCGCGCTTCATAGCCTTTGGCGTTATCCATCCTTGGGCACACGCACGACGCGGTCCTAACCTTGTTTCATCATCGTTGCCACGAACACAATCGTAATAATCGTTTATGAAATTAGCGTCTATTTGCATTATGAAAGCAAACAACACACAAAAAACCGCTGGTATGAAGTTAAAACCGGTGGCACCATCGTTTGCATAGGTAATTGACAAACCTATCATCACCGGCACGGCGGCACCGGAAAGCGTCTTTGGACGGGCAGCCAGCATCCAAGCCTTTGGAGAGTTTTGGCGAATGTATTTTTCTTTCATCAGTCCTTAATTATAACCGTTGTTTTTACAATTATGTGTTTTAAATCTTGCAAAAGTAAACATTTTAGACTATATTTGCAAGAAAATGGTAAAGTAGAACCATACGCTAAACCTGATTTATCAAAACCACTTTATAAACACCAATAATTATGTTTGACAACAAAGTCAATTTAGACCTAATGATGTATGTCGAGACAGAAATCCTGCCACGTTACTCAAACTTTGACAAAGCTCACGGCTTGCCTCATGTGACAGGCGTCATAAGGCGTTCTATAAAATTAGCTCAGACAATTGGTGCAGATGTGAATATGTCGTATGCGATAGCAGCATACCATGATTTAGGACTCGAAGGGCCTCGTGCCATCCATCATGTCACAGGAGGGAAGATTTTGGCTGCCGATACACGTCTCAATAAATGGTTTTCACGCGAGCAAATCAAGATTATGAAGGAAGCTGTAGAAGATCATAGGGCATCTGCCTCACACTCTCCAAGAAGTATTTACGGGAAGATTGTAGCTGAGGCTGATCGTGATCTCATTCCTGAAAACGTATTCCGCAGAACTATTCAATTCGGGCTTGATCACTATCCGGGAAAAAGCAAAAACGAGCAATGGGCAAGATTCATTGAACATCTTGACAACAAATATTCACAACACGGTTATATCCGCCTATGGGTGCCGGGTTCTGAGAACGAAGCAAACTTGAAAAAAATAAGAGAGTTGTTGATTGACAAGACTTTGCTAAAAACAATGTTCAACAAAATTTATGATGAGGAAACAAAAGAGTAACAACACATTTTGTATTTCGGACAATGTCATTAAAATCTGGGCGATAATTATATTTATTATGTTTCAAGTGCCTTTCATCAACGCACAACCATCAGATAGCATTAGACATGAAGTACTTCTTGAAACAAATAAAGGTAATATCAGAATTATGCTCTACAATGAAACACCGAGACATCGCGACAATTTCATCAAACTCGTTAAATCTGGATTTTATAACGGTTTGTTATTTCATCGTGTGATAATGAGTTTTATGATACAAACAGGTGACAGTGCAAGTCGCCATGCCGTGCCCGGACAATGTTTAGGGGCTTCACCCGAAAGTTATAAGATACCGGAAGAAATAGATTTTCCTGAATTGTTCCACAAGCGTGGTGCAGTTGCTGCCGCCCGTAAAAGTGATGTTACAAACCCTGAAAAAGCATCCTCTGCATCACAATTTTATATTGTTTACGGACGTAGATTTAACGATGCTATGTTGAATGAAGCCCAGAATAAACTTGATAAGCAAACAGGAGGCAAGATAAAACTGACTCCTGAAATAAGGGAAACGTATATGAAACTTGGTGGTGCACCACATCTTGACGGACAATACACGGTTTTCGGAGAAGTAGTTGAAGGGCTGGACGTTGTTAACGAGATTCAATGGGTTGAAACTGATGAAAATGCACGTCCCAAGGATGACATAAGAATTATACGTGCAACAGTTATAAAATAATCCCCGTTGGCAGAATTAAAATGAGTAGATAAACATGAGTAAAAAGTTGTACAAGTAGTTGATTCTTTTACTTGGTAGTGTTCGACTCATATGAGTCGGAAAATAAGACAGTGATAAATGACTGTTTGATTATAAGCTGCAAGAGTATAGTAGGGAGCGTAAATGTTGTGTTAGATATGCCATATACCGAATTTTATTATAATTTGTGACTTTTTGCCTTCAATGCAAAAAAATAGTGTTGAAAAATAAGGCCGTATGGATAATTATACGTATATTTGCAATACTAATCATGGCGGAATCTTCGACAACGGTTGCCGCTTTATAAAATTAAGTAATCATGGAAAACTACAATTCAAATCAAGAACCACTGCCATAGAAACCGAATAACTATCTGGCTTTAGCTATCGTGACAACAATTTTGTGCTGCCTTCCTTTCGGCATTGTGGCCATTGTAAAGGCGTCCAAAGTGAACTCGCTGTACCTCATGAAGGAGTATGAACTCGCAGAAAAGGCTTCGGCTGATGCGAAAAAATGGTGTGTTATTGGCATAGTGTGCGGCTTAGTCGTAGGCATAATATACGTCATCATTTACGGTGCTGCGTTGCTGGCGCAAATGTGATAATAGTTTTACTGTGTTGAGGCTGCGTGTTCTGGTGATTGCGGTAGTGGCAGCCGTGGCTGTCGGCCTTTATTTTCTTGATCCGTCGCAGTATATCTTCATGCCTAAATGTCCGTTTAAGCTGCTTACAGGGCTTAGTTGTCCTGGGTGTGGTGCACAACGTGCGTTGCACGCTTTGTTACATGGTAATGTTGTAGCTGCGGTGAGATATAATTGGTTTTTAGTATATGCCGTACCGTATGCTACAGCTCTCGTCATGCAGCGACTGGCTTTTACAGGCGAGCTACAGCGCAGGTTGGGCGATATTCTCGAATGCAGGTGGCTTGTCAACTTTTATCTCGTAGCGTTCTGCGTATGGTTTGTCGTGAGGAACATTTGGGAAATTTGACTTGAAGCGTTTTTATCTTAACAATAGATTGCTTATGGACGATGACAGGATAAATCGGATTTTTCTAATTCATAGTCATAAATTGCCGCCTGAAAGTCTTGGCTTCATAAGGGAGCGTTTACGACTGTGTAATGATGAAAGTCGTGTCAAGTTCGTGTTGTCGCAATTTAAAGACCCGGAATTGGCTTTGATTTTTTCAATATTTTTTGGTTGGTTAGGTATAGACAGGTTTTATATAGACTCGGTCGGTATAGGTATAGGTAAGTTACTGACGTGCGGGGGTGCATCTTTATGGTGGCTTATAGACTGTTTCATTATAATGGACGCCACCCGCCAGAAAAATCTTGATGCGTTGCTTGCTGTGTTGTAGCTTACGCAAAGGGGTGTTTTTTGCTTACATGAAGGAGTGAATGTAGGAGGCTTTTGTTTGTTGGCATATAGGATTTGATTGCTTGCCGGTAAATATTTTACTGTTAAGCACATAGGTGTATTATTTATTTACGATTATTTTTATTTTGCTTTTCGACCGATTTGCATTACCTTTGCATTCAATTTCGTATAGTGTAGATATTCTTAAAAAATGCCACTGGTTGTATGTAGGCATTAATGAAATGAAATATTATGAACAAAGTTATTATAGCCGATGCAAAAGTACGTGAGGCTGTAGCAGTAGGGCTTGACGAATTTGTCAATTTGTTTGCCGGCGCAGTGATAGATAGTGTGGGCGGGGAACTTAACGGAGAGACTATGGGACTGCTTAATGCTGACCAGATAACGCTTGTGGCATTTAAGTATCTGCATGATGAAGTTATGGACGGCGGTTTTGTACAGCTTATTTATAACGGTTTCGGCCCCTTCATTTTCTTTAATCCGTTTGCCAAGGCCGTGAGAGCATGGGGGCTTGATGATTTGGCGGCACTTGTGAACAAGGCCGGCAAGTTGTTCCGCAAATATGGGCGTGACATACAGCGCGATTGCAGCGATGAGGAGTTCATGGCGATGTTTGAACAATACCAGGAGTTTGACGACCTTGATGATAATTTTGTGGAGAATGAGGAACGTTGGGTTGAAGAAGTGGCAAGATACATTGACGGCCATCTGGACAGCTTTGCGGAAATAACTGAATGATGAAAAATATAAAGAAGGGCACAGATGATTGAAAGACAGTTGCCGTAGATAGATACGGGCGTTGACGCCTTAAATTACGATAGGGAAATGAATAAGGAAGAAGAGCTGATAAGGAAGAAAAGTCCGGTAAACATACGCAATAAGAAAGCCTCATTTGAGTATTTCTTTGTTGAGACGTACACGGCGGGCATAGTGCTTACAGGAACAGAGATCAAGTCTATCCGCCAAGGCAAAGCCTCGCTGGTAGACAGCTATTGCTATATACACAATGGTGAAGTATGGGTGAAGGGTATGAACATTTCGCCGTATTTCTTCGGCTCGTACAACAACCACGAGGCGAAGCGAGATCGCAAGTTACTGCTCACCAAGCGCGAGATACATAAATTGCAGGAGGCCACGAAGCAGGTAGGTTTCACCATTGTCCCCATACTTGTCTTTATTGATGCCAAGGGCCACGCGAAGGTTGATATTGCCCTCGCTAAAGGTAAGAAGGAATATGACAAACGGCAGACCCTGAAAGAGAAAGAAGACCGTCGCGAGATGGATCGTGCAATGAAGCATTATTAATTTGTTTAATGAAAGAAAGCATTTTTAGGGAAGGAGTAAGTAGATGTGCTTAATTTTTACATCATAACAGTAAAGCAAAATGATAAAAAACATAATATTTGATCTTGGCGGCGTTATCATGACAATAGACCAAAACGAGGCGTTGCGCCGCTTTAAGGAATTAGGAGTGGCAGACATAGAGAGCAGGCTCGACCCTTACACGCAGACCGGCATATTTGGCGACGTTGAGAAAGGCAAGATTACGGCGGAGGAGTTTCGCGTGTCACTAAGCCGCATTGTAGGGCGTACGCTGTCCTTCGATGAGTGTAAATACGGTTGGCTTGGTTATCGTAAAGAAGTGCCACAACGTAATCTTGACGTGCTGAAACGGTTGCGTGGTAATGGGTATCGCCTGATACTTTTGTCAAACACAAATCCGTTTATGATGAGTTGGGCTTTGACTAAAGACTTTGACGGCGGTAATGGTTCACTTGAGGACTATTTCGATGCTCTTT
Organism: uncultured Prevotella sp.; assembly: GCA_944320285.1. Lineage (GTDB taxonomy): Bacteria > Bacteroidota > Bacteroidia > Bacteroidales > Bacteroidaceae > Prevotella. The sequence goes on from CALUGX010000126.1 coordinate 62,795, forward strand.
ATCTTAGTTTCCGTCTTGGCGTGATGAAACCAAATCTGAGATTTTTTCAAACCGTGACAGACAATGAGCATATCCAGCCCGAAGAATCTTTGTTCGTAGACGACGGACCTCGCAATGTAGAGGCTGCCCGTCGGTTAGGCTTCAATACGATGTGCCCTGTGAACGGTGAAGACTGGACAGAAAAACTGATGGAGATGCTATCAAAATAAAAAGTGAAATCAATGTGCAGTTTACAATAAAATTTGTAATTTTGCACATCGTTATATATGTTGTAAAACAATGTTTAAGAAGAAAAGAAGATGGCATACACTGCCGGGACAGCCGCTTACCGAAATGGACAAGCAGGTAATGTACTGGGAGAACAAGGGAAAGCTTGTGCCTACACGCGACTTGATAAAGACCCCTGAACAGATAGAGGGAATACGCAAGAGTGGAGTAGTAAATAGCGGCGTTTTAGACGAAGTGGCCGCACACATACACGCAGGAATGAACACGGCTGAGATAGACAAGATATGTTATGATTATTGTACGGCACATGGTGCTGTTCCTGCTTGTTTGAATTATGAGGGCTTTCCGAAAAGCGTATGCACAAGCATAAACGAAGTTGTGTGTCACGGTATACCTAAAGAAACCGACGTTTTGAAGGAAGGCGATATTGTAAACGTTGATTTCACCACTATACTCGATGGTTATTATGCCGACGCTTCGCGTATGTTTATCATAGGAAAGACGACAGCGGAGAAAGAACAACTCGTGCGCGTGACGAAAGAGTGTCTTGAAATAGGCGCAGAAGCGGCAAAGCCATACGGTTTTGTTGGTGATATCGGTCATGCCATACAGAAGCATGCAGATAAATATCATTATGGCATTGTGCGAGATTTATGCGGTCATGGTGTAGGATTGAATTTTCACGAAGAGCCGGAGGTGATGCACTTCGGACACAAAGGTACTGGTATGTTGCTTGTGCCGGGTATGGTGTTCACTATAGAGCCGATGATTAATATGGGCACATGGAAAGTGTTTATAGACGCCGACGATCCATACGGATGGGAGGTGATAACTGGCGATGAGAAACCGAGTGCCCAGTGGGAGCACACATTCCTGATGACGGAGCACGGCGTAGAGATCCTATCGGCCTAAAGAATGCTTGTTATGGAAGACGTATATATATTAGGTATAGAAAGCAGTTGCGACGATACGTCGGCCGCAGTGTTGCGCAACGGCGTGTTGCTAAGTAACGTTACAGCATCGCAGGAGGTACATAGAGCATACGGCGGTGTTGTGCCGGAATTGGCATCGCGCGCCCACCAGCAGAACGTAGTGCCTGTCGTAGACCAAGCGTTGAAGCGCGCAGGCGTGGCGAAAGAGCAGTTGTCGGCCGTGGCATTCACACGCGGGCCGGGCCTGATGGGTTCGCTGCTTGTAGGTGTCAGTTTCGCCAAAGGGTTCGCCCGTTCGCTGAATATTCCTCTGATAGACGTAAATCATCTGCAGGGGCACGTAATGGCGCATTTTATCAAAGAAAGTGATAATGATAAATCGGCTCCTCCATTACCGTTCATCTGCTTGCTCGTAAGCGGTGGCAATTCGCAGATTGTCAAGGTGAACACATATAATGATATGCAAGTGTTGGGACAAACCATTGACGACGCAGCTGGTGAGGCTATTGATAAATGTTCGAAAGTAATGGGATTGGGTTATCCAGGCGGTCCGATAATAGACAGGTTGGCACGCAAAGGCAATCCTCATGCGTATAAGTTCGCAGAGCCACATATTCAAGGACTTGATTACAGCTTTAGTGGTCTGAAAACATCTTTCTTGTACAGTTTGCGTGATTGGGTGAAAGACGACCCTGATTTTGTAGAGCACCATAAGGAAGATCTTGCCGCGAGCTTAGAGTTCACGATAATTGACATATTGATGAAAAAATTAAAGCTCGCCGTAAAGCAGACAGGAATAAAGCACGTGGCTGTGGCAGGCGGTGTAAGCGCGAACACAGGACTTCGTAACGCATTCTATGAATATGCGGATAAATACGGCTGGACGATATACATCCCAAAGTTCAGCTATACCACGGACAATGCGGCGATGATAGGCATAACGGGTTATTATAAATATCTTGACAATGATTTTTGCCAGATAGATGCCCCGGCTTTCTCAAAGGTAACGTTTAAATAAAATATAAGAAAATGGATTTCGAGAATAAAATATTAAGCAGGGAAATCAGCCAATTTATTTGGGAAAAGGAAAAGACACTCGGCACGGCTGAAAGTTGCACTGGCGGAAGAATTGCCGAAGCAATAATATTGATGCCCGGTGCATCAAACTATTTTAAGGGTAGCATAGTGTCTTACACCAATGAAATAAAGGAAAAAATACTTGGCGTAAGTCATGATGTGCTAGAGGAAAAGACAGCAGTATGTGAAGAGGTTGCAATAGCAATGGTCAAAGGTGCGATTGAAGCCTTGAATGTAGACTATGCAATTTCGGCAACAGGCTTTGCCGGTCCTTCAGGCGGAACGCATGATATACCCGTAGGCACGATATGGATAGCCTGTGGAAGTGCGGACGACATTGTGACAATGAAACTTGAGGGCGATAAAGGAAGGGAAATGAACCTCTCGAATGCCACGACGCAAGCACTTCAGTTGTTCTTGAATTATTTGACTGAACGTTTAAAGAATACAGGTGAGCAGGATTTGGACTGACATTTCGATTGAGTATAGAAGCTATCAATATAAATTTGGTGATACCTATTAAAAAAAATTAAAACTCTTATTGTTGGCACAAATATTTTGATAATTCGGGAAAAGTTAGTAATTTTGCACTCTGTTTGGAATAAGTATCAAAAAATTAAACAAAAAACGTAGATAGTAATGTCGAAGATTTGTCAAATAACAGGTAAAAAAGCTCAGATTGGAAATAATGTTTCACACTCAAAGCACCGTACAAAGCGTACTTTCGATGTGAACCTTTTCAGGAAGAAGTTTTATTACGTAGAGGAGCAGTGCTGGATTAGCCTTAGGATAAGTGCCGCAGGCCTGCGCCTGATTAACAAGGTAGGTTTGGATGCAGCCCTCAAACAAGCTGTTTCTAAAGGTTATTGTGATTGGAAAGAGATTAAAGTAATAGGAGAATAATCACTATGGCAAAGAAGGCTAAAGGTAATAGGGTTCAGGTTATACTGGAATGTACCGAAATGAAAAACAGTGGTCTTCCTGGAACGAGCCGTTATGTAACGACTAAGAACCGTAAGAACACTCCGGAGAGAATGGAATTGATGAAGTATAATCCTATCTTGAAGAAAATGACTCTTCACAAGGAAATTAAATAAGGATTTTAAAACTGTAATACAATGGCAAAGAAAACCGTCGCAACCCTTCATGAAGGTTCAAAGGATGGGCGTGCTTATACAAAAGTTATCAAGATGGTTAAGAGCCCCAAGACTGGTGCTTACATCTTTGATGAGCAGATGGTGCCCAATGAGGCTGTTAAGGATTTTTTCAAGAACTAATTGTTTATTGAACTTGATATAAATAAAAAGGTCGCAATGAATTTTGCGACCTTTTTATTGTAAATGTGGGGGCATTTTATTAATTTTGTAGCAAAATATCAGATTATGGGATTGTTCGGATTATTCAATAGGGATAAGAAAGAAACGCTTGACAAAGGACTTGAAAAAACAAAGCAAAGCGTTTTCTCTAAGATTGCAAGGGCTGTAGCTGGAAAATCGAAAGTGGATGACGATGTGCTTGACAATCTGGAGGAAGTGCTTATCACGTCGGATGTAGGCGTGGATACGACGCTGAAAATAATTCGCCGCATAGAAGAGCGTGTGGCGCGTGACAAGTATGTATCTGTATCAGAACTTAATTCCATACTCCGAGACGAGATTGCTGCACTTCTGGCAGAGAGCAATTCGTTGGATAATGACGATTGGAACCTTCCGTCAGACCATACTCCTTACGTGATACTTGTGGTTGGCGTAAACGGTGTGGGCAAGACAACCACAATCGGTAAACTTGCTTACCAGTTTAAGAAAGCAGGCAAGAAGGTTTATCTTGGGGCAGCCGATACATTTCGCGCCGCAGCTGTGGAGCAGTTGACGATTTGGGGTGAACGTGTGGGAGTGCCGGTAGTGAAGCAACAGATGGGTTCAGACCCTGCAAGTGTGGCGTTTGACACATTAAGTTCGGCTAAGGCAAATGGTGCAGACATTGTTTTGATAGATACGGCAGGAAGGTTGCATAATAAAGTCGGTCTGATGAATGAGCTTAAGAAGATCAAGGATGTCATGAAAAAGGTTATACCACAAGCACCAGACGAGGTGCTTCTCGTTCTTGACGGTTCAACAGGGCAGAACGCATTTGAGCAGGCAAAGCAATTTTCAGCTGTAACACAGATAACAAGTCTTGCCATTACGAAGTTGGATGGAACGGCCAAGGGTGGTGTGGTCATAGGAATTTCAGATCAGCTTAAAGTGCCGGTTAAATACATTGGGTTGGGTGAAAAGATGGAGGATCTTCAACTTTTCAACAAAAAACAATTTGTTGATTCACTATTTAATACTGAAAAGTGAAAAAGAACCAAATAGACTTCGTGACCTTGGGTTGCTCAAAAAATCTCGTTGACAGTGAGCTTTTGATGAAACAATTTGAGGTTAATGGGTATAAATGTACTCATGACAGTAAAAATCCACAAGGCGAAATAGCAGTCATAAATACTTGTGGATTTATCGGTGACGCTAAGGAAGAAAGTATTAATACAATTCTTGAATTTGCTGAAGCTAAGGAGCAGGGACGCTTGAAAAAACTTTTTGTCATGGGGTGCCTTTCCCAAAGATATAAATCAGAGCTTGAGAAAGAAATCCCACAGGTAGACAAGTATTATGGAAAATTTGATTATAAGCAGTTACTGAATGATTTAGGCAAGGCGGAAATACCTTCTTGTAAAGGCATGAGGCATTTGACAACTCCAAGTCACTACGCCTATGTTAAGATAAGCGAAGGATGCGACCGGCATTGTGCTTATTGTGCAATACCATTGATTACAGGACGTCATATTAGTAGGCCAAAAGCCGAAATTCTCGATGAAGTGCGTACCCTTGTCAGTGAAGGCGTAAAGGAATTTCAGCTTATTGCTCAAGAGTTGACTTTTTATGGTGTTGATATTGACGGAAAGCAACATATTGCCGAGCTCGTTTCAGAAATGGCAGATATTCCAGGTGTTGAGTGGATACGTTTGCATTACGCTTATCCTACGCATTTCCCATACGAGCTTCTAACTGTTATGCGTGAAAAGTCTAACGTCTGTAAGTATCTTGACATAGCCTTGCAGCATATTTCTGATAGGATGCTTTCAGCAATGCAAAGACACATTACTAAAGCGGAGACTTATGATTTTGTAAAAATGATAAGAGAGGAAGTCCCTGGTATTTGTTTGCGTACAACATTGATGGTAGGTTTCCCAAATGAAAGTGAAGAAGACTTTAGGGAGCTTGTTGAGTTTGCTAAGTGGGCGCGTTTTGAGCGTATGGGCGCTTTTGCGTATTCAGAAGAGGAAGGTACATACAGCGCAATACATTATGAAGACAATGTTAGTCCTGAAACCAAACAAGCGCGTCTTGACGAACTTATGGCTTTACAGCAGGAGATAAGTTCTGAAATCGCAGCGTCTAAGGTTGGAAAAGTTTTTAAGACGATAATTGATAGAAAGGAAGGTGAGTTCTATGTTGGCAGAACTGAATACAGTTCTCCTGAAGTTGACCCGGAGGTTCTCATTTCTGTTGGTGAAAAGCGTCTTGTTAAAGGACGATTTTACAATGTTAAGATAACAGATTCAGAAGAATTTGATTTGTATGGTACAACTTGTTTCTGATAAGTCTTCATTATTCTAAATCTTGAGCCGTCATGAATAATAAAAGTTTTATTTCAGAGTTATCGCAGCGGTTAGGATATACGCAAGATGACGTCCAAAAGATTGTGAACACAGTAATTGATGCAATGAATGATGCTTTTCAGCGTGGTGACGTGGTCGCGATACCAAAGTTTGGGGCATTTGAAGTAAAGAAGCGTTTGGAGCGTATTGTCGTGAACCCTGGTACAAAGCAAAGGATGTTGGTGCCGCCGAAGCTTGTCCTTAGTTTCAAGCCTATTGCAGCGCTAAAGGAAAAGTTAAAGAATGGGGGACAAGCATAATGGGTAAGATTTCAATACAAGATATTGCCGAGTTTATTTCAACTAAACATGGTTTGACGCGACAAGAGGCCGAAACCTTTATTTCTACGCTATTTGATGTCATAAATGAAGGCTTGGATACCGAAAAGGCTGTAAAGGTAAAAGGACTTGGAACGTTCAAGGTGATTGATGTCCGTGAGCGTGAAAGTGTCAACGTAAACACCGGAGAACGTGTTGTCATTGAGGGACATGGCAAGATTACGTTTACGCCGGACCCTATTATGCGTGATCTGGTAAATAAGCCTTTTGCCCAGTTCGAGACGGTTGTTTTGAATGAAGGTGTTGATTTGGTGGAAATGGGCAAGGTGCAATCATCTGATGACATTGCAGATATTCAAGAGTCAGAAGTCGCTGATGAGGAGAAAGATGACACTGAATTTGATGTCTTGCCTGAAAATGAGGAAGAAACTGTACAAGGTATTGACGATGATAAGTTCAATCTTGATGATAATGATGAAGATACTTTGGTTGAAGAAAACATCACTAAGGAAATAACAGGTGAACAGTCAAGTTTTGAATCTGATGTAAGGCAAGAAACTGATGACGCTGGATTTGTAAATGTTGATGGAGTTGAGCCTGTGAGTGATGAAGATGAAACGAATAGTGATATATCAATAACTGTTGGTTGTGGCGTTACGGATGATGCAGGGAAAGAAAACGTACCCGTCGTGACCGAGGCTGTAACGGCCAGTGAAGAGATTGACAGCTCTGATATTGCCCCAACAAAGAAAGATGTTTCTGAGAGTGATACCATGCTCGATGAAGCCACTGATACCAATCCTGCCAACCACCGCAGGGCATGGGTGTTGCCCGTTTCTGTCATTGCAGCGGCAGTGTTAGCCTTGGGTGCAGGCTATTTCTGGGGGCGTAGCTCCGTGGAGCCAGTTATTAAATATAAAACCGTGTGTGTTGTTGAGAAGAGACCTGTGGCTGCAGTCTCCAAAGATACGGTAGTCACAGTTGACACGGTTAAGGTTGCAATCAAGCAGGACACAGCTGTAAATACCAAGGCATCGGCGGAAGTTGATGTTGCCAAAACCATTCCGACTGTGAATTCACAAATATTACTAAACGCCCAGGCTGTTGTTAATACGGGTGCTTACCGCATTGTAGGTACGGAGAAAACAGTTACAGTGAAGAAAGGAGAAACATTGGCAGGCATATCGAGATTGTATTTCGGTAACGGTATGGAGTGCTATATTCAAGTGCATAATGGAATTGAAGACGTAAAGCCTGGCATGAAGTTGAAAATACCAAAGCTGGAACTTAAGCGTAGAAAGTAGGTTGCTTGCTATAATAAACACATAAAGCACGCCCCAAATCAGCTAAAATGGCTGTTTGGGGCGTGCTTATTTTATTTCATCTTTGTCATTTCGTAACCTTTACGGGGTGTGAGATGTCATCTTTCCACTCTTTCAGAAAAGCATACCAGTCTTTGTCTTTATGGAAGCCAAAGGTTTCGTTGTCACTGCAAAATGTTATTTGGTAGTGTAGTTCGTCAGTGTCTGTAGCCAGCACATAGGCATAGTTGTCTTTGTTGGCAGGTTCTTCGCTTACGATGTATTTTTCAGGAATACAGATACCCAAACCTACAGTCTCGCGCTTGTGGCCAACGCTGTCTTTCGCCGAAACAGGCCAGTCCTTGCCCCAGCATCCGCGCAGACCGTTCTTGTCAGAATATTCGGTAGAGTTTTTCACATTGATGAAGCCCGTGGCGAATTTGTAGCCGCTTGCGGGCTTGTTGAATTTCACGTCAACGTGGCATTCGCGGCGTCCTGCATACAGCGTATATAGCGCCGTCATGTCTATCGGCTCGGCGTTGCCGGCAGCCGTTTGCGGCGTCCATCCTTTGTCTTTCACTTCCACGATGGTGCGTATCGGGCCGCGCGCTATGATTTTTTGGCTTCGCTTGTCAACGTTCTCAAGCATGGTAGGTTTTTGCCCGTCCCATCCGCGCAGCGTGCCGAGGCCGAGCGTGGAGCCTACCCACAACACGTCATCACCGTACATGGCGGCCTTCTGTTCCTTGTCGGGATAAAATTGTGTTTCTTTCAGTTCGAGCCTCTTTTGATATTTACCGTAGATGTCAACGGTTTGCCTGTGGTCGAAATAGATGCGGTAGGCCACCATGTCATTCTCGAACGCTGCCCCGTGATGGTGCAGCTGCCAGTAGGGGTTGGTACCGTTGTCAACCGTCAGCTCCGATATGTATAAGTCCTGTTTATTGCTCTCCTTTACTTTCTTGTTGCTCAACAGCATCTCAACGTACACTTCAGGCTTGTATTCTCTCGGCTTGCCATCGTTGTAGAGCGTTACGTTGAACTTCTTTGCCGTGTTCTTGTCGATGTCTGTCAGAAAGCACAGCTCGTCAAACTGTCCGTCCTGGTCAATGTCGTCAAGCTGACAGGCGATTTCCTTGCCGTCGCTTGTCACCAAGGCCGATTTTACGTCAGTGCCGCAGTCTTTCAGACTGATTACCACAGGCACGCTTGTCTTGCCCTTGGCATAATTGTTTTCAACTGTCACGTCGAATGTCTTTTGCGCTAACATAGGCATTGCCGCAAGCAATGCCAGCATGGTGGTTGTAATAAATTTTTTGTTCATATTGATTTGTTTTGTGGTTTTATGTCGTTTTTATTACCCATTGCCGACTTATAGAGACGTTGAATGTGATGTCTCCATAGAGTTTGTGGTTGGTAATTTGCAAATGTTTATTTTCGTTTCTGCAAAGATATGGAATTTAATTTATAATTAAGAATTAAGAGTTTAAGAAAATGTATTTTGTGGCTTGTTGTGTTATCTGTTTTCTTAATTAGCTTAACGCTGGTATATGGTTCTTAACTCATAATTTACAGACTTGATTGTTTTCCTGTCTTTTTGTCAAAATAAGTTTGTCAGGAGTTTTTCTCCAAATAGAACGACTGTGGCCTTCATTAGGAGTGAAAACCGTTAAAACTGGTGGTAATAACGGCCTTTACTACCAGTTATGATGCTCTTTACCACTCTTAATGATGGCTTTTATGCCTCTCGTTGATGCCCTTCGAGATGGTTGTTTGACGTCAATTACACTCTCGTTTACCGTCAATGGTGCCTCAATAGGCCGTTTTTCATGCAAAAATTAGCTGTTAATGCTGCACATATCTGTGACTATGTTGTATAACATTCATTATAGCAGATGTTTACGTTTGCACACTTTTCCTTGCTGTATTTCCGCTCAATTCATTTTCATTCTAAAATACCGCCTTATAAGGAGCATCAGCCAAAATCAATATGTAAGTAAATGTGCTGATTCTCTTTCATTGTGTCATTGTTGTTTTGCGGTTAAGTTTATGCTTTGTTAATAAAATGTCGTTTGTTTTCATCCGTCTTTTATATATTGTTGAGACGCAAAATTTTACGTCTCAACGATATACCGACAGCTTGATGTTATTTGCTTCTTTAATACAGACACCGTGTAACCGCTCGTTCTTAATAGTCTTTCTTTTTTCTTTAAACAATTTAGTCAATTTTTATATTTAAGCGTCCTAAAAGGCACTTTATATTACAAATATTTAATTATTTTAGCTAAATCGTTTGCAGATACGATTGTTTTTAGTACATTTGCAAAATAAAAAGTTAAGGCGTGAGAAAGATATTCTGTTTTCTTGCAATGGCTTTAATACTGTTTGCTGCGTGCGACTTGAAGTTGAAGCCGTTTGACGTTGATGATGATGGCGGGCACAGAATGGAAGTGAGCCGCTATGACCGTCTTGAGAGCCAGTATCTCACTACGGGCGACTTCTCGGCGTTGCAGCAGATGAACATGAACTATCCCATAGAGACACGCACATTGATAGAGGATGTGTTGAGGTTAGGAGAGGTTAACGACCCGCAGATTAACCACAAGTTTCTTGCTTTCTTCCAAGATTCAACGTTGCAGGCCATCGTGTCCGACGCCGAGTCACAATATGCCAATATGGATGACATTAACGCCCGGCTTACTAACGCTTTTGAACGGTTGCGGACGTTCATACCGGACATTCCCATACCACAAGTTTATGCGCAGATAAGTGCTTTGGACCAAAGCATCGTGATTGGTGACAACACAATAGGAATATCCCTTGATAAATATTTGGGCAGAGACTACCCTTTGTATAAAAAGTATTACCTGCCGTCGCAGATTGCCACGATGTCGCGTGAATACATCGTACCTGATTGTCTTAGCTTTTATCTGCTGAGCCTTTATCCGATGCACAATTTCGAGACGAGGGCACAGGTGGAACGTGACTTGCACATGGGCAAAATTATGTGGGTGTGCAATGTCGCATTGGGACAAAAATTCTTTAAGTCACGTTATATCACGGCGGTAGACAAATACATGAACGCCAACAAAAATATCGGTATCGAGGCTTTGCTTAAAAATAACGACTGCTCAAGTATTGCCAAGACATATTTGAAATAAATGGTTGTTTAAAAGTAAAAAGGCAGTTTAACGGCAAAAAAGTAAAGAATGTAAATACAGTAGTGATTTGCTGCAATGTCTTTACTTTTTTGCCTTTTTGTCTTTTTACCTTTAAATATGGGCAATATTTTCAAGTGATGTTCGTTATTTGGGAGTAATGAAGAATATAGTTTTTACATTATGTGTTGCGGTGTGCTTAGGAATTGTTGCCGCTTGCACGGACGACGATTCGTTCAGCACGTCGCCGTCGAATATGTTGACGTTTTCATCAGACACAATAAGTATGGACACGGTGTTTTCAACAGTGCCGACGGCTACGCGCACCATTTGGGTGTATAACCGTTCCGGTGACGGCATACGTTGTACTAACGTGCGCCTTGCCAAAGGTAACCAGACGGGTTTCAGGGTTAACGTTGACGGAGAATACCTTAGTCCTACGGCGGGATACCAAGTGCAGAACGTTGAGATAAGGAAAGGCGACAGCATACGTGTTTTCGTTGAGTTGACATCGCCGACAAACGGAGTAGACGGACCGCAACTGCTTGAGGACGAACTTGTGTTTTTACTCGAAAGCGGTATGGAACAAAGAGTAAACCTAAACGCACATACGTGGGACGCAACGTTGCTGCGTGACGTCGTGATAAGTGATGACGCCACGATAGACAGTCGTGAGAGACCCGTTGTGGTTTACGGTGGACTGACGGTTGACAGTTTAGCCACGCTGACGATTGAGCCAGGTACGACGCTTTACTTCCACGGCGACGCCGGTATCGATGTTTACGGCCGTTTGTTGGCCGAAGGTACGGCCGAGGAAAACATCGTGTTGCGAGGTGACAGGACTGACCGGATGTTTGATTACTTGCCTTATGACATGGTAAGCGGGCAGTGGCAAGGCGTAAAGTTTCACAGTTCGTCGTATGGCAACGTGGTGGCCTTTACCGACATACATGGCACGTTTGACGGCGTGGTGTGTGATTCTTCTGACGTATCGGTGACGAAACTAACCATGCGCAACAGCACTGTGCACAACTGTCAAGGATATGGCGTCATGGCAGTAAGTAGCAAATTAGATTTTAACAACTGCCAGATAACAAACACATTGAATAACTGTGTGGCCGTGTTTGGTGGCGATGTGACAATGAAGCATTGCACGATTGCCCAATTCTATCCGTTTGACTCAAATCGTGGCGCAGCCCTGATGTATGCCAACCATCGTGACGGTGTGGAGTTGCCGCTTCTCCGGATGGAATGTATTAACAGTATTGTGACAGGTTACGGGGATGAGATGGTTATGGGCGACAAACTTGGTGATGAAAGCTCTGTGGCATTCAATTACCGTTTTGTCAACTCTTTGTTGCGCACGGAGAAAGTAGAAGGCGACGATAACGTTATCGGTGTCATCTGGGAAGATGTCACGGCTGAAGATGTTGATACATCGGCGGTGATGGGAGAGGAGAACTTCCGTCTTGTTGACATTGATATGCAACGGTATGATTTCCATCTCGATTCATTGTCATACGCCATCGGTGCTGCCGACAAAAACAATTCGTTGCCTGACGACCGTGACGGCAGACAACGTGACGACGCCCCTGATATGGGATGTTATGAGTATTTTAAAGATGAGCAATGATTAATTGATACAACAATGGAGCATCTTACAATAAAGTTTGAATATGATGTTTTAAGGTATGGCGAACTGCCGGAGGATGTCAAAGTATTGGTAAACAACGCTAAGGAAGCAACCAAAAATTCTTATTCTCCGTATTCAAAATTTAAGGTGGGAGCAGCTTTGAGACTCGAAGACGGGCGTATCGTCATTGGTGCTAATCAGGAAAATGCCGCGTTTCCTGTAACTATGTGTGCCGAGCGTTCTGCGATATTCAATGCCCAATCGAACTGGCCGAACCTTGCGATAATGCAGATTGCCATAGCTGCAAGTAATTCAAACGGCTTTGTGAAAGATCCTGTGACTCCATGTGGAATGTGCCGTCAGGCCCTGCTTGAAATGGAGCAAAGGTATAATCGCAACATTGCAGTTTATCTTTATGGCGAAAATGCAGTCTATTTTATTGATAGTGTAAAAAAACTTTTGCCACTTTCGTTTGTTAATGAGTCTATGCTCTGACGCCTGATGTTAAGCCTTTTCTAACATGATCGCGTTAAATCCCGCACAGGCTGTGATATGGGCAGATGCTGCATATACTTTTGTCTGTTGTTGGGGTGAACGGCTTTTCAAGTTCAAAAATATCTGCAAGAACACCTGACAAGTTCGCTGTGAACTCATCTGAGTATTCCGTTATGTCTTTAACTTTGTTTTTTCCAATACATATTGTCGGGTCGTAGTTGTCGCCTGTAGTGTGCTGTATGAACATCAAAGCTGGACTTACCGGCAGCCGGTCAGGATTGTATTTGTCATCGTCACTTATCGCTGTGGCGTAAAGCATCGTTTGCAGGAAGTAATCAGGGTGCTTATCCGTGTCAAGGGGTGTTGTGAATAAGTCGTCTATTGCGCTTACAGCTTTTAGGGGTAAGCGTCCGGTCTTATAGTCAACAACCCTCATTCGCCACTCCCCGGTTTCGTTGTCAAGTATTTGGTCAAGCCTGTCGATGCGTCCGCCTACTTGTATTGTGCGTTCGCCGGAGCTTGTGGTTATCCTTATGGTCTTGTTTACGGACAGCTCAACGTCGTTTATCTTGAAAGGTGCTAATTTCTTGTCGATTTCTAACAGGCGGCGGATATATTTTATTATTACTTCCCTGTTGATCAGTTGCAGCCCGTTGTATTCAACAGGTTTGCCGCTGTTCTTTTTGTTAAACAATATCTCGCTGAATGCTTCGTCAACTATTCTCGCTGTCAGTTCTTCATGTTCAAGTGCGTAAGATATGTCGTCGCTTGTGACAGTCCCGTCCTTGTGCCGCAGTTTTGAGTAGAGATGTTCCGATGCAAGATGGAACACATTACCAAAAATCCTACTGCTCATTTCCTCAAGTTCGTCGTCTTCGGGTTCACTTATGAGGGCGATGTTGTTATAATAGAATTGTAATTGGCAGCGCATATAACGGTTGATTGACGTCGGGGATATATAGTTTATAGTGTTCAAGACATCTGCAATTTTGCCTTTTTTGTCTATTTCCGTAATGTCTTTGTATTTCTGCCGAAGTTCAGCTTGCAATGATATGCGCTTAATGTCGAAACTGCTTTCGGTGAGAAGTTGCACCATGAAACGGCTCATTTCACCTGTTTGACCGTTATCCGTAGAGTTATTATAGGCTATTGTTATGTCAGTTGCCCTTTGTAGCAGGTTATAAAAATAGTATGCATATACGGCCACTTTATTGTCGATAGTTGTCAGATCATACGCTTTTCTTATGGAATATGGTATGAATGACGAGTCGTTAATACCTTGGGGCATATTCCCTTCATTGCACGACAGTATGAGAATATTGTCGAAATCGATGTTTCTTGTTTCCAGGATGCCCATAATCTGTACTCCTTCAACTGGTTCGCCGTGGAATGGAACAGACGTGGCCTTGATCAGTTGTGTTACAAGCCTTTGCATAGTGATGGCGTCAACACAAAGATCTCCTGACTTAACGAGCTCGTTAAGCCGGTTGCACAGTGTGAACATCCTGAACAATGCTTCTTGTGAGAGCGGATCTTGTCCGGCATTGCCAAATTTGGGTGCTATCGTTTTCAGCACATCTAAAATCCATTGTATCAATGGCTTCCCTTCGTAGATACCGCAAAACAATGTCGCTAAATTTACGTCTGCAGAAAGTTCGGGCAGAGTGGGGTGGTATATTCTTTCGGCTTTCAGCTTGTCGGCAAGTGTGTCGCACTCGTTTGATACATATCTTGAATAGGGGTGTGACAGTATTTGCATCACTTTCTTGACAGTAAATGTGCCTTTAGACGGTGAGTATCCGTTAATCCACAAGTCTAAAAGTTGTAAGACGAACGATGCTATCGTTGTCTGGAACAGCGGATAGCCCGTAGTGATATTGAGGCTTTTTACTTCTTCTGGGATGCTGTGAATTACAACAGGCAGCAACGATTCGTCACATAGGATTATCGCAGTGTTATGTCCATCTTTGTATCTGTCGTTTTCTTTCAACCAGTCGTTAATGTATCTTGCCTGTATGTTTTCGGTTGCGGCGTTTATGTATGTTATGTTTTTTTGCTTGCTTAAATTGTCATAAATGTCTTTGTTTGATGTGTCGAGTTCGTTGGGATAAGTTTTTATGAATTGTGAAATGTAATGCCCCGCTTCGTTGTTTGTCGTGTGGCCGGGCATATAATATTTGTCGAAATCCCAGTAAAAGCAGGCTTTTCCGCTTTTTTTTAAAGTGGAAAACAATTCTTGTTCTACTTTTTGTATGACGTTGAAGCCTACAAAAAGGTACTTGTCATATCTGAAGTCAATATTTTTGTTTAACGCCACTTCCTTGTACAACATACCTTCGTATGCTATGTTTTGCATTTGCAGGCGTTCTTTGAAATTTGTGTAGATATCGTTCAGATGACACCATAATTTCATGAAACGCATTTTAAGTTCGGTATTGCTGTCGGCAGTAAAGTTGCTGAAAAAGCGTTTTAACACCTTTTTTTGTTCTTCATCAAGGTATGATATGTCGTCAAGTTTGTGTATGTCTTTTACATTGCTGAAAACCTTTGCCGCATCGGCCATATTTTTGTCTATGTCGTCGAAGTCAGCGATGAGTAGTTGCCCCCATCCGAAAAAATGATCAAGGGTTTCATCTATTCCCGTGCATTCAGTAAAACTTTTATGCAGGTCGCATATCAGTTTTATAGGGTCACCAACGCTCAGGGTCGAATGCCGACGGAACAACTCACTTATCGTGATGTACGCCGGTGCCCAGATCGCTTTTCCGGCAGCCTTAGCCAGATATTCGTTCATAAATAGCGAGGCGCGTTTATTGGGAAATACTACTGCTATTTGTGACAAGTCGGTGCCGTATTTGTCAAGGATGTCTTGTGCTACGTATTCTAAAAATTTCTTCATTTCATTTGTCTGTTAATGTGTCTTTGGCTCTCAATGCCGCGCCATTTTGTTTTTGATGAATGTCCGCAATCATCCCATCAGCCCTTTTCCGGCAAGGCATTTGTCTTTAACTCCTTTAACTCCTATTTTCTATTTGTATTGTACTTGTTGGTAACCGACTAATCTGTCTGTGCGTCCGCCTTGTTCCCTGTAATACACCAAGGCTTGGTATTTGTTTTCAGTTTGGAAGAAGCAACCTTCCGATGGCACCACTCGACTTACCCCTTGGTTGTCAAGCATGACGAATTGGTAAGAATAATATCCTTGTTTTTGCAGTATTTTTGCAGTGTAGCATTTCCGTTCTTCGTCATAGTTCATTCTATATTCCTGGGTGAATTGGTCATTTGTCCATGCTCCGTTGACATATATTTCACCGTCAAATTTTTGTGGAACGTTCAACACATAATTTACAAATACGTACTCTGACGAGATGTCGTTTTCTATGTTGTCACTGTTTCTTATGTAAAATGCACCGTTGGCGTCCTCGTCGTACACATAGTTTAGGCGCGGCGCGCATGGGTAGGGATACACTTGGTAATTCTCACCATCCCAGACAATGCGGTCTATGCCCATTGTCGGATGTGTTACGTCGAGGATTTCATATTTATGGTATTCGTTCCCGGCTTGGAATATCAGGTCTCGGTTATGGTCCCATTTCAGGCCGTCGCCCATTATATATTGTGGCTTCGCGTTTATCTTGGCATTGTCCCATCTCCGGTTTTGCATCACCACTGTTTTTATTTGCGATGACGGGTCGTTGACGTTTATACTGCCATAGTTTACCGTCATCGTCACTTGTTGGTGCGCCTTATTAATGTCTATGTCTGTATTTGTGGTTACTCCGAGTTGCACACCCATCAGTGGTTCCAATACCATAAAGCACGCTGTGAATATAGGCCTGTTGCCGTCATTTTCGTCATAGACCGTCAATTTATAATTGCCGCTCATCTTCAGGCTGCATTGTTCGTTGGGAATTGTCAGCTTGTAATGGGTATATAGTATGTTTGTGTTTATCGATTCCTCGTTGTAGTCAATGGTGTTGCCTTCTTGGAAACCGTTTATAAAATCGCTTGAAAACAAGCCTTCCGAAACAGTCCAGTCAGCTTCGCAATGTTCTATTTTGTACGTGTAGCGGTGGTATGCGTGTGTAAAGTCGTCAAAACTTATATATATCCTGTCGTTCGGGCTATGGCTGTTGAGCTTTATGATAGGTAGAGACATCCAGTTTTGCCCGGCCACAACTTGCAGTGAAGCGATGTTGTTGTCGTAAATCTCGTTGTTCTGTGCTTTTGCCTGATAGCTTAAAGATAATAGTAATATGCTGCTAAGTAAAAATTTCTTCATGTGCGTTTTATTTTTAATAACGCCTTATGTGGCACTTTATTATTTTAGAGTAGTTAAAGGAGTTAAAGTAGTTAACGCCCGCTGCGCGGGCTAAGTAGTTAAAGACAAAGCATTTGTCTTAACTCCTTAACTTCCTAACTCCTTAACTCCTAATAAAACGTTTTAAACATTTTATTTTCTCGCTTATTTTCCGTACATTTGCACAATGATAGGCGTGCGGCTGCGTCCATGCGCCTTTCAAGGCCTTGCCCGTAAGGGTGCGGTCTGATACTTTTGAGGAAATAATAGCGTCGCTATTTATTCTGTAAACACTTCGAAGCCTGGCAGCATAGAAGTACGTACAATAGGAATAAGTAATGACGTCTGCGCTTATGCGCGGGCGTAACTTATCTATTGTACGTGGGTCATGCCAGGCACCCGGAAGTGTGGATAAGACGAACGTCCGCGCTTTTGTGTGCCCGCAGGTAATGGCCTTTTTGTTTTTATAGCATGAATTAGCAACGCTCAATAGGGTTTTGGAATGACATTCAAATTCTATGGGCAAACATCCAAGTAACAACCAAATCGTTTCACGCGAGCGCGTGGCCGAGCACGGCGAGGTGTACACTTCGGAGCGCGAGGTTAACGCCATGCTCGACCTCGTTAACGATGAAACGCAGCGCGCTGACTCGCGCTTTCTCGAACCGGCCTGCGGCAACGGCAACTTCATGGTGGAGATTTTGCGCCGCAAGCTCCGCGCCGTCACCGCCCGCTACGGGCGCAGCCGCGCCGAATGGGCGGAGAAGGCGGTGTGCGCCGTGTGCTCCGTTTACGGCATAGACATCCTTGCCGACAACGTGGCCGAGGCCCGCCGTAGGCTCTATGACGTGTTCGCCGACAGCGCGGAGGCCGTGCTCGGCGGCGTCAGTCCGGAACTTGGGCGCACCGTCGGATACGTCTTGCAGCGTAACGTCATCCTGGGCGACGCCCTTACCTTGCAGTCTGCCGACGGCACGGGGCGGCCAATCGTCTTCAGCGAATGGACGTTCATCGGCGGCGGCAACGTGAAGCGGCGCGACTTCACACTGGATGCGTTGCTGAAGAACACGCCCATTGAGGGGCTAAACCTGTTCTCGGATTTAGGAGACGAAGCGTTCATCCCATTGCCCGTAAAGGAATATAAGATCGTAAACTTCCTAAACCTGAGCGACAATGGACAAGATCAATTACAACCCTGACGTGCTCTCGTGCCTTGCTAACTTGAGCAACGACGAAGTGTTCACACCTCCCGATTTGGCTAACCGTATGCTCGACTTGCTTCCGCAGGAGTTGTGGAGCAATCCGGAGGCGCGCTTTCTCGACCCAGCCTGCAAGTCGGGCGTCTTCTTGCGCGAAATAGCCAAGCGGCTTATCGCCGGCCTCGCCACGGCAATGCCCGACCTGCAACGGCGCATCGACCACATTTTTACGCGCCAGCTTTACGGCATGGCCATAACCGAACTTACCTCGCTGCTATCGCGCCGCTCGGTTTATTGCAGCAAAAATGCCGACGGGCGATATTCCGTCACCCGTTTCAGTACGCCCCAAGGCAATATAATCTATAATCGGACGGAGCACACATGGCGCAATGGCCGTTGCGTGTTTTGCGGAGCGAGCGAGGATGTTTACAGCCGTGGCGACGCCCTCGAAACACACGCTTACCAATTCATACATACAGAAAAACCACAAGACTTATTCAAAATGAAATTCGATGTAATAATCGGTAATCCTCCGTATCAGTTGAGTGACGGGGGTGACACCGAAGAACGGAAACGAGGTGGGGCAACGCCTTTATATAATTTGTTTATTCAACAAGCGAAGAAATTAAATCCACATTACCTCATAATGATTATTCCTTCTCGTTGGTTTGCAGGAGGGCGAGGCTTGGATGAGTTTCGTGATGAAATGTTGCACGATAAGCATTTAAAGAAGTTGATTGATTATCCGATTTCTACGGATTGCTTCCCTGGCGTTGAAATTAAAGGAGGTGTTTGTTATTTCTTATGGGATAAGTCGTATAATGGTGATTGTGAGATAACAACTGTAAGGTACAATAACATATCAAAATCCAAACGACCATTATTAGAAAAAGGGTGTGATACTTTTATCAGATATAATGAAGCAGTACCTATTTATAGAAAAGTAAGAACTTTTGATGAAGAAACTTTTGATAAAAATGTTAGTAGTCTTAAACCGTTTGGACTAAGAACATTTGTAAAAGGACATAATGATAAAAGGAATGGAGACGTTTTTTTGTTTGCAAACAAATCTGAGGGATATATAAATAGAAAAGAAATAACACAAAATCAAAGTTGGATTGATGAATATAAGATTTATATTTCAAGGGCTTATGGGGCGGGAGAAGACTTCCCGCATCAAATTTTAAATAAGCCGTTCTTAGGTGAACCTAATACTTGTTGTACTGAAACTTATCTTGTAATAGGCCCATATGCAACTAAAGAAAGGGCCGAAAATGTTATCTCATACATAAAAACGAGGTTTTTTCGTTTTCTTGTTCTATTAAAGAAAAATACGCAAGATGCACCGTCTCGTGTCTATTCACTTGTCCCTCTCCAAGATTTTTCAGAACCTTGGACTGACGAGAAACTTTATAAGAAATATGGATTGATTGAAGACGAAATTGCGTTTATCGATTCAATGATACGCCCGATGGAATAAGGTAAACATTTGTCACCATAAACTGACAAAGCATTTGTCTTAACTTCTTAACTTCTTAACTTCTTAACTTCTTAACTTCTTAACTTCTTAACTCCTAAAAAAGCATTTGTCTTTAACTCCTTTAACTACTTAGAAAAAATGCCCAACGATAAATTCTTTCCATCCAGACCACGGCTAAAGCCGATGATTTACGCCTACGAAGAGCCGGACAACGCCCAAGTGAGCGGATTATTGAAAGTCGGCTACACGGCTAAGCAGACCGTGCAGGAACGCATAAACCAGCAGTTCCCGATAAAGAAACCGGGGCACACACCTTATATAATACACGTGGAAGAGTCGGCAATGAGGGCCGACGGCACGGCATTCACCGACAAGGACGTGCACCGCCTGTTGCGCCGCAAAGGTTTTTATAATCCCGGCGGCGAATGGTTCAGGTGCAACGCCGACGACGTGAGGCGGGCTGTCATGGCATTGCGCCGTGGCGAAGAGGGCGACTGGATGCGAACGGAGACGTTCGGGATGCGCCCCGAACAGCGTGCCGCAGTTGACAAGACGGCGGCATACCTGAACAGCTATGCCCGCGAAACGGGACACACGCCACACTTTCTTTGGAACTGCAAGATGCGCTTCGGCAAGACTTTCGCCGCCTACCAGCTTGCGCTAAGGATGAAGTGGAGCCGTCTGTTGGTGCTGACGTTCAAGCCGGCCGTGCGCAATGCGTGGGAGGAAGACCTCATGCGGCACGTGGATTTCAAGGGTTGGCAATTCATTTCGCGCGGTTCGCTCGAATATGAGGACGCCGACAAGAGCCGCCCATTCGTATGTTTCGCCTCGTTCCAAGACTTTCTCGGCAAAAACAAGTTCGGCGGAATAAAAGCGAAGAACGAGTGGGCGCACGCCATCAACTGGGACTGCATCATCCTGGACGAATACCATTACGGCGCATGGCGAGACAAGGCGAAAGACCTTTACGACGCCGACGACGAGGGCGAAGTGGAGCATGAGGAAGGAAACGGGCAAGAATATTTCAGCGAAGACGTAATGCCGCTCACCACGGGCGCGTATCTCTACCTGTCGGGCACGCCGTTCCGTGCCATCAACTCCGGCGAGTTTATCGAGGAGGAAATCTTCAACTGGACTTACTCTGACGAGCAACGCGCCAAGGAGGAGTGGCGGGGCGACAGCAACCCTTACGCCCCGCTGCCGCGCATGGTGGTGATGACATATCAGCTGCCGCCGTCGATCGAGGCGATAGCGCGCAAGGGAGAGTTTAATGAGTTTGATCTTAACGAGTTCTTCGCCGCCACGGGCGAGGGCATGAAGGCACGCTTCAGGCACGAAGACGAGGTGGACAAGTGGCTCGCCCTGATACGCGGGGCGGCTATCGAGACCGCCGTTGACGACCTTCGGCTTGGCGCACGCAAGCCTCCGATGCCTTATTCCGACCGCCGTTTGCTTTCCGTTCTCACCCATACGCTGTGGTTCTTGCCGAGCGTGGCCTCGTGTTATGCCATGCGCAACCTGCTGGTTTCGCGCGAAAATGTGTTTTACCATGACTATGCAGTTATCGTGTGCGCCGGGCCGGAGGCCGGCATCGGTGCCGACGCCCTGCGCCCTGTGACAGACGCGATAAACAATCCTGACGCTTTGTCAACCAAGACCATCACTCTTACCTGTGGCAAGCTGACTACGGGCGTGTCGGTAAAGCCGTGGACGGGCATCTTCATGTTGCGCAATACTACCAGCCCAGAAACTTACTTCCAAGCGGCGTTCCGCGTGCAGACGCCGTGGACCATAAAGAACCCTGACGGACTTCATCCCAACCGTGAGGAAATAATGAAGAGGGAATGTTACGTGTTCGACTTTGCACCTAATCGCGCCCTGCGGCTTGTTTCCGAATACAGTTGCGACCTGAACGTTGACGGCAGCGTCAGCCCGGAACGTAAAGTGGCCGAGTTCATTCACTTCTTGCCCGTGTTGTGTTATGACGGAAGCAGCATGAAAGCCGTAGATGCCGGTGAGATTTTAGACTTTTCCGTAAGCGGGACAACGGCCACGCTGTTGGCACGCCGTTGGGAAAGCGCACTGTTGGTGAACGTTGACAACGACACGCTGCGCCGCCTCATGTCGTCGGCCGAGGCCATGAGGGCGCTGATGAACATCGAAGGTTTCCGTTCGCTAAACAAGGACATTGAGACCATAATAAACAAGAGTGAAAGCATAAGCAAAGCCAAACGCGAATGTGGCGACGGCGCAGACAAAACCAAGAAGCGGGAACTGACCGAGGAAGAGAAGAAAATGAAAAGTATGCGCAAGCAAATACAAGAGAAGCTGGTAAAGTTTGCCACGCGCATACCCGTGTTCATGTATCTTACGGATTACCGTGAGCACTGCCTTGGCGACGTCATAACCCAGCTTGAGCCGACACTCTTCAAAAATGTTACGGGACTTGACGTGCACGATTTCGAGCTACTTGTAAGCCTTAACGTGTTCAATGGCGCATTGATGAACCAAGCCATTTTCCGTTTTAAGCGTTACGAGGACGCCAGTCTTGAGTACACCGGCATCAATCGCCACGAGGCCGAAACTCACGTGGGAGGGTTTGATACAGTTGTGACAAAGGAGGAATTTGTCAATTTGGAGTGAAATCTTTGTAATGACTGTGCGGAGGCATTATGATTCTTTGTCCGTTGTGTTTCTTGTGTTTTTCATTTCGTTCTTATATTTATTAATAATGTGTTGTCCCGTTGTATTTGTGAATGACTGTTAAAATCAGGATATTTTTAAGATTTTCTTGTAGAAATATTTTGTGTTTAAGTGTAAAGTGTGTACTTTTGCATCCGCTTTTTCAGGGTTAGTTCCTGTGACGAGCAAAAGTTCTTTGAAAGACTGACACAGACGAGGAGCAGCGAGGCGTGCTTT